>JAMQPI010000607.1 GCA_023717565.1 Pyrinomonadaceae bacterium | reverse complement strand
TACAAAGATGAAGACCAAATTCAAGCAACTCTTAATTGTCATGTCGGTCCTGGCGGTTCTGGTTATCCTGCCAGCGGCCGTTAAGGCTGACCCCGTAACTTTCACTCTCGACGATACTCATACGGTAGCTGCCGGCAGCTCTGTTACCTTCTTCGGCACCCTGACCAACGGCGGGCCCCCGACTACCTTCCTCAATGGCATTTCATTCTCGTTCGCCTCCGGAGCCCCGGGTTCAATTACCTTTAATGATGCCGCATTCTTCGCGCTGCCAGCCAGTTTGACCTCCGGCGGCAGCACCGGTCTGGTGGCCTTCTTCGACGCCGTGGTTTCGGCCCTGGTACCTCCCGGCGTCTACTCCGGCACGGTTTCAATACTGGGCGGTGACAACGCCAATGCTGATGACATCATCGGCACTCAGGAGTTCTCCATCACCGTTCTACCTGGTGGCCAGAACCCGGTTCCCGAACCGGCCAGCATGTTGCTGCTGGGTAGTGGCCTGGCTGGGGCTGCGGCCTTGAGACGACGTAAACGACGCGAGGCCCAGAAGTCCTAACTCGCATCGTCGCCCCAGTATGGTTGACGTGCGGTTCATTCTGTCAGGGGACCAAAGAGAAAGGCTGATGTGACGTCTGTCCACCAGCCTTTTCTCTGCGGTCAGAGAACTCGGAATTGCTGACTTGATTTTTACGTGACCGACCTCAGAGACACTTGTGGATACGACTTCTCTTTCCCAGAGTGAGTGAGAAGGTCCCTATGACCTCATCGGTGGCTGAATTGGTAATTTTGAACGTAGCCGTCTTGCCGTCGGTTGTACCAGAATAGATAACCGGCACGCCCTTGTCCTCGTCGTCTGCACGCTGCGGCCCGGCGCTTTCCTTGAAGTGAGTTCCTGACGCTCGGAACTTCCCCTGGCCGTCCACTCTAAGCGGCTCTGAGACGATCCCGTGGGCGCAATCAAACTCAATCTGAGCGCCTTCCTCGGTTACCTCCATCGAAATGTGGTCTCCACCCCAGGTGCCCTTAATCATGCGACCCTCCTGTTGAACCGCAACATCCTTCGTATTATTGCTCTCTTGCTTGACCGATCCGCACGAGTCGCCTTGGGCAAAGATCGCCATGAGAAGCGGCAGAGCTGCCAAAACTGTGGTTAGCTGATTCATTACAACCTCCTACCAACTACAAAGAGAACGGTCGATTCCCATTATCTTGCGGTGACTTTTACAAGGGAGACTTATTGATCTTTGGATCTTCTTCGTGCTTTGACATCGTTCATCACAATACTTATCGCGAGGGCAATCCCGGCGATGGCGGCGAACAGGAAGAAGATCATCGAAAAACCGGGATAGCCAAGAATACGAAACGAAGTCTCCACTCGCATCAGCATCGCTGCTCCCACAATCAGTGCCGCCAGCACCAGACCCAGTGAAATTCTGTTTGCTACCTTTTGCAGGCCTTCGAGTACGACTTTTTCATCGATGGCATCGACCTTAATCTTCAAATCATTATTCCCTACGGCGTCCAGAATTCTATTGACGCGCATCGGAAGTTTCTCGACAAACTCTTTTATCTCGACCGCGCCGCTGAGCAGGTTCCCAGGAGCCAGGCTTTTCAGCACGTTTCGCTCCAGGATCTCCGTTGCACGTTGACGGATGATTGCATTCGGATCGAAGGCGGGATCGAGCGTGTAGACGGAGCGATCCAGATTGAGCAACGCTTTGGCAATCATGGTGAATTCCGACGGTAGTCTGAACCAGCAATCGGCCGCGATTTTGGTGATCTCCAGTGTCACCTGACCCGCATCGATGCGACTCAAATTGGCATCCGCATTCTCGGCAACCAAATCCGATACCCGCCTGATAAATTCCGATCTATTGAATCCCAGTTTGGGTTCTCCCATTTTGATTGCAGTCTCGGCAGCGTCCTCTCCTCGCCCCTCGCTGATCGACAGCAACAACCGCAGCAAGTTGTCGTGAAAGCTCGTCATCAAGCGAGCTACCATTCCCAGGTCCAGGAGCGCTATCCGATCGTCATCAGTCAGGAAAACGTTACCGGGATGGGGATCAGCATGGAAAACACCATCCACCAGAATCTGTTGCAGGTAAGCGCGAAAAAGCTCATCGGCGAGAACCGGACCGTTAATTTCCACAATCCGGAGCGGGCTGACCTCAGTAATCTTCTTTCCCGGAATGTACTCCATCGTGAGAACGCGCGAGGTCGTGTAATCGAGGACCGGCTCGGGAATGATAATGTGTTCAAACTCTCGGAGGTTCTCCGCAAACATGACGAGGTTGTTGGCTTCGGCCTTGAAATCAAGCTCCTGCAATAAACTCTTGCGCAGCCCTGACAACATGTTGCCAAACTCGTAGCGCCTTCCCAGTTCGGTGTGAGCGTCCACGAACTGGGCGAACTCCTCGAGCGCCTCCAAATCCTCGACGATTTGATCGCGGATTGCGGGTCGCTGAACTTTGACTACCACTGCGCGTCCGTCGCGCATATGAGCGCGATGGACCTGGGCCAGCGAAGCGGCAGCGAGCGGCTCCGGATCAAACTCCGCAAATGCCTTGGAGATGCGCACTCCGAGTTCACCCGAGACGATGCGATCAACTTCTTCGTAAGGAAATGGTTCGATCTGATCCTGGAGCCGCGTCAGCGCCTCCAGGTAGGGAACTGGTAACAAGTCCGCACGCGTCGAAAGCAATTGGCCCAGTTTGATAAATGTCGGCCCCAGCTTTTCGAGGTCGGTCGCCAATTCCTCAGCCTTGGGCATAGCCTCGAGCCTCGTTTCATCAAGCTCAATGCTGTCTTCCAGCCCGGCCTGTTTGACAAGATCCGAGCGGCCGTATTTAACCAGCAGCATTGCTACATCTTTGTATCGCTTGAGATGTTTAGTCCTCAGCAAAACCATCCATGTCCCCTCGTGATCTGATTCATCGGCTGCACGGAAGCTTAACATGGTTAGGCGCGCTGTTCTCGTCACGGGAGTGGATCATCGGGCCTGGTGAGGAAGCTCGGAGCGGAGTTCCACGCGTACCTGACAGGCAGGCAAGATATTTGATTGGAAGAAGAATGAACCGGGATTCTAGTTCGTGGGAGTCTTTGTCGTCGGAGCGGCGCCCAGGGCTCGGTCGATCGCCGCACGCAAATCCTCAGCGCTTAGGGATTTCAGAAAAACACCGTTAACAAAGATCGTGGGCGTGGCATCGATCCCATACATCTGACCGTCAGAAACATCGCGACGCACCTCCGCGGCGAACGTTCCACCATCCAACGCCGCGTCGAAACGAGCCCGATCCAATCCGAGTTCTGACGCATACTTTTTCAACGAAGGAACGTCCAGAGCAGCCTGGCGCTTGAAGAGTAGTGCAGCATACTCAAAGAATTTGCCCTGCGCATGCGCCGCATTGGCCGCTTCGGCAGCTTTGCGCGCGTTTGCATGCATCGCCAGCGGAAAGTCGCGGACTACAAGCCTTACGTTGTTGCTGTAAGATTTCAGCACTTCTTCCAGCACCGGGTGCATCGCTGCGCAGGACGGGCATTGGAAGTCGGTAAATTCGACGATGGTGACTGCTGCGGTTGGCGCACCGCGACTTGGATCATCGTCGACACTGATGGCCTGGATCGGAGGCTGCGGTTCAGAAATCAACAGGCGGATCTGGGCTCCCTTGCGAAGTCGTTCAGACATTTCTCGCTCCAGCTGTTTCCGGCCCTGCTCCTGCAAATACTGCGCAAGCTGGTTGCGAACCGAGTCTAAATCTCTACCAATGCGGGCTTTATTTTCAGCATAGAACTTTGCAACTTCAGCTTCGGTAGGCGGGTGCGACTTCTCGCTGATCTCAGCGCGCACGATCTCCTCGGGTGGCACATTCCGGCGGTTGGCCTCCGCAATCAATAGCAGATCGTTAATGGTTCTCTCCAGAGCCTCGGATTCACTTTCATATACACTCAGTCGTATTTTGTAGATTGCTGGTTTGAGTCTCTCAATGACGATGCCGGCGTTGATCGGCTTTCCACCGACCGTAGCAAGTACAGCCGCCGGGTTAAGGTTAGGCGAGTTGACATCCACTCCCATGATCACCGGATTGGTGGAGCGGAGTCGCCGCACAAACTCTTCTGAGATTTTTTCTTCATGGCTGTTCCGCAACAAAGCGACCACTTGGGACCGAACGCTAGCTTCATCAGCGCCTTCCATCTGGTCGCGGTTAGCATCGATGAACTTTCTGATCTCGTCTTCAGTAGGGTTGGTGACACGCTTGGTGACCTCCAGGTTATACAGCTGCTGTGATGTCACCTTACGCTTCTTAGCTTCGATTTCGAGCAGCTCGGTGTTGATCTGAAGCTCGAGGGCGCGCCGTTTTGTATCGGCGATTGTTTCGTCGAGACTCTCAATCTCTTCTCTCACGCTGGGCTCGATATCCACGGTCGTAATCGTCTGTCCGTTGACAATTGCCAGCGCTACAGGGGCCTTGGGCGCTCTGGGGGTTAGGGGCGGTGCGACCGGTTCCGGGGTGGGCTGAGGAGCCACAGCCCTGGCAGACGCGGGACGAGTAGTCGACCTTCGGCGTGGAGCCTGCCCCACGATTCCTGCCGCGATGAAGAATGCCAGGCCAGTGGCAAAAAAGTACCTTGAAAAGTTCATGAAGCCGCTGTATCCGTTGTTACGATGACGATTAGAGATCAAACAAAGGAGCGACGTTGCTTCCAAGGAAACAAACGCCGCTCAAAGACGAGGGGAACACTAGCTGATTACCGGTGACGGATGATGCTTCGCCTCCGCGGCTTAACGGGAGTGCGCACACTGAGCAGATTCCTATGCCGGCCATTAAGGATGAACGCAAGTCCCTGGTGCGTGATCCTGAGCATTCGCGCTGCGCGGGTGACGCTTCCTCCAGATGACTCGAGAGCCCGCCTGATGAGATCGCCTTCATAGTTAAGCACCAGCTCTTCTAGCGATCCTTCCAGTTCGAAATTTATGAATGCCGGGTTCACCGCTGAGTGTTCGCTGGCAGACCCGTTCCCGTTTGTCCTATGGCTACCTGGAACCTCAACCATGGGCGGGGCCGACATTGCCATTAGTCGTCGAGCATATTCTCCCAAGCGCCCCTTAACTTCAGGATACTGAGACTCAGCCAGCAGCGACTCTGCCATTCGGTAGTAAGCACACATCTCACTCAGCGGCAGATAATCTGCCAACTCTTCGCCGATGCTGAGCACCGCGACCCCAGCACTCTCAGGATCACCAGCCCGCTGCGCGGTTGCCAATGCTTCGCTAAACTTGGAGTGTGCCAATTGAGCGTCGCCAAGCTTCGCCAGTGCCTTTCCGTGTGTAGTCAACGCCGCAGCCAGCAAGGAGAGTTGGTCGCCTTCCTCTAGTACTCGCACGGATCGAGCGGCTACTGCCTCAGCTTCTGAGTAGAGTCCCTGATCGATAAAGGCCCTTGCGCGGGTGTCATCGACTTGCGCAACCATGCCCCTGTCCCTAAGTCCTTCAAAGAGCGAGCGGGCCCGGTCTAGTTGTTCATGTGCTTCACCGAATCGGCGGAGACTGATGAACAGGAATCCGAGGTTGTTCTCGACAGCAGCTCGAAAACGTTTGTGGCCTGCCTCTTCAAAATGAAAACTTGCCGCCGCGTATTCAACCAACGCCTGGTCTATATAGTCATCTCGTCTCTCGGCGATACCAAGATTCATGAGCACCGCCGCAAACTCATTATGGAACTTGCCTCGGAGGGCATGATTGCTGCTCTCGTTGAATAGCGAAGCAGCTTCTCGGTGAATCCGGACCGAGTCATGGTAGCGAAGCGACGATGTCTCTACGACGCCGCAGTTAAGCAGAGCTCGGAGCTTTTGTTCGCTCGGCTGATCTCCCAGGTCTGCAAGGATCTGCTGTAGGGTGACCCGCGCCTCATCGTATCCGCCTTCGCGCCAGTAACAGATTGCGAGGTCGATGCGCGATTCGGCGACCTTCTCGTGCAGCCCGAGTCTTTCAAAGATGGTCGTGCTTTCACTAATCAGATCTTTTGCGACTTCCTGCGCCCCCCGGATCTGCTGAGTACTTCCTATCCAGCCGGAAAGAGTACCAGCGCGCAAAAGCAATTCGGCCTGGGCCGATTCGTCGAGGCCGTCGAGCCGGGGTCGCTCTCCTACGCGATTCCAGAATTCGCTGATCGTTGACCTGGCCGGCTCAAATTCGCCCGCTTCAGCCAGTTCTTTTGCTCGCTCGCAAAGAACTAGCACGCGATCGCTTAGATTGCCAACCAAGGCTTTTTCAAGGGAAATGGGCTGATGTAAGTGCATGTGAGGTCGTTCCTTTTGTGTTTTAGTCAGATTCCTTGCAAGACGCTTGCGGGGCGGTTATGATGCGCATCGTTATAAAACCTTCCAGTTGTCCTAGTCTTCGTATTTGACTGGACTTTTATATCACATCTGGACCAAACTAGGAGCACCGAAATGAGCAAGATGAAATCAACACTGGCGGCGACTGTTCTCACCCTAGTACTTGCCGTTCCCACCTTCGCCGGAGTCATCCAAACCCCCGGTGGTACTCCGCCGCCTCCGCCGCCACCGACCACTGAGGAAGAAGGTGGAACCCCCGGAACGCCAAGCTCACAATCGGCCCAGGCCCTGAATTCCGACCTGAGTTCAGAGATGCTCATTGACATCCTGATAGCTGTGCTCTCTCTGTTCTAGCGAGCTTGGGACGAATGGGGTCATTATTCGCGACTAGTCACGCGGCCTATTATTCGTGTATGCAACGACTTTGCGTAACGTGCCGACATGCCCGGCCAAGGGGGCACAACGGCTGAATCCTACCGCCTTCTAACACGACAAAGCAATACCTAAGTCAGGTAACCGGGGGGGCGGGCGCCCCCCCGTCACAAGTTCTGTTCTTTGAGGCTGTCAGGGAATATTTGGAGTTTCACCCAATCCGGGGGAGAAGGAAGCGTTCTGACTTACCAGGCGCTGGACGGTTTCGAGTGTATCAACATCCTCCGGACCCTTATCAGTTCGCACCCGAAGAATCCGTGGAAAACGGAGCGCGTAGCCACTCTTGTGCCTTTTCGATTCCTGGACCCTATCAAAAGTGACCTCAATCACAATGCCAGGCTCTACCAAACGTACTCTGCCGTGACCGAACTCCTGCAGGGTATGGGTCTGGAACCATTCTGTAAGCTCTACCAGTTCTGCGTCGGTGAGCCCCGAGTACGCCTTTCCGATATTCAGCAGTTCGTTGCTTTGTTCCGACCGCCGCACCGCGAAAGTATAGTCTGACAGCAAATGTCGGCGCTTGCCGTGCCCAACTTCCACCGCCGTTACCACCACATCCAGAGTCGCAATTGCACGCTTCAACTTTAACCAGTCCCGGCCGCGCCTACCTGGCTTATATAAGGAGGCGGGACTCTTGATCATCAAGCCCTCATTACCTCGCTCTCGAGCACTAGTGAATTCGTCGTCGAGCGTGGTGACCTCTCTAAATGCTTTGGCGATGGAGAGCCGGACTGTACCTTGATGCGGGACGAGTCTATTCAGGATCTCTCTACGCTGTTCGAGAGACTCATTAATCAGCACCCGACCATCTGCGTACAACAAGTCGTAAGCCACCAGAATCACCGGCACTTCGCTCATCAGATCCTTGCCAATGGTCTTCCGACCCAATCGTTTTTGCAGCTCGCGAAAAGGCAGAATCCTTTCACCCAGCGCGGGTACGATTTCGCCGTCAATGATCGCGTCCGTCGGCAGGCTTTGGAGTGGTTCGATTAGCTCCGGAAATCGGTGAGTGATCTCATCCATCGTGCGAGAGTAGATCGACACCCGCGCCGCTTTAACATGCGCCTGCGCTCGAATCCCATCAAACTTATCTTCAACGAGAAACTCTGCCGGCATGGTGCGGGCGATGTCTGAGAGGTCGGCCGCCGGCGTTGCCAGCATGAATTTGATCGGATGAAAGAGCCGCATCTCGATATTGGCCAATTCATTCTTCCGCGCACGAACCGCCGCCTCGCCAATATCACCAAGAAGCATGTTCGCCTGGGCCACCTCCGGAAGCGGCATGGAGAAGCAGCGGGCGATAGCATCTTCGACAAGCCCTTCTTTCAAGCCAATTCGCAGGTCACCAACAAGCAACTTGACAAGGTACTTAGCCTCTAGCGGACTTGCCCGATGAAGCACAGCGGCCAGCAATGTTGTCTTGTTTCTGGTTCCACGCGTTTCACTCAAACGCGAGATCAATGACTCAGTCTCCGTCAACGTAATACCGGGCGCCTGAGTGCCAAGCTTTGCTTCTTTGACGACTTCATATGCTGTCTCGCCAGCATCCCCAAGACGGACATACCGCGGTGCAAGATCTTCGCTACTGAAACCGGTAGCCTGACTCAGTGCTTCGCTGATGATGCTTCCGCCTACGTTGGTCGTGCGTGAATCACTCAATGCAAACTGGTGGCCCGCGAAGTAACGCGCGGCACGCGCAAGGTCCGCGTCGTTCAGCTGCTTGAAGTAGATACCCAGTAAGGCTGTCTTTTCTAATTTCTTAGTGGTTCCGGAAATGGCCTCAGCTACTTCACCGAACTGCTGCAAAGCCGCGCCTGCCGGTTCCGATCCCTCTGGAATAGCCATTCTGGACATACTTCCTCTGCCTTAGCTCACGTAGATCCCTGATACCGAATTCACAACGATCGGGGGACCAAAAGTGTCCGGTGGGTGGTTTCTCCCATCCCCGGACTGACGGCGTGTTTACAGTTCTGGACAGGGTTGCGCGACTTGGTCGCCACTGTCAAGAAAGGGCATCGAGCAGTTCGCGCAGGTACAGGTTTGGCGCGGTGCTACTGCCTTCTGCTTTAGCCGCCAACGCGCTACAATCCGAAACGCGTTCGAGTTCCTCTGATTGGCAATCGGAAATCGGCAATCAAGTACTCTCGGCGGAAGGTAGTTCTAAGAAAATGTTCCTCTTAATCCTCGATTCGCTCGGCAGCACCGAACTATTCTTCATCCTGTTGATGGCTCTGGTCTTTTTTGGTCCGCGGAAATTACCTCAGCTGAGCCGCACCTTAGGGAAAAACATCGCGGAGTTTCGTAAGGCCTCCGAAGATTTCAAACGCACCTGGGAGCGGGAGGTCGCATTCGAAGAATCTCAGTTCGACGCCGGAAAAACGCCGTCGCAGCAATCCGACGACAACTTGATGTTGAACTCAGACAACCAAATCGATCAGTTTCCTGAGCCGATGATTGAACCAGTACCCGCTGCTGAAGCCGTAGGTCGCCAGGAGGCGTCGAACCTCACGGATTCTTCGGCTTTCTCCGCGGAGGCAGACGAGATTAAAGACGAACCGATCAACCTGGAACCACCGCGTAAGCAAGATTGGTTGTGAAACGCGACGAACCTAATCAATGTCAACTCTCTTGAGAGCTCGCCAAATAGGCGAAGGTGAAGAAGACCTTGGCGGCCAGATGTCCTTTCTGGATCATCTGGACGAGCTGCGGAAACGGCTGATTCGCTCTATCGTTTTTGTCTTTCTGGCCACTACCATCTGCTGGTTTTTTTCCGACCGCATATACAATTTTCTGGCAGTGCCGGTCGAGCGAGCCCTGGCCGAAGCGCAACGTCGTCAGGTGCCAATTGCAGGCCTGACAGGAAATGAAACGATACTGGGGCTAGGCTCTCTTAAGGAAAACGACGTCGGACGCTATGTGTTTCCCGAAGAAACCAAAATGGGAACCAGCGTCATTCCAGTCGGAGCCTCGGTGACCGCACGAATTGCCAAGGATGCGCAGGGACAATTGGGGCTCTTTACAGATGAACCGCTTTACGCCGGCAACGCTGTAATTCCCAAAGGGGTCAGACTCCCGATCGATTTTACGTCACTGCCACAGGCTTTCTCTGGAATCAACGACAAGCTGATAGTCACGACCGCCCTGGAGCCGTTCTCCCTTTACATAAAAGTCTCGCTGTACGCCGCGCTTTGCGTGTCAGTTCCGTTCCTGCTCTTTCAGATCTGGGCATTTGTCTCGCCCGGTCTTTATCCGCACGAGCGCGGTTACGTGACTCCGTTTATCGCACTCTCATCGATATCTTTCGTGCTGGGCGCGATGTTCGCCTACTATGTGATTTTTCCCCCGGCGGCGAAGTATTTGCTGGGACTTGGTCAGGACTTTCGCCTGCTGCTAAAGGCAGACGACTACTTTGACTTCATAATCATTGTCATGCTGGGAATGGGAGTGGTTTTCCAGATGCCCGCAGTAAGTTACGTCCTTTCTCGAATCGGACTGCTAACTGCCGGATTTCTGGTACGTTCATGGAAGACGGCGGCGATGGTCATCCTGATTGCTGCGGCAGTGCTTTCGCCTACCAGTGATATCCCCAATATGTTACTGTTCGCTGCCCCGATGCTGGTTCTTTATGTAGTTTCCATATTTGTGGCCTGGATTTTCAACAAACCGCGCACCGCGACCTAGTTGGGCCACCTGATAGGACCAGTATTTACTAGGGTTTTCGAGGATCTGATGGCAACTCACACTCGGGATTTTGGCATCTTGACTACGGTTCCCGACGAACCTAGAATCCTTAGCTTCTGCTCCACGCCGGCACCGCCGCCGTGATTCTCGTTCTAGTCCGTTCTGCTTCAATAGGAGTTCCGCATGCGTTACCCCAAATTAGCTCATCGCCTGGCCATCGTTCTGTTTGTGTTGAGTTCCGTTCCGTTCTCTTTTGGCCAGGATAAAGGATCAGCTCAGGACCCGTCACAGAAGGCCCGCAACGTGAAACCTGAGCTCAAGAAGGCTTACCGGGACTGGTTAGACAAAGACGTCACCTACATCATCACAGACGAGGAACGCAAGGCTTTTAAGAAGCTGGCGACAGACGACGAACGTGAGCGATTTATCGAGGAGTTTTGGCGCCGTCGCGATCCTGATCCCGACACGGATGAAAACGAGTTCAAAGAGGAATACTACGAACGCATCGCTTACGCGAACGAGCACTTTGCGTCGGGAATTCCAGGGTGGAAGACCGATCGCGGCCGCATCTGG
>JAMQPI010000603.1 GCA_023717565.1 Pyrinomonadaceae bacterium | reverse complement strand
GGGGGTGGCCTATCGTGGCCCTATGATAGCAGCAAGGTGGTTTCACCCTGTAAGGGTGGGATGTCTATAGCACTGAACGCAACCCCACCCGCACGGCGTTCGGGGCGGAACTCAAGCCGGCAGGTACTCATCCAGCATCATTCCGCCCCTCCGAACGCCGCGCGGGTGGGGTTGGCCGTCCAGTGCTATAAACATCTCACCCTTACAGGGTAAAACCACCTTGCTGCTATCATAGGGCCCCAGTTCTTATGTTTCGCCATGCTTCGCGGGCATTCTGCCCCAACCCGCAAGAAAGCTCGTATATTACGTTCTACCTGACGTAAGGCAGCGGTTTACCGCGATAGCTTCTTTTTGAGTTGAGGACTACATGCGAACCAAAACATCAATGCTTTTCAGTCTGTTATTCCTTCTTGTGACCGCATTTGCGGCCAACGGTCAGGGCATAATTGTGCCGGGTCCCTGTGGGCGCTGCCCTCGGCCTCCCCGTCCGGTCCCACCCGTTGCTTTGCCCCGTACACTGCCGATCAAGTCCATCAAGATTGATACAAAAATTGTCTCGCAGGTTGCGACCACTCATCTCGAGCAGGTCTTCCGCAACGACACGGATGCGACGCTCGAAGGCACTTACTTGTTCCCCATCCCTGAGTCGGCGTCCATCGTCGAGTTTGCTATCTGGGACGGCGATCGACGCTTGGTGGGTGAGGTTCGCTCTCGCGAAGAGGCCCGGCGCATCTACGATGAGATTGTCCGACGGCAAAGGGATCCCGGACTCCTGGAGTACGCCGGCAAAGACCTCTTTCAAGCCAGCATCTATCCCATACCGCCACATTCAGACAAGAAGCTAGAGCTTACGTACACCCAGGTCCTGAAAGCTGAATCAGGAACCGTCGCTTACCGCTATCCACTAGGCAGTGGTCGCCAAACGACCCAGATTGGCTCCGTGTCTGGACGCATCGCCTTGGAAAGCAAAGAGCCGCTCCGCAATATTTATTCGCCCACGCATGCAGTCGAGGTCAAGCGTAGTGGAGAGCGGAATTCAGTTGTTTCGTTCGAATCCCAGACCGGCAAAGAGCCACAGGATTTTCAACTCTTCTATACGCGTTCGGATGAAGACTTTGGTGTAACGCTGCTCACTCATCGTGACGCGGGCAAGGATGGCTACTTCCTGTTAATGATCTCGCCGAAAGATGACTGGTCGGAACAGGAATACACGGCGAAGGACATTGTCTTTGTGCTGGACACCTCAGGGTCGATGGCTGAAGCCGGGAAGATGGACAAAGCCCGGGCAGCTTTGCTCTATGGAATCAGAATTCTGCGTCCTCAGGATCGTTTTAATGTGGTCTCGTTCGCCGGTGAAGAGCGGCTGATGGAACCGAGGATGATTCAAGCTGATGATCAAGGACGCAAACGCGGTGAGAGTTTTGCGCAATCGCTTCGGCCTGTCGGTGGTACTAACATCAACCAATCACTGCTCGTTGGAATGCGGCAGTTTGAAGCTAACAATCGTCCTCGAACTCTAATCTTCATGACTGATGGATTGCCGACCGTGGGCGAGACGAACCCGACCAGGATAGTGGAGAACGCCCGTGAAGCGCGGATACCCGGCGTGCGTCTTTTCACCTTTGGCGTTGGTTACGACGTCAACACAGCTTTGCTCGACAAACTTGCGGCTGAAAACGGCGGTGTTGCCGATTACATCGAGCCAAAGGAAGACATCGAGGTTAAAGTCTCGAACTTCTTCGCTAAGGTAAATTATCCGGTGCTTACTGATTTGCGACTCGACATGGCTGGCGTGCAAACGGATCTGGTTTACCCGCGAGACCTGCCCGACCTCTTTCGAGGTTCGCAGATTACACTCATCGGCCGTTACAGCAATGCCATCGACATGGATTTTGTGCGCTTGCAATTAAGCGGTAAGGCTGCCGGGGCAAACAGAAATTTCCTCTACCCCAATCTTCGTTTTCCCCTGCGATCAGAATCGAATGACTTTCTGCCGGGGCTCTGGGCAACCCGCCGAGTTGGCTGGTTAATGGAGCAGATTCGCGCGAACGGTGAGCAAAAAGAACTCCGCGACGAAGTTGTGGATCTGGGAACTCGCTACGGAATCGTTACGCCTTACACTTCCTATCTGGCCCTGGAACCCAATGCCCAGCCGCAGGAGGTTACGCGGATTGGGGGCGTCGGCAACGTCAGCGGCGGATTAAGGAGACCTACCAAAGATGCTCCACCGCCACCATCAGCCATGAAGTCCGCTGACGCGCAGGCCACAACAGGTCTTGCCGGCGTGCAGCAAAGCAAGCGGGCGCGTGAACAGAAAGAGGCGGACCGTTTCGATCGTGGCGAGCTCTCGTCGGCAGTAAGGACTGTTGGAGGAAAAACCTTCTATCTGCGGGAAGGCGTTTGGACTGACGTGGAGTTTAAGCCCGAAGCGCGTTTGCCCGAGACTACGATCAAATTCGGCAGCGATGAGTACTTTACGCTGCTGACCCAGAAGCCACGCCTCGGAGACTTTTTCGCACTGGGTGAGCGCGTCGTCGTCGTCTTCGAAGGAAAGGTGTACCGAATAACGGCGGCCGGTCAATAGAGCACTTGCCGACAACCAACATTGAGCCATGCATTCAGAGCAGTCGAATGCGTGGCTCAATTTGTGTTACCAGCCGGAACTAATGTACAAAGTGAGAATATCAAACCACCAGGCTACGAACCCGATTAGAGGCGTTCTGGTGGTCGCCGTCTGTCAGTAGGCTTAATAGCACCAGGGTGAAGAATGACATCTCAAAATAATCATGGCCTGCCAGCGTGCTTAGTAGCACTTCTTATTCTGCTGGCTACACCGTTTACTACGCTGGCTCAGCAGGGTTGGGTTGCCGGCAAGGTCCCGTCTGCGACCGGAGATCTCAATACGGTATTTTTTCTGGATAGCAAACGGGGCTGGGTAGGAGGCGACAACGGTTTTCTTGGTCGTACGGATGATGGTGGACGCAACTGGGTCCGGCAGAACATTGGGACCAGCGCGGCAATCAACGATATTTACTTCCGTGATAAAGAAGACGGATTTTTGATCGCCGGCAATACGATATTCGTAACCCACGACAACGGGATGCAGTGGACCGAGGCGCGTCGTTTTCCTCCGAGCGAGTTCGATGGGGCCACCGTAGAGCTCTACAGCGTTCGCTTCTCCAGCAAGAAGAAGGGCTGGGTAGTAGGCTCCGTAAGCAGGCGCGATCAAGTAATCGACAGCATTCTTGTTTACACCGATAACGAAGGCGAAACATGGCAACGTCAGCGCGCGCCCGCCCGTTCCGAGTTAATCCACATCGATTTTGACAACGACCGCCGCGGCTGGATTGTCGGCGCGGAGGGAACGATCATGAACACGGTCGACGGTGGTCAGACCTGGAACCGGCAGACCTCAGGAACAACGGTAACTCTCTATCACACGGAATTTCGCAATGATAAGAAAGGCTGGGCGGTTGGTGAGCGGGGTACCATTTTGAGGACTACTGACGGGGGTATCACCTGGACGCCGGTGACCACGGGAGTTCGTTCGACCCTACTCAGCGTCGAGTTTGTGAGTGACGATCAAGGGTGGGTTGTAGGACGCGCTGGCACAATTCTGCGCACCGATGACGCCGGTGCCTCCTGGATCCAGCAGGATGCCACGGTTCCAAACAACCTTTTTGCTCTCCACTTTAATAAGAAGATTGGCTGGGCTGTCGGAAGTAAGGGCGTGATTCTGCGGTATGAAAGATGAATACCGGAACCGTTAGCTAGGATGTTTTGGTGCCGGTAAATGGTAACTCCGGTGAATCCTGCAGGCTGATGTTTCCGTCTATTTTGGTTCCATCAACCTCACCGGCAATCTTCGCTGCCATTGCCTGACCGCCCATTTCGAACGATAGTGCAGCGGTGAATGAATTGCCGACCAGTGACGCTGAAACTATATTTGCATCTCCCATCTCGGAGGCAATGCTTCCGGTCAGCCCGGATTCTGTTTGCCAGACCTTGAGGGTCGCAGAAATGTTTTTGCCAAAAGGCGTCTGGATGTCGATCGTCCAGTCGCCTACGATGAGTGCTGGATGGCTTTCGCTTTTGAACTCCGAGTTCGCGGCGGGTTTCTCCTTGCGCTTGCCGGCTGTATTGTAGAGTTCAATCGCGTCAGTATAGGGTTTCAGCTGCTCGAGAACTTCGGCACCATCTCCAACGATCACGATGGCAGCCTGGTCGGGCCTCACATACTCCCGCGCCGCTGCTTGAATCTCTTCGATAGTCACCGCATGGATGTGCTGCCGGTAGGTCTCCAGATAATCGTCAGGCAAGTCGAACATTTTTATCTGCACCAACTGGTCGATCAGACCTTCCTGAGTCTCGAGACGTAGCGGAAACACCCCAGTTAGATACGACTTAGCGTCCATCATCTCTTTCTCTGAGACCGGCTCGTTACGAATTCTGTCCAACTCGTAGAAAAACTCCTTTAGCGAATCGCCGGTCACCGGTGTTCGTACCTCAGCGCTGGCGCGAAAAGTCCCGGCGGTCCGGCGTGCATCGAGACTTGAATAGGCGCCATAGGTGTAGCCCTTCTCCTCGCGCAGGTTCATGAAAAGCCGCGAGGAAGCATTGGCTCCCAATACGGTGTGCATGAGCAGCGTCGGAAAATAATCCCTGCTGGTGCGGGTTATTCCAGTATTGGCAATCACGATATTTGACTGGGCGGAACCTGGCCGGTCCACCAGATATGCCGAGCGCGACGCGCGAGATGGCGGGGCAGGGAAATCGTCTTTTGAAAGCTCTCCCGGCTGCCAGTCGCCAAACAGACTCTCGATCCTTTTGAGGAGCGCATCAGATTGCACGTCGCCCGCTATGACGAATACCGCATTGTTAGGCAAGAATTTTGAGCGGTGAAACTTAACGATTCGTTCTCGCGTGGTTGCGTCGAGCGACTCCAGAGTTGGCGCAATAACTGAGTAGGGATGTTTGCCAAAAACTACCCGCGAGACCATCTCCGTCGCCAGAAAGGATGGCTGGGCGCGCTGCTGCCGAAGACTCTCCTTGGTGTTCTGCTTGATCAGTTCGACCTCATTTTCGGGAAAAGAAGGATTGCGAGTTACATCCGCAACGAGATCGAGAATCTTGTCACTGAAGGTTGCCAGCGATGAGGCGCCTACCGTTGTGTAATCGGAGTTTGCGCCGGAACTCAAGGTGGCCCCCATTCTGCCGACTTCTTCGGCAATTTGCCGGCTCGTGAGAGATTCCGTCCCCTCGGTTAAGAGTCCCGTCAATAAGTCGGTCAGCCCGGGTAATTCGGGCGGATCATGAGCATCGCCTGCTCGGAACGCCAGACGGTAACTGACCAGCGGCAACCGAGAATCTTCGACTATGACTACAGCCAGACCATTGGCCAGCGAAGTCTCTGACGTTCGCGGAATGTGGATCGGTCGGGGAGGCAGGGGCGCGGGCGCCTGTTGGCGAAAGGATTGCTGTGGAGTCATTTTTACGAAACGAAGGGGCTTGGGCCGCTGTCAGTCTGTTTAGAAGTCTCTGCGGGTTGCTGAGACGAAATGTGCACCTGGCCATTTCCCCCCTGGGCCGCCCCCGGCAGTGCGACGGAACTCGATTGTGCAGCAGGTACAGGAGGAGCTGGCGCTGCAGGCTGTTTCGCCTCTCCGGCGCGTTGAGACGATTCGGCTTCGGACAGATCTTCTTCCTCCTCCACGAGCGCCGCCGGGATGATGTCCAGCACCACTCGATTATCGACATCGAGAAAGCGACTCACTGCGCCCCTGATGTCATCGGCAGTAACTCGCAAATACTGATCGAGTTCGGAATCGATTAGGTGGGGATCACCGTCATACAGCGCATACTCAGCGATGCGCTGCGCGCGATACATCGTCGATTGCCGGCCACGAACAGCGTCATTGCACAACGAGTTTCGTAGCTTTTCCATTTCCGCTTCCGATGGGCCCAGTGTTCCGAGGCTTTCTATCTCATCAAAGATCTGCTGACGGATAACGGCCACCTCTTCGCCGGGTTTTGGCAGAGCGAAGATGTACCAGGCCGATGGTCCGCGTCGTTCATCTACGCCCCCTTGAATCGAAACTACCGACTCGTCGCCTTTAACAAGTTTCTGATAGAGCCGTGAGCTATCTCCTTCGAAAAGCAGTTCGGCGGCAAGAGTAAGTGCGTAGTAGTTGGGCGTCCGGCGAGAGGGAATCTTCCAACCCAGGACGAATGCCGGCGCCGGTGCCAGCTTGTCATAATAGGTTTCCTGAGTTCGGGCGACTTCCCCGGGCTCGCTCACGTCAACCGGAGGGGGTTCAGGCTGGCCGGGAACATCCGCGAAGTATTTCTCGACCAAAGAGCGAGCTTCCTGCTCGTCGAAGTCACCGACGATGCTCAGCACCGCATTATTTGGGGCATAGAAAACGCGGAAAAACTCGCGAACGTCGTCGATTGTGGCGGCGTCCAGATCCTCCATTGATCCTATGGTCGAGTGAGCGTTGGCCGGATTCTTGAATATCAGTTCATTAATGCGCAGAAAGGCGTTGATATAAGGTTGATTATCATACCGTAGCCTCTTCTCCTCCTGGACTGCATTGCGCTGGTTGTCGAGGTTCTCCTGAGTCACCTTCAATGAACGCATCCGATCGCTCTCGAGCCAAAGAGCCAGCGGCAGATGATTGGCTGGAAGTGTTTCAAAGTAATTTGTGCGCTCGGTTGATGTGGTGCCGTTCATAGTTCCGCCCGCATTAAAGATGTGCTGAAAGTGGGCGGCCTTCGGAACATTTTCCGATCCTTGAAACATCATGTGTTCGAAGAGATGGGCGAACCCGGTCCGGCCCTCTTTCTCGTTGCGCGAGCCAACATCGTAATAGACAGCGACGGATACTACAGGAGTAGACTGATCCTTGCTCAAGATGACGCGAAGACCATTTGGTAGCGTGAATTGTTGGATAGTTGTGGGTGGGAGCTGAAAAGTTTCTGCCACGTTTGTCTCGATTCGCCTAAGGTTTTATTCGGGCGCTCCCCTCTCGGTGGGGGCGAGTTCTGTTGTTGAACTAAGGGAGTACCCGTACGGATCCAATTATGCCGGCTTTTCGTTAATCATACCGCGCAATTCCGCGCGCAGACGTTCAATTTCCGCGAGCTTCTGTTCCACGCGGCCAAATAGTGCCGCCTGCGTCCGGATACCCTCGTCGATCAGGAAACCGGCAGCTTCCGCGCGGTTGCGGAAAACGCCGGCCTGAACCAACTGTTCGAGCTTGTCTTGTGCTTCGGGGGAGATCTTGACGGCAACTACGTAATCGTCCTTGGCGGAAATAGCTCGCTCAATCGTTCTACTGATGTCGCGCCCGATTGCACTTAGGGATTCAGGAATCCGGGAGGCAATGTCGCGCACGGATGAGGCAGTTCGCGCCTGGTCATCGGCGTCACCCTGTGGCTCGTCTCCGCGCAGCATTAAATCGTCAACCGGGTCGGACTCTTGGTGTTCTTCTCTCTGGTATTGGCTGCTCATATTGAAACTCCTTAGCTGGAACTCCTTGAAAATGATCCAGCAAATCGACCTGTGTGATACTTACGTTAACAATCGTTAGTAGGTTCATTCTACGGACGTGTCCAAAGGCGCGTCAAGGCACGCTGATACGTAGTCAGATAAACTTCTAAGGTCGCAGGAATGGACAACGACCCCTGTTAGCACTTTTCTATTCTCGGGACGAGGGCTGGACTGCACCTGCAAGAACAAACGGAGGTGTGCACAACCTTGCCCACTTAGACGGCATCCTTTAGTATTGCAGTCCGACTCGTGGACTGAAGTTTGAAAGGTTTACTAGCCAGATTTCCGAGGTACTGTGTTGAAAACGATCTTTTCGCGGGCCACAATTGCCCTCATTTTGCTGACACTCACAATTCCCGGGTTTGTGTTTTCGCAACAGAAGCAACAGACCCAGCCTCCAGTGGGTCGCGCCGCAGGAAAACCGCCGGGGGCAACCACAGCGTCGGTCAGACGTGGCACTCGCACAGACGCCAGCGCCATCCCGCTGATCGAAAGGGATTTCGACGAAGCGCTGGAGCTGATCCGACAAAACTACATCGAGGGGAAGAAGCTCGATTACAACTCGGTTTTTAAGTCGTCAATTATTGGGATGCTGCGCTCGCTGGATCCCCACTCGAATTACTACGACAGGGAAGAGTTTGATGAGCTAAAAACCGATCAGCGTTCTGAATATTTCGGAATCGGCGCTTCGATTCAAAACTATACGGTCGGCAACGATACCGATACCTATATCGCTGCAACTTTCGACAAAGCGCCGGCCAACCGTGCCGGCCTGCGATTTGGTGATCGAATTCTCGAAGTTGATGGCGTCAAGATGACGGGCAAGCCTTCGATCGACGTGCGCGACAAGATTCGCGGTCCTCGCGGCTCGGTCGTAAAGATTACAGTCGAGCGCGCAGTCGATAAGCGAGTGCAAACGGTCGAGATCACTCGCGATGCAGTACCTCAACCATCCATTCCCGATGCTTATCTGATCAAACCGGGTGTCGGATACGTGGACATGACTCGGGGATTTAACTACACGACCACCGATGAGCTTCAGGGAGCAATTGAAGGCCTGCGGGCCAGAGGCATGAACTCTCTGGTGCTTGATCTTCGGAACAACCCAGGCGGATTCCTGGATCAGGCAATCCATGTCGCGGAAGTGTTTCTGCCCAACGAGTTATTGATCCTGACGCAAAAAGGACGAAACGGCCTTCGGGACAACGTCTACAGATCAAGAAATAACTCGCCCGATCTGACTCCACTAGTCATCCTGGTTAATGAAAATACAGCCTCGGCTTCGGAGATCGTGGCGGGTGCAATGCAAGACCACGATCGAGCCCTCATCGTAGGAAAAACCAGCTTCGGGAAAGGCCTCGTCCAAAGCATCATTCCCTTGGAGTATGGCGCGGGTTTAACTCTTACCTCGGCTAAGTACTTCACTCCTTCTGGTCGGTTGATTCAACGGGATTACTCCAACGGAGGGTTCTACGACTATTACACTCACGGTGGTTCAATTCGCCTGGATCGCCAGGACGAACCTGCGAAGCCGGCGGGTCCTGAGAAGAAGACGGACACTGGTCGCGCCGTCTACGGGGGAGGTGGTATCTCGCCTGACGAAAGCGTGAATGCTAGAACTATCACTCAGGTGCAACGACGTTTGATTAATCCGATCTTTGCTTTTAGCAGGGAGCTGGTTAACGGCCGCATCCGCGACTTCGAAGCTTACAAAGTTCAGCAGGCAATTGATTTCAGTCACGACCTTCAGCCCTCGGATTTTCCCATTACCGACACGCTCTTCAAGGCCTTTAAAGAGTTCGTCGCCAGCGATCCGTCACTGAGAGCGTCGGCGCCTCTTTTGGACTCAAATCGTTCTTTCATAGATTTGCAACTGCGATTCAACATCGTGACTGCTGCCTATGGACGAGTTGTAGCTGATCGCGTGTTTATAACCACTGGCGACTTGCAAGTTGCGCGATCTATTGAGGTCTTGCCAAGGGCCCGCGATTTAGCTATGTCGGCGATGCGCCAGCGTGTCCAGCCATAACTCAACGAATCGAAGAATTCAATCAGTTGCAAAAAAGTGAACCAGGGCTAAAGAGCTCTGAGTTCACTTTTTGTGTGGCTAGTACCAGGAAGGTGTGTTTCAGGCATAGCACGAAGTCTTGTGTCTAAAACTAACGTGTGTTATGTTTCAGACCCATGAAACGACCTTCGAACAAGATGCTTGTAAATACAGAAGAGCTCGGTCGGGCGGTTCGTCGAAAGCGCGAGGAGTCAGGTGCCAGCTTGCGAGATGTGGCTGACGTTACCGGAGTCTCAGCCTCCACGCTCTCTCGAATCGAGAACGGCACAGGGAAACCCGATGCCGATAACATTGCGAGACTTACTAGCTGGCTGGATGTTCCCATGGAACGAATTATGGGAAGCCGCCCGGGGGAAGGCGAAGAGGCCAGGGCAGTAGTCTACTTCCCGCGTGAATCAACGCCGGAAATCGTGGAAGCTCATCTTAGAGCGGATCGCAACCTTACTTCGGAAACCGCTTCTGCACTATCTGAGCTCTTTCGCGTAGCCTACGCCCAGTTCAGTCGAACGGAGCCTGAGAGAACTTCACGTAAGCGTCGCTGAATTCAGCGTCTCAGTCCCAAGCTCAGAATCAGGCTATACTGGTCCGGTGGTCCACTCCGATTTACCTCCAGGCGAAAAGTGGCGACAGTTTGAGCTGAGAGCCATGGGCCTGCGTGACTTTGCTCGTCTTCGGCACGATGCCCCTTTGAATCCCTTCGACCTCGCCCGCTTTGCCAATCTATTCGTTGTTGATATTGCGCGGATTAGGGATCTCAGCACCCAAAGCCGGGAACTGCTGCTTGGTTCTGCTTCCGAGGAGTGGTCTGGCGGCGCGTGCTCGAGGCCTTCGCCGGACGGTCGGCGAATCGTAGTACTAAACCCTAATCACGGAGCCACCCGAACAAATGCAACTCTGATGGAGGAGATCTGTCATGTCTTTCTGGGCCACAAACCTAACCGGCTGGCGGTAATTGCTGATGAGGGCCGCGGCCAAACCCTGGCCCGCGACTACCGCAAGCTGGATGAAGAAGCTGCCTATGCGATTGGCGCAGCCGCACTGGTACCGTTTGCAGCCCTGCGACGAGCAGTCCTGGATGGTAAACCAGCGGCGGATGTAGCCCGCCACTTCCGAGTCAGCCGTGATCTGATTGAATACCGACTGAAAGTTACCCGTCTCTGGAAAACGTACAAGTCGGCAAAACTTGAACAAAGCGTTCCGCGTGAGTAAAGTAGCGATGTCCCCGGTTTCATTGCCGGAACCTCCGCCCCTGATGATCGCTGCTTGAAAGCTTTTAGTGTCCCTTTATCAACCGCCCCATTGCGAGTATGCATGAACAGTTAAAAGACGGGCCTGCACCAGGTCTGACCACGACCGATAAACTGCGCATGCTGCTCGACATCACCAAGAAGATCAGCCGCTCGCTCGATCTGCAAGAAGTTCTCAATCTCGTTATGGGCACTCTCGATTCTCTGATTCCTTATGATGCGGCAGGTATTTTTGTTCTGAAGTGCGATCAGACCGCTGTGGCCCGCGGTGAGGAGCCGTGCGTATTTGAAGCGGAAGCAGTTAGGGGATACGACATTGACGAGCTGTCCGAACTTCATCTGAAACTCGGCGAGGGGATTATCGGCCACGTGGCGCTGGCGAGTGAACCAATCATCTCTCCCGACGTTCGCAACGATCCTCTGTACATCAACGCCCGAGAAGAGACTCGCTCGGAGATGGTCGCCCCGATCATCGCAAATGATGAGGTGATTGGCGTTTTCGACCTTGAGAGTGATGAACTAAATGCTTATTCAGACGACGACCTAGAAGTGCTCATGATGCTGGCGTCACAGGTCGCGATCATCATCGAAAAGGTGATGTTGCACGAGCAGTTGATTGAAAAGAAGCGACTTGAAGGACAGCTTGAAGTTGCCAGGCAAGTTCAGCTGGAGTTGCTGCCGCCAAGCGATCCAAAGTTGGAAGGGTTTGACATCAGCGCTTACAACTTTCCGACCGAGGAGGTTTCCGGGGACTATTACGACTGGGTGCCGATTTATGAAGACCAGATCTCATTGGTTGTCGCTGACGTCTCCGGAAAGGGAGTGCCGGCAGCTTTGCTGATGGCCTTCCTGCGCGCCAGCCTGCGTGCAGCCACACATATCGGCTACGCTCCTCATATTTCCATGGCCAAGGTGAACTATCTGCTATGGGAGTCAATTGAGCGAAACCAGTATGTGACCGCGTTCTACGGCATTCTCGACGGGACGAACCGGACGCTTGCCTATACGAACGCCGGTCACAATCCGCCCCTGTTGCTCGACGCGAAAGGTGGTGCACAGTTCATGGATCGGGGTGGCGTGCCGCTCGGAATCTTCAGGGATACGCGATATCACGAGTACTACTTGACCATTGAGCCGGACGAATTGCTTGTGCTGTACACCGATGGCGTGACTGAGGCGATGAGCCGCAGCGGGGAGGAATTTGGGCGCGACCGACTTGCTAACTCGGTCAAGGCAGCCAGGCATCTGAGCGCGAAGGACTTGATAATGGCGGTCCAGAAGGACGTACTCGACTGGACAGAGGGTCGAGGTGCGACCGACGACATCACTTTCTTCGTAGTCAAGGCGTTATCCTAGAATCGAAAACGGGAGCAGGAAAATCAGTCCTGGCTCCCGTTAACGATTCCTACAGATACTTTTGAACTTAGTGTGTCTTTATTGAGCAATGGGCATGATCGCCACCCGGTGCCAGGGGTGCACGATAATCCCCAAAGTGAAATTCAGATTCGGCCTCAGAAAGAGCATATACATCAAAGCCGAAAGCATCGAGATAGTCCGCCAAATCATCGGGCGAAAGGAGATAAATGGCGGGAGCGTGACCCGCTTCAGCACGAATTTCCAGCAGGCGCTCGATCACTTCAAGTGGTGCGAAGCATCGAACAGGATCTCTGTAAGTTGCCATGTTTCAGCGCCTCCTTTGCTTTTACTCCTGGGATGGCCTCCACGGAGCGCCAGTTTCCCGAACAACCGCTTTGATGTACGCGATAGCGTTCGCGTTTGTTGCGCCAGGTGTTTCTTTTCGGTCACGGACTCGAATGACTTTTGACGGCACGAATAATGGAAAAGTTCCTTAGAAAATGAGCGCTCTAACAAATATTCCAACTCCTCCCCCAACCGGACCGCCCCCTCCTAACTTCATTGATGTACTGCGTCTCATGCTGCGCGTTTCGGATACCGTAAGCGATCTCATCTTCTCTCCGGGCCGCCCACCACAGATTGAATTGACCGGCAAGCTTCAGCCGGTACGAATTCCGGGTTTGGAAAAGCTTACTCCGGCGCACACCGCAAGCATTGCCAAGCTAATGATCTCTAATCAGCAGGCGGCGATCGAAAGCCTGGAAAAAAGCGGTTCGGCTGACCTTTCCTTTAGCGTTCCCGGGGAAGGACGTTTTCGCGTCAACATATTTAAGCAGCGAGGCACGCACGCTATTGTGATGCGAGTCATTCCGTCTCGCCCCCCAAACTTCGCAGACTTCAACCTTCCAGAAACACTGAAGGAGATTGCTGATATCAAGAACGGGATGGTGCTGGTCACTGGACCCACCGGCAGCGGTAAAAGTTCTACGCTGGCAGCTATTATCGATTTGATAAACCAGCTGAAGTACTACCACATCGTGACCATTGAAGATCCGATTGAGTTTCTACATCCTCACAAGAACTGCACGATTCATCAGCGAGAACTGCATTCCGACACGCCTAACTTTGCCGTCGCATTGCGAGCTGCGTTGCGGCAAGCGCCCAAGGTGATTCTGGTTGGCGAGATGCGCGATCGCGAGACCATTGAAGTGGCCCTCGAAGCAGCCGAAACCGGACACCTCGTCCTCTCCACCTTGCATACAATTGACGCGGCCAAAACCGTTGACCGCATTATCGGTGTGTTTCCTAAGAATGAGGAGAAGGTCATCCGCACCCGAATCGCACAGTCGTTTCGTTTCATTATTTCGCAGCGTTTGATTCCCAAGGCAGATGGCACAGGTCGCGTAGCTGCGATCGAGATTCTAAAGTCGACAATGCGCACCAGAGAGTACATTGAAAAAGGAGAAATGGAAGGGAAGTCCCTGATCGACGCAATGGAGCAAGGAGATCAGGACGGGATGCAGACCTTTGACAGTGTGATAGAACAGATGGTTCGCAACGGTGTCTTGACGATGGAAGGAGCGTTGCCCTACGCGAGTAATGCGAACAACATGCTCTTGCGACTGTCCGACTTGAGAACAAAACCTCCTGCTCCACCCCAGGAATCCACCTCAGCAAAAGGAACGCCCGATTCGATGCTCGACATGCTCGACTGATGAACAGGTTCCGCCCTTGTTGCCTCACAGGCAAGCCGAAAGTATTATTCTCGCCATCTCCCTGAGCCATATCGTTTGGTCCGTCAAGCCCGAGTCTATGTCCTTAGCTCAACAAGCCCTCGTACGGAAAGCATTTTCGCTGGGAGTTGCAGTGTGCCTGTTGTTGTTGGCGGTGGATTCGAGTAGCGCCGCAGATGACGGAGTCCGTATCGACGTGCCCGCTGCCGCCAGGGTTCGGATTGAGAATCAATTTGGGAAGGTAGCCGCCGAAGTCTGGAAGGAGAAGTACGTTTCTGTTTCGGCCTCCATAGAAGGAACGGAAGCGCGATTCACACGTTCCCCGATTGTCATTGAAAACAAAGCGAAGCTGCTCCTGATCTCTGTCACGCGGACGCCGGTAGACCCTCGCGCGGATATTACGCTCACGGTAAAACTTCCTGCAGGTTCCCACACCGAAATTATCACCGGCGTTGGCTCAATCACGATGCGAGGGACAATGGCGTCGGCTTCTCTAAAGTCGGTGTCAGGCGACATTCGCGCAGAGCTCCCACATCCTCTCAACGCAGATATCAGCGCCAGGTCAACGAGTGGAGCCATCAGGTCAGAGTTGGAAGCACCATTAAGTGGCGACGGGCATGTTTTACAGGCACGCACAGGTTCTGGTGACTTTGTTCTTAGAATCCACTCAGAGACAGGGGAGATCACGCTCGTTTTGGACAGTCAGGCGAATGATGGCCCGGCCCAGGTTTCTGTACCTCCCAGGTTGTTGGGTTCTGAAGACATTTCGCAAAGGGACGGCACACCCGCGCACCCAACCGACTCTGAAGAAGTAAGCGAAGGCGACATCGTTCGCGTTGACTCGCAACTTGCCACGTTAAACCTCAGTGTTATAGATCGAAATACCAACCGCGGAGTTCTCGGCCTCACGCAGTCTGACTTCCAGCTATTTGAGGACGGAATCGAACAGCGCTTGCTCCAGTTCGAGTCGGCATCTGCTCCTTTTGATCTGATTCTACTAATCGATGTTTCGGGTTCGACCCGCGACGTTGTCAAATTGATTCGGGCAGCGGCACTGCGTTTCGTGGAGGCGGCGCGACCATCAGATCGCATCGGCATTATTTCGTTTGCCGGTCAACCGACGGTTATTTCACCAGTCACCTTAGACCGTGAGGTCTTGCGTCAAAGACTCAACGGCATAGAAACGGCAACCGGAGATACAAAAGCCTACGATGCTCTCGACTTTTCGCTCGCCAATCTCGCTACGAGCACAAAGAACACGCGTCGCACAGCAATTGTGATGATGAGTGATGGACTTGACGGGAGCATCCCCGGAGTTCAGGGCGATGGTTCAAAGCTGCCTTATGGAGAAATGCTCAGTCGGGTTCGGGAGTTTGATGGCGTGCTATACACTTTGTGGCTCAATACAGAATACGAGGCGATGAATGCGCAAGATACTCAGCCAGAGGCGTTCGACATGGGATTTGAGAGGATGAAAGAGATGGCAGACGCCGGCGGCGGTGTCTTCTACAAGGTAGAACGCCTCCAGGATCTCGCCGGGGCTTACGAACGCGTGGTGGCCGACTTGGGTACTGTCTATAGTTTGGCCTATCGGCCCACCAACAAGACTCGAGACGGTAAGTGGCGGGCAGTCCGAGTAACGCTGACTCGACCGGCGGCGGTCGCGCGTGGAAGACATGGCTACTATGCAAACTGATAGTCGTCTCACCAGCGCGAAAATGCTGCTCAACGTCCTGGTCGCAGGCCTGCTGCTGACGATTCCGGTCTTATTCCCGCAGACTTGCAACGCCCAACCAGGGGAACCATCAGAAACAATCCGGGTCGATTCGAACCTCGTCGATCTAAGAGTCAGCGTGGTTCGATTGAACCCGAATGACCCCGTTTCCGCTTTGCAACAGAAAGATTTCACGATCTTCGAGGACGGAAAGCCGCAAGAAATCGTGTTCTTTGCCGGCGAAGACGCACCCTTTGATTTGGTCTTACTGCTCGATCTGTCAGGTTCAAGTTCAGACAAGATCAAACTGATTCGCAGCTCGGCCAAGCGGTTTATCGAATCGACACGTCCCATGGACCGCGTGGCAATCGTGACCTTCACGGACATGGTCGAGGTCGTTTCCCCCTTAACCTGGGATCGAGGACTCCTCAAAGATTCGCTGCAGGACATCCAGAAACCGCTTGGTGGAACAAACTTTTGGGATTCGTTGCTGTTCACGATGACCAGAGTCATATCCTCGGAGAAGTCTTTCAGACGAAGCGCGATCGTGGTAATGACCGACGGAGTCGATAATGCTTTGCCGGATGTTTACGGTGACGGATCCCGGACGACATTTGCCGAGTTGCTTGATAGGGTAGGTCGCTCAGGTACGATCGTTTTTCCGATCTATCTGGACACGGAAGCGGAAGGGGTAAAACGAAATCGAGTGCCCGTAGCCGCCTATACTCTGGCTCGTAGCCAGCTTGCACAGTTGGCCGCAGCCTCGGGTACGAAAATGTACCGGGCAAACAAGTTGAAGGACCTCGATCTCGTCTACGATCAGGTTATTAAGGATCTTTCAGTGGTGTACAGCCTCGCGTACAAGCCCAGCAATGAAGCGCAGGACGGAAAATGGCGCTCGGTTGGGGTCCAGCTGATCGGCCGGCAGGACCTTACCGCAACCACGAAACGGGGGTATTTTGCCAAGGCTGAACCATAAACCGAGAGAAGGCTTGTAAATAGCGCTCAGAGGACTATAATGCCGACACGGTCACTTCCCCACAAGAGACAGTCTAGCTGCGATATAAGGAGAACCTTCCATGAGAAAACCCTCCACTTCGTTACACCTCTTGGTGGCGACGCTATTTGTTTGTGCGGGTTTCGTCTCGGTTGAGGCGCAGAGCAGGGATCGGTTTGTCATCTCTGCTAAGGCGGGAGGTATTAATGCCGTAACTGGACGAACTGGGGTTCAGCCGCAGGGGAGCACCGAGTGGGAACAGCTTACTATCAAGGACAATCTTGAAGCCGGAGATATGGTTAAGACTGGAACAGACGGCAGAGTCGAGATGCTGCTCAATCCCGGTGCGTATCTGCGTCTGGGCGAGAATTCAGAATTCGAACTAACCAACAACTCTTTAGAAAACCTGGAAGTGCGCTTGATCAGAGGCACGGCTATTGTGGAGGCGACCGGCACCGAAGACACCGAATTGATGATCAATATCACGACGCCACATACGAAAATGGCGATTGTTCGAAGAGGCCTGTACCGCGTCAACGTTGTTCCCGGCGACGCCACTGAGCTCATCGTCCGAAAGGGTCGGGTGTTGCTCTCCGATTCGCAAACCAAGGTCAAAGGCGGACGAAAACTGATTTTCAGTGGGCATACTTTCTCCATGGCAAAGCTGGAGAAAGCCGATAAGGAGAAAGATGCTTTAGAAAACTGGAGCAAAGAGCGGGCGGAAACAGTTGCCAAGGCTAATCGCCGAATATCTAACCGTGATATGACCCTGGCATTAGCAAGTTTTGGCGATCGGTGGTCTCGGGGTTTTTCGAGCGGTACTTCCGGGATCTGGGTGTTTAGTCCAAGATATCAATGCTACACGTTCCTGCCTTATTACTTTGGTTGGGGGTCATGGGGATCACCTTACGGGGGATATTATTCAAATACCTTCAACGGGTACGGTTTCGGTGGTCGCCACTCGACCTCTGGTGGATGGACGGGGCCCGCTTATGGAGGTCCGACCGGAACATCAACTGGGGGATCCCCAGTAGGATCAAGGGTCCCTCCACCAAACAGCGGCAATTCGCCCATAAGCAGGCCACAGCCATCCAGTCCTCCCGCGCACGCTCCCATGCGCGATGCGGGTTCAGCGACTCATGCACCACGAGGACGGCAACAACCTTAGAAAACACCCTAGCTTTGAGAGCTCCTTAAGATACTGAGTTCCTCGTTGACCATCGTCTTGATCTCAGCGTGCTTTAATCCCGCCAGGGTGAGTTGCGTCAAAGCGGTGCGCAGTTGGACGCGTAGCTGCTCCTCAGTCCTCCCGCTGACAACTCTGGACGTCACGATAGCACCTGAACCGTGTCTGACCTTGATTAGACCTTCCTTCTGAAGCTGCCGGTAAGCAAAAGCGATTGTATTCAGGTTGACGCCCAGGTCTGCCGCCACCTGCCGTACCGGTGGCAGCGAGGAGCCTTCCTCCAGCTCCTGACGAGCAATTAGCCCTTTGATTTCATCGACTACTTGCCGGTAAATCGGGCGCCGATCCCGTTCGTCAATCGTTATATACACAGCAGCCTCCTAAATTGTCTAGTGCACCTATACAGCAGACAATTAACCATGTCCAGCATTTTTTAGGGAGAAACTTAGCTTCAGTCCGTTAGTTGATTGGCCAGAAGTCGAGCGGCATGCGTTACGGCGGCAATACCACCGCCCATGGAACTGGTATCCCCGACCCTGAAGACGTTTGAAAGTGACGTTTCACAGTTCATGAAGTTTAGATCGACCGTCGCGAAAGTCTGGGCAAGTCCTCCCACCATGCCTAGCTTACGGCGGGTGAGATCATATGTAGTCCGAGGGGTAGCCGTATCGATCACCTCAATGTCGCCACCAAGCTCAGGCATCGCCTGGTGAAGGCGCCGCCAGCAGAGTTCTAGTTCAGACTGGTCCTTCTCTTCATTCTGTTCTTCGCTTTCCTGGAAGGTGAACCATTGATCGACGTCTGAAAAGGTAAGCACCGTTACGGCCCGCTTTCCTTCCGGAGCTCTGGTGTCAGCAGCAGGTGCCGCAGCAAACATGAATTGGGACGATTCGGGATCGTAATCTCTATCATGCGTGACTGCCAGGATGCGGTTGTTGGGAATCCGTGACGCAGCAGTCTCACTCATTCCCAGATAGAGCAAATAGACTCCCCAGGTTCGCAAGTTATTCAAGCGCTTTCGAATCTCAGTCGGAGTGTGGTTGAGCCCAATCAACTTTCCGTAGGTGTCCCACAGAGTGAGATTGCTGACAATAGCCTTCGACGCAGTCACTCTCTCCCCGCTCAGTAGATCAACCCCGATGGCCTGCCCGGTTGCATCGTACGCAAGTCGCAGTGCGGTCGTGTCGCAGCGGATTCTGCCACCGCTCGCTTTTATCGACTCCGCCAGCTTCTCGGCGAGAGCTGGGGCACCACCGAGAATCGAGAAATTCCCGAGCCGGGGAATGTTGAGGGCCAGACTCGAATACAGATAATCACAATCCTGACTCGTTGCCTGAGCCAGGAGTTGCAGCTGAGCATCGATAAAACGGCGAAAGCGAAATGAGGTCCCTGCGAGATGATCCAGAGTAGTGTCGTGTTTCGACTTGATGATTCGACTGGCGCTAACAAGGTCCGGCAGCAAGGCATAAATCTGTCGCAGGGTGCCCGCGGCGTGCAAGTTCGGCACCCTTCTTAGCGCTTTCCGCAGAGCCTCACTTACGACTGCGCTGTCTTGATAAAAAGCAACTGCCTGGTCCGCGCATTCAGGAAAGGCTGCCGCCAGCCCTGCTTCGAACTGCTCGATGTTTGCGGTTATCGGAACGTCAGCCTGATCTGGCAGCCGCACATGGTAGGCCGGATCGGCTGGAAATACTTCGGGAGCGGCAACGGGCAGCTCAGAAAAAACCTGGTCATAAATCTCTCCCGCTTGCCACAGCGGATAGAGTCCGACGCCCGGGTCAAAGGTGTAACCAAATTTTTCAAAGGCCGCTACACAGCCACCAGGCCGCGACTGTCTCTCAAGCAAACAAACGTCGACGCCGTGAGCGGCAAGCAGCGCCGACACAGTAAGTCCACCAATGCCGGCACCCACGACCACTACTTCGTGCGTCATAGATTAGATACTTTAGATCGCCATGCTGAGTCGCCAGAGGATGCCGACAGCTATCTCGCCTGGCTGTGCAAGTTTTGGTATGTGAGGTTCAATTACTAACACCAGGGCCTGAATTCCGTTGAAGACCAAATGAATAACGACGCAAGGTAATAGTCGGCCGCTGTAGGCGCGAACGACAGTGAGGGAAATGCTGAGTAAACCGACCGCAGCGATAACCCCGAAGTTTGGCCAGTATTGAGGCACGTGAATTAGAGTAAATATACCGAGCACAATGACCACCGCGGGCAACACCCCCGCAAGCCTGTGTAAAGCTGAATAGAGCACTCCTCGATAGATAAGCTCTTCCACCAGGGGCGCCGTGAAAACGGCAAGCGCAGCCAGAGTATATCTAGCTGCCAGAGAGCTGTTTATTATTTCGTCCAGTTTCGTCGGCGTCTCACCTCCAAGCAACCACGCCAATCCGGATCCGACACCGCACAGCACGACTCCGAGGCCCACACTTCCCCAGAGCCATGGATAGCCAGACCATTTCAAACCTAAGGGAGCCAGGAAAGGTAGTTTTCCGAAACGGGTAACTACCGCCCACACCAGGGCAAGACTAAACAGCTGGGCCGGGAGGATAGCTATCACTTGAAGAAGGACTGCAGTCTTATCAGCCAACGCGACTTCTACCAGGTTCGCAGGCGCGTCAGGCCTGAGCGAGAGTCGAATTAAATAAGGCAGAAAGAAAAGAAGTGAGAATCCAATCTGCAGGACGATGCTTCCGACCAACACCAGCACCGCCCCTCCAATTCCCCACGGCGGATTATTGGGATCGAGTGGGACGGGGTGCGAGGGGGCCAGTAATGTTCCTGGTTCGCTGGGTGCAGTTAGACTGATCGAAGGATCTGCTGTCTGATCGTTTGTGGGCACGGTACTCAGGAGTCTATTGGAGTTGCTCTAGTGTGGTCAAACTCAAACTTCCGTCGGATGGTTGTCCCGTTATACAGCCGGATATTCAATCTCCAGCATCGAGGGACCAACACGAGGTGCGGCCAGCATCAGACCGATTATGGTCTTAGCATCTTCTATTTCGCCGTCGGTGATCATTTCCAATGCTTGCACGAGCGGAAGACGCACGACGTCCAAAATTTCGTCGTCCTCCAATTGTTGTTTCGTCTCTGTCATCTCGGTGGCTAGATAGACCCACATCTTTTCTTCACAGAACCCGGGCGACACGAAAAACTCCGACAACTTCACTAGTTTGCCGGCAACCAGGCCAAGTTCTTCTTCCAACTCTCGCGCCGCCCCCTCGTCCGGGCGTTCACCTCTATTCAATGTCCCCGCTGGGGCTTCCAGAAGATAACGCATGGCAGGATGGCGATATTGCCGCACCAGCGCCACGGTGTCGTCTTCGAAGATCGGGATAATCACCGCGCTGCCGGGATGGTGGACCACTTCGCGAGTGTAGGTCTGGTCGCCTTCGCGCACAGTGTCGACGGTGATATCAAAAATGCGCCCTCGAAAAATCTCGGTGCTCTCCAGAAGTTGGGGAACCGGTTTCTGCGTTGATGACATGATAAGTCTCGCTTTAAGGATTTGGTTACTACTAATTGGGAACTTGCGCCGCAGACCTTTCGGTCATCAATGACTGGACCTCTCCAATCAGATACAGAGAGCCGCTGAAACAGATGAGTCCATCAGGCGGAGTAGCTTCGATGGCTTTTCGGATCGCGTCATGCAGCGAACTCAGGGCCAGGACTTTCTGAGGCTCGACCATCCTCGATGCCAATTTCTGCAGTTCGTCCAGGTCAGCGGCCCGCGGGCTAGTCGGCCTGGTTAAGACTAACCTGTGAGCGACAGGGAAGAGATTCTCAGCCATCTGCTCCAGATTTTTGTCACGCATCGCGCCAAAGACGAGTGTCACTGGCGTGGGTGCGAACTCGTCAAGGTATTCACGGAGCGCCCTGGTTCCGGAAGGGTTGTGCGCACCGTCGAACAGTAGAGCAGGAGGTCCTTCCCAGAGTTCCAGTCTTCCACGGTGGCAGACCGTTTCTATCCCTTCGATGATCGCCGCACGCGGGATGGCAAAACCACGAGCACGCAGCGATTCCGCTAACCGGATCGCCACACTAACGTTGGTGATCTGATGGCGCCCTCGCAAACCAGGCAGGACATTTTCATAACGGTCTTGTTCCGTTTCGATGGTCACGCGTATTCGACCATCCGGGGTCGTGCTTTCAACCGTGGTACTGCATTGATCCACACTAGGCTCGACATCAACCAGCTTACACTGGCGCAGAATCACGTCTAGTACCCGCGCAGGCTGGGGTGCGATTATCGCGGTGCAGCCCGGGCGAATAATTGCGGCTTTCTCCGCCGCTATACTTTCGAGCGTCTCGCCGAGATATTCTTCGTGGTCTTTTTCGATAGGAGTAATAGCGACTAACTCGGCTCCGGCCACGCTGGTGGCATCAAGCCGCCCGCCCAGCCCGGTTTCGAGTATTGCCAATCTCACCTGATCCGCTCTGAAAGCGAGCAGCGCGATTGCGGTCAGGTGTTCGAAGAAGGTCGGGAGTGCCTCAAGCTTTCTCTGGTCGACTAGCTTCTCGGCGGTGCGGCGAACCTGGGTTGTGTGTCGAGCGAAATCCTCGGTTGAGATTTCCCGGTGGGCGACCTTGATGCGCTCCGTGATGGAAATAAGATGAGGTGAAGTGTAGAGTCCGGTTTTGATCCCGGCAGCCTGGCAGATTGAATGGAGGACAGCGGCTGTCGATCCCTTTCCATTAGTTCCTGCGATTTGGATAGCCGGAGAGTACTTGTGAGGATCGCCAAGCGCCGCGAGGAGCAGTTCTGTATTTCTCAGGCCGAGTTTGATGGTGAGGGTTTCGACCCCGAGACTAAGGAGATACCGGAGCGTCTCGTCAAACTGCATGAAGATCCCTCATGTTGCCAGACCTCAGGACGGACGGTAGGGATCATTTTCCCGAAACTGTGCCGGTTCGGGCCTTCTCTACAACGGGCTCGTAGATTTCTGGATTCAAAGTAAAGTTGAGCAGCTTGATTATATAGTCCCGTACTTCTCTTCGATCCACTATCGCGTCGAGCATGCCGTGTTCCAGTAGAAACTCCGACTTCTGAAAATCCTTGGGGAGCTTCTGGCGAATCGTTTGCTCAATCACCCTCGGCCCCGCAAAACCAATCAGCGCCTTCGGTTCAGCAATAATGAAATCGCCGAGCATCGCAAAACTCGCCGTAACTCCGCCGGTCGTAGGATCAGTCAAAACTGAGATAAAGGGCAGATGGGCCTCGTCAAGTGTTGCCAGGGCCGCGGAGATCTTCGCCATCTGCATCAGCGAGAGAGTGCCTTCCTGCATCCGGGCGCCTCCCGAAGCCGAGAAGATGACTACCGCGCCATGTTCTTTGAGGGCGCGTTCAATTAGACGCGTAACCTTTTCCCCCACCGCTGAGCCCATGGAGCCGCCAATGAAAGACATGTCCATGGCTCCCGCGAAGACCAGATGATTTCCGACCTTACCGCGGGCGTTGATGATTGCTTCGGGAAGACCGGAAGACTTCTTCGCCTGCGCCAGGCGCGCCGGATACGGTTTGCTGTCGACAAACTCAAGTGGGTCAATCGAGATCACTTCCGCGTCGAGCTCTTCGAATGCCCCGTCGTCAAAGAGCATGCCCAGTCGCTCCCGAGCACCAATGCGGAAGTGATAGCCGCAGTGCTTGCAAACCTGC
>JAMQPI010000597.1 GCA_023717565.1 Pyrinomonadaceae bacterium | reverse complement strand
CGGGCACAACATCGACAACTAGCGGGGTGCCGTCTTCCAGACAAAAATTTAGTGATATGTCGGTGTAGGTACGATTGCAACTGGGGCAGCGCTTCATGAAGTAGTAGCTCGGTTGTTCAGCGGCCGTTGGACGTGAGATGTTTATAGCACAAATTATCCAGGAAGCAGGGTTTCGTTCAAGGACTGATCGGTTTGCCGCAACGTCCGCAGAACCTGGTGGAAGCGGCATAGCTGGAGCCACAGGTTTTGCAGAAGACTTCCACGGGCCTGGGCGGTTTCCAGGTTAGCGATGAGCTGCCAATGGGAATTCCGCATCTGCCGCAAAATCGTGTGGCTATAGAGTATTGATGACCGCAACGCTGGCAGGCGACTAGTCGAGGTTGGTTGCTCTCCGCGGGAACCGTGGCCGGGGGCGCCTGGTTCGAGACGACCTGAGGTCTGAGATCTGGGTTTGAAACAGGCTGCAACGACGTGTTTCCACAACGGCCACAGAACCTTGTGCCCTCAGCAAATCGGGAGTTGCACCGGGTGCATGCGACTACGCTCGTGACCAGTGGATGGGTGCCGGTCCGGCTGTCGAGACTTCCGCCTTTTGAAGGGCTTAGCTGCTCACTCGATGAGGCGCCCTTAAACTGCGCCTGGATGATTTGCTCCGCGCTGTCGGGCCGAATCTCAATTATTCGTTCGTCGTCGGCCTCTCCCGAGCGGGCAACTCTCAGAACGTGCTGACCGGGAGCGATTGAGGTGAGCACTACTCGCCCTGAACGTCCCACGCTGCCTCTTCGCTCATCGTCGACATATACCTCCGAGCCTGCGGGCGCCATGATGACTACTCGTGATTCGCCCTGGCCCGAGGCCTCCGATGGCACCTTAATCGCTGACTCAAATTCTTCCAGCCACTCGGTCGCTGTGGCCGGTCTGTCTGCCGGATCTTTTGCTAAAGCATGCATTACGGCCCGTTCAATCTCGGTCGAGATGTCGGATCGCAATGTGGTCAAAGCGGGTGGGGCCTGCAGTAGTTTTTGCGCGATGAGCTGAGTGATGTCTCCCGTAAACGGCGGACGACCGCCCAGCATGTGGTAGGCGATCGTGCCCAGCGCGTAAATATCCGCGCGCGCATCAAGCTTCACACCCTGCTGCATCTGTTCCGGAGCCATGTATTCAGGTGTGCCGATAATGCCGCGAGATTCAGGTCCGCTGACAGTTTCCGAGCGATCGGAATGGACTATCTTAGCCAGACCGAAGTCGCCGACCTTTACGAAGCCGTCGTCCGTCGCGTTGGCCGATTTCCGGCGCTGCTGCATGATGAAAATGTTCGCCGGCTTCAAGTCGCGATGAAGTATCCCTTCGTCATGAGCGGCGTCAATCCCGGCGACAATTTGACGTAGCAGGGCAGCAGTGCGTTGGATATTGAGAGTGCCTTCGCGTCGCAGGAGTTGGTACAGAGTTTCGCCTTCGACGTATTCCATTACCAGGAAGAAAACACCTTCCGGGCTCTTACCGAAATCCGTAACATCGACAACGTTAGGATGCCGGATCGAAGCCGCTGCCCGTGCCTCACGCTCAAATCGAGCGATGGCTTCTCCTTCCTGCAAGTCTTCGTCACTAAGTATGTCGGGCCGGACGGTCTTCACCGCCACCCGGCGCGTCACCAGATTTTGGTCACGCGCGAGATAGACCTGACCCATCGCCCCTCTCCCCAGACGCTTTTCGAGCAGGTAGCGCTGGGATAGCAGCGTGGCCCCGGGCAAAGTGTGTTTGGTATTGGCCGCGTCCTGGGGGCAGACCAGGACGTCATCCTCATAGCAGATTTCGCAACGGGGGCACTCGCGCATGATGGGGAGTCTAGTTGACTGTCGCGGTTATTGGTAGTGCAGACGCATGCCGATTGCCGATTGCCAATTTGAAAATGACTAGGGCAATCGCAACTTCTCTAAATCGTCAATTGGGAATCGGAAATCGGCAATGTCTTTTATGCCTCTCCAATTTCAGAACAACATCCAGAACAGCGAGTCGCCGCGAGGGGAATCGACGAAAAGCAGTATTGGCACTCCTTAACTGCCGGCGCTGTTTCCGGCACCTTACGTTTGTTGACCTGTCTCACGATCAGGAACACCACGAACGCGATAATGAGAAAGCTGATCACGTCATTGAGAAACATCCCGTAAGCAATTACCGGTAACCCTTTGAGCTGGGCATCAGCCAATGACACCGGCCGTTGGCCGGAGAGGTCGATAAAGAGGTTGGTAAAGTCGACGTTGCCGAGCAGCATGCCAATTGGCGGCATAATGATCCCCTCGACCAGTGAAGTTACGATCTTGCCAAATGCTGCTCCAATAATTACGGCCACGGCCAGGTCGATCACGTTACCCCTGGCGATAAAATCCCGGAATTCTTTGATCATCTCAAGCCCCCTTCAGGATTGCCGATTGCCAATTGCCAATTGACATGCTGGTTCAGTCTAGAGTTTAGCCTTTCCTAGCGCACCCAGGTAAATCTCACGCCAAAGGATTGACTCCAATCGGCAATTGGCAATCGGAAATCGGCAATGTTTTCTCACTTGCACTCTTTGGTTGGTTTGTATCCGGCCTTCTCCGCCTCGAGCGCCGTCTTGAAAGTCGTGAGGTTTGTTTCGCTGATCTCTTTGGCCGCCTCACAATCAGCTGGATAGTAAACCTTGCTCTGTTTATCTCCAACGACTTCCGCTTCCTCTTCGCCGCTCTCCGGCAGCGTCTCCTTCTCCTCTTCTTTAGCGATTCTGCGAGCCGTAAAAGTCGCATCAGCAGTAAGGTCAAGAATGCGGAAGCTCGGACCCTGGGCGACGCTGGAGACTGTCAACTGAAAATCAGCACACTTCATTTGTTGTCCTTGCCACTTCCATGGCGTCCAGGCGTCGGGCAGCGATAGTGATTGCGAGATGCCTTTAACAAAGGCGGCGACGGTCGGCCATTTGAACGTGGGTTCAT
>JAMQPI010000596.1 GCA_023717565.1 Pyrinomonadaceae bacterium | reverse complement strand
CGCCTGCGGCACTTGAATTTCAATAGCCTGGATTTCTTTTCCCTGCTCGGCAGCCAGTCGGTCCAGCATTGCCGCCTGGGTCGGCGTGCGGGGAAAGCCGTCCATGATGTAACCTTCACGGCAATCATCCCGCGCGGTTCGCTCTTGAACAACCCGAATCGTCAGGTCGTCGGGCACCAACTGCCCGGCCTCCATCAACGCCCGCACTTCATTTGCGAGGGGCGTTTGCGCCTCCTTCAGCGCGCGAAACATGTCGCCGGTTGAAACTTGCGGCAACTTCAAGCGCTCATGAAGCAATCGCGCCTGCGTGCCTTTGCCAGCACCAGGCGCACCCATCAAGACAATGATTTTCGACATAAGGAATGTTCGGTCGCCGATTGCCAATTCCGATTTGGCCGCATGATCTCAGATTGCCTAAATTCATGACCCAGCAAATTGAAATATGGTATCGAAAGTGGCTTCAGGCCCTGCGTCCCCGCAAACGTCCTCCACCGCCGAGAAATCCTTCATAATTCCGCATCACCAACTGCGCCTCAATTTGGGAAACCGTATCCATCGCTACACCCACCAGAATCAGCAGGGAAGTGCCGCCAAAGTAAAACTGATAACCCATGCCGGTAGGAATCCACGAGAGTCCCGGCGTGCTACTAACCCAGGAGTCAAGCCAGGCGCCAATCAAGGGCAAACGCGCCACTTTGAATCCGCTCAGCATGAACTGAGGCACGAAGGCCACCAACGCCAGATAGACAGCACCGACGACAGTCAACCTCGTCAGGATACTGTTCAAATACTCCGCGGTTGCTCGACCGGGGCGAATGCCCGGCATGAATCCGCCGTGCTTTCTCAGGTTGTCAGCCACCTCTTCCACGTTGAACACAATCGATACATAAAAGAACGTGAAGAAAATGATCAACGACAGAAAGATCAGTTCGTAATAAGGATCGCTGGCGTGAAAGGTTTGGAAGAAAGTCCAGACCTTGCCCCACGCTGTGTTTGGATTGGCTGGATCCGGGGGAAACGCTGCAAAAAGACTCTGCGGCATCGACAGTACTGAGGATGCAAAGATCACCGGAATCACACCGCCGATGTTGATCTTCAGGGGCATCGTGGTCTGCTGACCGCCGACGAGTTGCCGGCCCACGTGACGCTTTGCATAGCTGACCGGGATTTTGCGCCTGGCAGCTTCCACGAAAACGATAAACGCTATGATTAGAACAATCGCCACCACCAGACCGATAACTCCGATAGTCTCCAGGGTGTCTCCGCTGCGTACGCGAGCGAAAACCTGCGTCACTCCGTTTGGTAAACCAATCACAATGCCGGCAAAAATTAATAGCGAAATACCGTTGCCAACGCCTCGCTCAGTAATCTGCTCACCCAGCCACATCACGAAGATCGTGCCGGTAGTAAGCGTTAATATCGTCGTCAGCAGGAAGGCCGTGGTAGGCGCGCCAACTCCGTTGACCTGAAGCCAGTGAGCCACGAACCCAGTCTGAATACACGCCAAACCCACCGTCAGATAGCGAGTCCACTGGTTGATCTTTTGCCGCCCGGCCTCGCCCTCTTCCTGTAGCTTTTTCAACGACGGATAGACCACGGTCATTAGCTGCAGGATGATCGAGGCCGTGATGTAAGGAGTTACACCCAGAGCGAAGATCGAGATGGTGCGGAAGTTTCCGCCCGAGAAAAGATCCAGAACCCCTAGCAGTGTTCCCGCCACATCCTGCCAAACCTGTTCCAGCCGCTCTCTGTTTATTCCCGGGGCACCGATGTGCGCTCCCAGCCGATATACAGCCAGCATGCCAAGCGTGAAAAGAATCCGCCGGCGCAGATCCGGCACACTGAACATGTTGCGAACGGCGGCAAGAAACTTTTCCATATCAGTCCTTTAGGCGGCGCTGTCCAACGCCTTCCCGATCTCGACGACGGACCCACCAGCCTTCTCAATCTTTTCGCGAGCACTCTTCGTGAAGCGGTGGGCAGAAATGCGCAGCGCCTTCGACAGGTCTCCATTGCCTAGCACCACCACATCGTGCTTGGCTTTCTTGATGATGCCACGCTCGTGCAACAGCTCCGGAGTCACCTCTTCGTCAGCGTTGAAGTGCCGATCCAGTGACCCGATGCTGACTTCGAGCCAGCGCTTCTTAAAGATGTTGGTGAAACCACGCTTGGGCAGCCGCCGGTGCAACGGCATCTGGCCACCTTCGAACCCTATCTTGGCTGAGTAACCGGAACGCGACTTCTGTCCCTTTTCACCACGGCTGGAAGTCTTACCCTTCCCGGATCCCGGACCTCGGCCGACACGCTTCTTCTTGTGTGTGGACCCCTTGGCCGGACGAACACTGTTTAGACTGATGGCCATTATCAACTCCCCTGAGTTCCGATTTCGAGTTGGCCGCGACGACAATCACGAACCAAAATTCATTTACTCAACTATGCGCAGCAAGTATGGCACTTTGGCCACTGCCCCTCGCATCGAAGGCGAGTCGGGGCGTTCAACGATCTGATTGAGCTTCGTCAGGCCGAGACTCCTCACCATCTGCTTGTGAGTTTTAGGCGTAGCAATGAAGCTGCGGTAGTACTGAATCCGAATTGTGCTTCCTGTCGGATTCCCTGCCTTATCCTTCTTGCTTTTCGCCTTTGCTGCAGCGCTCTTTGCGGTTCTGGGCATAAAACCTCGCGATCTAAGTTAGAAGCTCTTACGGTTAGCGGAATGCTCAATTACATTTCCTCAACTTGCTTGCCACGCAGCCGCGCCAGCTCCATCGGATCTTTCATCCGCAGCAGCGCGTCGAACGTGGCGCGCACCACGTTGTGCGGATTTGTGGAGCCCAACACCTTCGTGCGCACATCGCGCACGCCCACAGCCTGCATGACAGCACGCACAGCACCACCGGCGATAACTCCCGTACCCTCGGACGCGGGCTTTACCATCACTCGACCGGCGCCAAACTTGCCAATCAGCTGATGCGGCAGCGTGTTGTTAATCAAAGGCACGCGTATCAGACTCTTCTTGGCAGCCTCGATCGCTTTCTTGATGGCCAGGGGCACCTCACGCGCCTTACCCGTGCCGAACCCAACATGACCTCCCTCGTCGCCAACGACCACCAGCGCGGCAAACGAAAGGTTCTTACCGCCTTTGACTACTTTGGTTACTCGATTGATGGAAATCACCTGGTCTTTCAGGTCGAGGCCCTGCGCCGGAATACGTTGCTTTGGTTGTCTCATTGCTGTTGTTCGTCTTTCTTACGCTTCTTTTCTGATTTTGGAGCCGGCTCAGCTTCCGGTGCCGGGGTTTCTTCGGCCGGCGCGGTGGCCTCGTTCTTATTCAACCCGGCAGCTCGAGCCGCATCAGTCAGGGCCTTGATGCGTCCGTGATAAAGGTAGCCGCCGCGATCAAAGACTACCTGTTCGATTCCCTTAGCCAGAGCACGTTCAGCAATAGCTTTGCCTACCCGACGCGCGGCATCAACGTTTCCGCCGGTACCACCGCGCAGGTCTTTTTCCGTAGTCGAAGCTGAAACAATTGTCTGTCCCTGGAGGTCGTCGATCACCTGCGCGTAAATGTGATTCAGGCTCCTGTATACAGCCAGGCGCGGTCTTTCAGTGCTACCTCTCACCTTGCGGCGAATGCGCTTATGGATCGCCGTGCGTATTACTGCTCTGCTCGTGTTTGCCATGATGCCTCTACAATTTATGACCAACGACTTGCGAGTGTTCTGCTCGACTCTGGGAAGTTCCGAAATCGCAAATCACAAATCCACAATCGAAAATTACTTCCCTGTCTTTCCGGGTTTCAGCTTGATCGCGACACCGGCGTAACGAATGCCCTTGCCCTTGTAGGCGTCGGGCTTGCGCAACTGGTGCATCTCCGCGGCCACCTGGCCCAACTTCTGCTTATCAATACTCGCCAGCGTTAACGTTGTCTGATACTGCTGGATGCTGCCTTTGGTCGTCATACGCTCGGCCTTGGCTTCCACACCCTCCGGCAGAGGAAATTCGATGGGGTGCGAGTAACCGAGCGAGAACACTATTTTCTTGCTCTGCACGTCGGCTTTGTAACCTACACCCACCACGTCCATCTGAGCCGTGAAGCCCTCGGTGACTCCGACGATGGCATTGTTTGCCAACGCCCTGGCCAGGCCGTGCAAGGCTGCCAGATCATCAGAAGTGCGTTCAGCGTGGAGCTCATCGCCGTCGAGCTTGAAGCTGATGCCCTGCGGAATCGGGGTCTTCAAAGTACCCTTCGGACCTTTGATCTCCAGCTCCTTTTCGCTAATCGTCACCGTAACGCCTTTCGGTAACGTGATCGCTTTTTTTCCAATTCGCGACATAATCTACCTCAAGGATGAAGGCGGAAGGATGAAGGATGAAATCAGTTTCATCTCAAAAGCTTCATCCTTCATCCTTCATCCTTCATCCTTCATCCTTTAGTAAATCTGCGCCAACAACTCTCCACCCATATTTTCGCGTCGAGCGGCCTTACCGCTCATCAGCCCCTTGGAGGTCGAGACGATGTTTACACCATAACCACCGAGCACTTTTGGGATCTCGCCTGACCCGACGTAAACACGCCTGCCGGGACGGGAGACTCGCTCCAGATGCGTGATTGACGAAGTACCGCGCGCGTCATAACGCAGGAAGATGCGGATGGTCCGCTTCAGGCCATCGCCCTTCAACACAAAATTGTTAATGTAGCCTTCTTCTTTCAAGATCCGGGCGATCTCCAGCTTAAGCCTGGAGGCCGGGATATCTACACGCGAGTGCTTTGCCGCGATGGCATTGCGGATCCGCGTCAACATATCGGCGATGGGATCAGTCATTACTTAACTCCGTTAAGGGATTTTAGATTTGTGATTTTCGATTTGCGATTTGCGATTTGAGGCATTCACTCTCGCAGCGCAAATCCAAAATCTAAAATCAAAAATCGCAAATCTCTTTTACCAACTTGATTTGACGACGCCGGGAATTTGCCCCTGAAGCGCCAACTCGCGAAAACAAATACGGCACAAGTTAAACTTGCGCAGATAGCCACGGGGGCGACCACAGCGCTTACAGCGAGTGTAAGCACGCACGGCAAACTTCGGTTTGCGGTTCGCTTTCGCAATCAGTGATTTCTTTGCCATAGATTCGTCAATCGTAATTCGTCAATCGTAAATCGCGAATCGGAAGTCGTGGGAGATAGATGTCTTTATCTACTCACGATTCACGATTTACGATTCACGGAAGTTATTGCCTGAACGGCATCCCCAAACCCTTCAACAACGCCCTTGCTTGCTCGTCGTCGCGTGCGGTAGTAACGATCGAGATGTTCATACCGCGCAATTTATCGACCTTATTAAAATCAATCTCCGGAAAGATCAGCTGTTCGCGCACACCAATAGTGTAATTGCCCCGGCCGTCGAAGGCTTTGGGTGAAACTCCCCGGAAGTCTCGCACTCGTGGTAGCGCGATCGACACCAACCGATCCAAAAACTCGTACATTCGGTCGCCGCGCAGCGTGACCATCGTGCCGATGGGCATCCCCTGGCGCAGCTTGAAAGACGCGATCGACTTCTTGGCCTTGGTAATCACCGGCTTCTGGCCAACGATCGCCCGCAGTTCATCCGCGGCGGTATCCAGAATCTTGGCATTGGCAATCGCTTCGCCCATGCCCATGTTGATCACGATTTTCTGGACCCGCGGTATAGCCATTGGGTTCTTGATGCTGAACTCTTTGGCGATTGCCGGCGCAACTTCTTTCTGATATCGCTCTTTTAATCTTGCCGCCATTTTTTCTTCCTCGTAAATCGTGAATCGTGAATCGTGAATCGCGGCCTAAGTTAACCTCCGCAAACTGACGACTTGCGATTTACGCTATTTCTCCAATGAGTGTCCGCTGCCTGACGCCACCCGAGTCTTCGAACCGTCAGCTTCAAGGAGATACTTTATCCGCGTCGGTTTGCCGGACTGCGGATCGATCAACTGTACGTTGGAAATATCGATGAAAGCTTCCTTCTCGATAATCCCGCCACCGCGGTTGCTCTGCGGACTGGCCCGCTGATGGCGCTTGATCATGCCGGCGCCTTCAATCTTGATCTTACCCTTCGTGGGAGCCACTTCCAGGACTCGCCCGCGCTTGCCCTTATCGCGACCGGCGATGATCACAACCTGATCGTTCTTCTTAATCTTTGCGCGCTTGATTCCCGCCATTTCTCAAATCACCTCCGGCGCGAGCGAAACTATCTTCATGAAGTTTTTGTCGCGCAGTTCCCTCGCCACGGGTCCGAATACGCGCGTGCCAATAGGGGTTCCATCTTCCTTTATCAACACCGCGGCGTTCTGATCAAAGCGAATATACGTACCGTCTTTGCGGCGGACTTCCTTGCGCGTCCGCACGATGACCGCATCCTGCACCGTGCCCTTCTTAATAGTGCCGTCGGGCGAAGCCTCTTTGACTGTGACCTTGATCCGATCACCCAAGCTGGCTATTTTTCCCGTTGATCCGCCAATCGGCATGATCATTTCTACCCGGCGCGCCCCTGAATTGTCGGCAACCTCAAGCGAGGTCTGCATCTGTATCACTGTCGTTACCTCCGATTTTAGATTTTCGATTGCTGATTTTTGATTGGAAGGCGAAGGCCTGAATATCACCAATCTAAAATCGCAAATCTAAAATCGCAAATCATTTTGCCGCTTTTTGCACGATCTCCAACACCCGCCAGCGCTTCCGCGCAGATAAGGGACGTGTCTCCACAATGCGCACCTTGTCCCCCACGGTGGCCCCGAGTTCGTCGTGGGCCATAAACTTTGAGGTACGGCGAACATATCGTCGATACCTGGTATGTAGCACCAACCGGTCGACTCGAACCACAACCGTCTTCTGCATCTTGTCGGAAAAAACGACTCCGATCTTCTGCGAACGATGCGCGCGCTTAGTCTCGGCTTTGCCTGCTTCCGCCGGCGCTGAATCTGTATTTTCTTCCTGCTTCTCTTCCATTCTTTTTTACCCACTAGCACAGACCAGGGGTCCGTGATTTCTTCGTTGACGGGCTACCAGGCAACCCCGTTTTAACCTGCCTGCGGTTGTCTTTGCCGAGCCAGTGTATGTATCCGCGCCAGGGATCTCTTCTCCTGACGGATGCGTTTAACTGCGTCCACCTCGCCCAGCGCGAGCTTAAACTTCAGACGAAAGAGCGACTCTTTCAAGCGCGCGGCTTCGGCCTGCAATTCCTCTTCCGACAATTCAAGATATTTGTCCAACTCTTCCCGACGCTTCATTAAATCGCGCCTCCTTCCTGATCCGCACGCCGCACAAACTTCGTCTTGATGGGAAGTTTGGCTTGCGCCAGACGCATGGCTTCACGCGCAGTAGTTTCGTCGACGCCCTCGATCTCATAAAGAATGCGGCCCGGCTTTACCACTGCTACCCAGTATTCCGGAGCCCCTTTGCCTTTGCCCATGCGCGTTTCTGCCGGTTTCTTAGTCACGGGCTTGTCTGGAAACATCCGGATCCAGATCTTGCCACCGCGTTTGATGTGCCGGGTCATAGCAATGCGCGCGGCTTCAATCTGACGATCGGTGATCCAGGCGGGCTCCAGGCACTTGAGCCCGTATTCACCGAAGCTGATCTCGCTGCCACGAGTCGCGACGCCGGTCATGCGTCCGCGCATCTGCTTTCGGTGCTTAACTTTCTTCGGCATCAACATGATTGTTTACCTATTTTTGATTTTTGATTTTTGATTGCCGATTTAAATACCAAAACAGCCGAGCAAAATCGCAAATCTAAAATCGCAAATCTAAAATCAAAAATCCCTTATCCGTTTTCTCCGCGCGGCTTTCGCCCATCAGAACCGCCTTCGCGCTCACGACGAGTTCGCGGCCGACGTTCGCGCTCACCCATGCGCGTTTCATTGATTGGATCCGAACCCGTTCCGCGCGCCATGGCCGCCTTGGGATCCAGGATCTCGCCGCGATAGATCCAAACCTTAACTCCGATTTGACCAAACGTAGTACGCGCTTCGGCCAAACCGTAGTCGATGTCCGCACGCAGTGTATGCAGGGGAAGGCGGCCTTGCAGATGCCATTCGCTACGGGCAATCTCAGCCCCGTTCAGGCGTCCGCTAACTTTGACCTTGATTCCCTGCGCCCCAAACCGCAGCGACTCCTCGACGGCCTTTCTCATAGCGCGCCGGAAAGCAATGCGCTTCTCCAACTGCGCCGCAATCTTTTCAGCCTGAAGTTGGGCGTTCAATTCCGGCTTGTGAATCTCCTGAATCGAAACCAGTACTTCGCGTCCGGTCTTGGCCGACAGGTCCGTCTTGAGCTTGTCGATCTCGGCGCCCTTTCTGCCAATGATGATTCCCGGACGAGAAGTGTAAATAACGATCTTCAACCGGTTGGCGGCGCGCTCGATGTCCACGTGGGAAACACCGGCTCCGGTAAAGCGGCTCTTGAGATCGCGCTTGAGCTTCAAATCCTCCAGCAGGAACTCACCAAACTGCTTCTTCGCGTACCAGTGCGAATGCCAGTCTTTGTTGTAGCCGAGGCGGAAACCGTATGGATGAACTTTCTGACCCACAGTATTCTCCAGTCTTAGTTGGGTTATTTTTCCTTAGCGCTCGTTTTCTTCGTAGCAGGCCGCTTGGTCGGCTTCTTCTCGCTCTCCACTTTCTCAACAGTCGCAGCGGGAGCAGCCTTCGACGTAGCTCTCTTGGCGCGAGGTGCGGCCGCTGCTCCACCGCGCTTACGGCCTTTGCTCTCCGCAAGCTTGGCGGGCTTCGCTTCCGCAATGTCTGACTTGGCGCCTTTGCGTTTTGCGCCTGGCTCGGGCCGCGCGTCGTTGGAGAGCAGAATAGTCACATGACAAAAATGGCGCTGCTCGCGATACGCTCTCCCTTGCGGAGCGGGTCGCACGCGGCGGCGGTTTTTTGTTGGACCGCGATCGACGAACGCGGCCTTCACCCAAAGATCATCCGGATCGATCGACACATTGGCCTTTTCGGCACTCTCGTTCGCGTTCGCTACTGCCGATCGCATGCATTTTTCAACTAAATGAGCCGCCCGCTTGCTTGAGAAACGCAGAATTGCCAGGGCCTTGTTGACGTCCTGGCCCCGAATCATATCTACGACCAGCCGCGCCTTCTGGGCGGAGCCTCTAAGATATTTTGCACTTGCCGTTGCTTCCATTCTCAGACCTCGTGAATCGTGAATCGCAAATCGTGAATCGTAAGAGCTGTCTATTTACGATTCACGATTCACGATTTACGGTTTGGCTACCTTGGTAGCTTTCTCCACCTTTGTCCCCGAGTGCCCCTTAAACGTGCGGGTCGGAGCAAACTCACCCAGTTTGTGGCCCACCATATTCTCCGTCACGTACACGGGCAGATGTCGCTTGCCGTTGTGAACCCCGAAAGTGAGCCCCACCATGTCCGGCGTAATCGTCGATCGTCGCGACCAGGTTTTGATAACCGGCGGGCGTTGGCCACCAGCGCGGGTTCGCTCAACAGCTTTCAGAACGCTGCCGTCAATGTATGGACCCTTTTTAACTGAACGTGCCATCGTTTCTCCAATTTTGGATTTGCGATTTTTGATTTTTGATTGGAAGGCCTGGCTCGCCCTCAATCGCAAAATCCGAAATCTAAAATCTAAAATCTAAAATTACTTGGTTCGGCGATCGCGCAGAATCATTTTCTGCGTTCGCTTGTTACTCCTGGTCTTGTAGCCGCGCGTCGGCTGGCCCCAGGGTGTAACTGGATTGCGTCCACCCGAAGTCTTTCCCTCACCGCCGCCATGCGGATGGTCCACCGGGTTCATTGCTACCCCGCGCACGTGAGGTCGAATACCCTTCCAGCGCGACCGGCCCGCTTTTCCATATGAAACATTTTCATGCTCAATGTTACCCACCTGGCCAATCGTGGCTTTGCAGACCAGCGGCACGCGCCGCACTTCCCCGGAAGGCATGCGGAGCTGAGCGTAATTTCCTTCTTTAGCGACGAGCTGAGCGAAGGCCCCGGCGGAACGAGCCATCTGCCCACCCTTGCCGGGACGCAACTCGATATTATGAATCTGCGTACCCAACGGGATGTTGATTAGAGGCAGTGTATTACCTGGCAAAATGTCGGCTTCGGGACCGCTCATGATGGTCTTTCCGACTTCTATCCCGCTCGGAGCAATGATGTAGCGCTTTTCGCCATCGAGATAGGTAACCAGCGCGATGTGGGCCGACCGATTCGGGTCATACTCGATCTGGGTAACCCGTCCCGGCACGCCTTCCTTATCGCGCTTGAAATCAACAATGCGGTAGAAGCGTTTATGACCGCCGCCACGGCGGCGAACGGTCAGATGGCCATCATTGTTGCGTCCGGAGATTCGCTTCTTCGGCTCCAGCAATGATTTCTCAGGCACTGCTCCCACGGTGAGCTCGTCACGCGTCAGATATGTCTGGTAGCGACGTGCCGGCGAAGTTGGTGTTAGTTTCTTAATGCCCATAAGTTAATTTCCGATTTTTAATTTTTGATTTTTGATTTGCCGTGCTGCGACCGTCCGGCAATTTCCTAAATCTGAAATCAAAAATCTAAAATCCAAAATCCGTTAGATGGCTTCTCCGTAATCGACCGGATTCTCGCCCTGCTTTAGCGTCACGTAAGCTTTCTTCCAAGAGGGCTTGCGCCCTTCGAAACGACCGCGACGGGCCATCTTTCCCATGAAATTAATCGTCCGCACCCGGTCCACTTTGACCTGGAAGATCCTCTCAACAGCCGACTTGATCTCAGGTTTGGTGGCTTTCCGATCAACCCTGAACGTCAAGAGCTGCTGGGTATCCTGCGATTCTTCCTTGGCAACCAGGGCTTTCTCAGTGATTACCGGCGACTTGATGATGTCCCAAACCGTTCTCATCTTTTAAGCCGTCTCCTTCTTTGACTTGCTGGCGCGCTTTGGCTTGGCCTTGGCTGGCTTGCTCGCCGGTTTGCTGGCCCGTTTCGGCTTTGCGGCAGCAGCCTTTTTGGTCTTTGTCGCTGGCGCTGCTTCTACCTGCTCGTCAGGTGCATCGTCCGACGCCGCCACCTTCTCCGCCTTTGGCCCCAGGAGTTGCTCGAGTTCCTCAATCGCCGCGTGCGAAAGCACCAGCTTCTCGTGATAGAGCAAGTCGTAAATGTTAAGACCCAGACTGTTTACCACCTTCGCCCGCTGGAGATTTCGCGCCGACAGCAACAGGTTCTCGTTATCGAACGTATCCACGATCAGAGTCTTGCCTTCGAGACCCAAGGTAGCGAGCGATGCGACAAAGTCCTTCGTCCTGGGCTTATCCAGCGACCACCCCTCCACAACGATCACATTACCTTCACGCACTCGTTCCGAAAGCGCCGACCGGAGAGCTCCCCGGCGCATCTTCTTGGGCATGTTGTAAGACCAGTCACGCGGTTGGGGTCCGTGGACGTTGCCGCCGCCTTTCCACAAGGGTGAACGCAAAGACGCTATCCGAGCGCGACCGGTGCCCTTCTGTTTCCAAAGCTTGCGACCTGAGCCTGAAACATCGCCTCGAGTCTTGGTAGCGCTGTTACCCTGACGAGCGTTGGCCATGAAGTTTCTCACGGCAGCATGAATTAGCGGTTCATTAAACGGCGCATTAAATACCGCGTCGGAGAGTTGGACCTCACCGACCTCTTTATTCTTTAAGTTGCGCACCTTGACCGTAGGCATGTCTGACTCCCGTGAAAGAAATTTCTGATTTGTGATTCTAGATTTTTGATCTACGTCGACTCAAAATCCATCTCACTTATCACCTTGTTCGCTTGTGCCGCTCGGCGGCCTTTTTGACGATGACGACGGTTCCATTGGCCCCGGGAACCGCACCGCGGATCATCAACAAGTTGTTCTCGGCATCCACCCGGGCAACCGTCAATCCCTTAACAGTAATACGGGCGTCACCCATGTGCCCCGAAGATCTGGTGCCTTTGATTACTCGTGATGGATATGCGGAAGCGCCGATTGAACCGGGTGCGCGCACGTTCATTGAGCCATGCGACTCAGGGCCGCGATTAAAGTTATGACGCTTGATCGTGCCGGCAAAACCGCGGCCCTTTGACCGTCCAATAACTTCGACCGCATCGCCGTCGGCAAACTGGTCAACCAGCACCTTGTCACCCACGTTGGTGGCATCTTCCGAGTCCTCGAGTCGAAACTCTTTTAGAATGCGTGTGGGAGGCGTGCCGCCGCCTGTTTTTTCAAAGTGGCCACGCATCGGCTTGGTCACGTTTTTCAACCTCACCGGCTTTTCGTCTACCAGGCCCAACTGAACGGCGTTGTAACCGTCAGGTCCCGCCGCAGTCTTCTTCTGTATGACCACGCACGGGCCCGCCTTGATGACTGTCACAGGGGTTACTGTGCCATCAGCAGCGAATAACTGCGTCATGCCGATTTTTCTACCGATGATTCCGTTAATCATGATTTTCGATTTTTGATTTCAGACTCTTGATTCGTGATTGCAGCAGCTCAGCAATCAAAAATCGCAAATCTAAAATCGAAAATTCCTCATTGTCTGCCAAACGCCTTGATCTCCACGTCCACACCGGCGGGAAGATCTAGCTTCATTAGCGCATCAACTGTCTGCGGAGTCGGGTCGAGGATGTCCATCAAACGCTTATGCGTTCTGATCTCAAACTGCTCGCGCGATTTTTTGTCGACGTGGGGAGAACGGAGGACAGTCCACTTGTTCTTCACGGTCGGCAGTGGAATCGGTCCCGCCACGCGCGCGCCAGTCCGCTTTGCTGTTTCCACGATCTCCGTGGTGGATTGGTCCAACACGCGGTGATCGTAGGCCTTTAGTCTGATTCTGATTTTTTCGTTAAGCATTTTCTTTTGGCCTTTGGTTTGGTCTTTCAAAGGCCCAAGGCCTAAGACCCAAGCCCTGCTCTATTCCACCACTTCGCTGACTGTGCCGGCCCCAACCGTGCGCCCACCTTCCCGGATAGCGAACCGCAGCCCCTTCTCCATCGCTATCGGCGCTATCAGCTCGATCTCCATCGCCACGTTGTCCCCGGGCATCACCATCTCCACTCCCGCCGGCAGACTCGCCACTCCCGTCACGTCCGTCGTCCGAAAGTAAAACTGC
>JAMQPI010000565.1 GCA_023717565.1 Pyrinomonadaceae bacterium | reverse complement strand
CTTTGGCAGTCGGGCGCGTTACAGAGTTCTCTTGAGCACCAGAGCGGAGTCGCTCGATTCGCTCGTTGCTGAATTGCGTTCGTCGCTCAAGAATAACTTGATAAACATTCGCACCTACAAAGAGTCAGAGCAGAACATCAGTGAACAGTACACGCGCTCCGAGAATTACCTGTCGCTGGTTGGCCTCGTCATCCTCGTCCTTGGCGGCATCGGAATCGCGAACGTAACCCGAGTCTTCATCGAACAGAAGAAAAACGCCATCGCAGTGCTGAAATGCGTCGGAGCCACCAGCGGCAAGATTACCTTTGTCTACGTGGCCCAGGTTATCACTTTGGGAGTCGCCGGCAGCGCCTTCGGCATCGTGCTGGCGAAACTTGCGCTGATGGGAGTAGGTCGATACTTTGCCGCCAGTCTGCCTGCAAATATGAGTCAAACACTGCGTACTGGAACTGTGATCCAGGGTCTGTTGCTTGGCCTGCTGGTGTCGCTTCTGTTCTCAGCGGTGCCTTTGCTGCGCATAAGGCATATCCGACCTAACATGCTGCTTCGAAACGAGGACAACCCACAAAAGCGAAGGTTCGACTTGCTGAGATGGGCGACCGCTTTGGTGGTCGTTGGCGGTCTCGTCGCCGTTTTCTCCTGGCAGGCAGGTTCGCTCAAGATCGGAGCATTCTTTCTCGGTGGTCTGGCTGCAACCGGGGCGCTCTTACAGCTCGCTTCGATGGGCCTGGTGTGGGTTGTCAAACGCACCCGTCAATTTCAGTCTTTTGCCGTGCGCCATGCGATTAATAGCCTTCACAGACCCGGCAACCAGACTCGCGTAATTCTCATGGCTGTGGGCCTCGGTGCTTTTCTGGTGATCGCGGTGCAGTCACTGCAGCGGAATTTGTTGCTCGAGCTGGACCCCGCGAACCGAGGCAACCTGCCAAACATGTATTTGATCGACATTCAAAAGGATCAGAAGGCCGGCGTCGAGCAACTCATTGCAGAGGCAACCGGCGAACGTCCTGAGCTGATTCCGACAGTCCGCGCGCGTATCGCGGCCATCAACGGTCGTGACATTGACCTGGGCCCGGGGGAGATGAGTGGCGATCGGGGAAGGCTGGGGCGTGAATACGTCCTCACTTACCGCCCGGTGCTGGAGGCGAATGAAACCATCGTCGCGGGTAAGATGTGGGATTCAACGCCCACAACCGAACCCGAGGTTTCAATTTCTGAAGAGATGAAAGGACTGCAGGGATTGGACCTCGGCGGCACAATCACTCTGGACATAGTGGGCAGAAAGTTAACGGCGCGAGTGACCAGCGTTCGCCGGGTTGACTGGCGCAAGTCGCGCACAGGCTTCTTGATCTTGTTCCGGCCAAATGTGCTTGATAGTGCGCCGACGATGTTCGTCGGCGGCCTCAACGGTCCGTCCGATGACATCTCGCGGTCACGACTGCAGCGAGCCGTGGTCGAGAAGTATCCGAACGTCTCGATCATCGACGTTGCCGAAGTAGTACAGCTCGTCAGACGCTTGCTTGCTAATGTTTCTCTCGCGGTGACTTTCATCGGGGGATTCGTATTGTTTAGTGGCACGCTGATCCTGATCGGCTCAGTGGCGATGACCAAGTATCAAAGGGCGTACGAAGCCGCGCTCTTGAAGACCTTGGGAGCGACGAGACGAGTTGTGCTTACTATAGTCGTGGCTGAATACGGCTTGCTGGGGTTGATCGCAGGACTGATCGGTTCAGCCGCGGCCCTGGCATTGTCTTACTCACTGGCCCGGTTTCTGTTTGAGATTCCCTGGAATCTAATGCCTTCGATCATTCTTGCAGGAATCGCCGGCACTGTCGCCCTCGTCGTATTGGTGGGTGTGCTTTCGAGTCTGCAGTCATTGTCGCGCAAGCCCCTCGGCGTCCTGCGTTCACCATAGGCCCAGCCCTATCCGCAGATTACGCAGATTACAAAGACGGGGCTTTGGCCTTGGGTCTTCGGCCTTTGAGTTCCAAGCCAAGGACCAAACAAGAGTCCAAAGACCCAAGGCCAAAGGCCTGTCTTTGTAATCTGCGGATAGTATCGGGGATCCTACAACTCCGCCAGACGACGGCGAACGTACTTCTGTTCGACCTGGTTCGCCGTTAACTGCAGCGCTCGCGTGTACGCTGCCTGTGCTTCTTGAGTGCGGCCGAGTCGTCTCAGCAAATCAGCTCGCGCAGCGTGGAAGAAATAATAGCGGTCCAGCTCTCCCGATGCTCCCGCAGCCTCGATCAGGCGCAGACCCTGCTCGCATCCTTCGCCCATGGCCACCGCAGCGGCATGGTTCAACGCAACTATGGCTGATGGATTGATCCGCTTCAGCTCGGCGTAGAGCGCTACAATCTGCTGCCAATCAGTTTCTCCCGCCGCTTTCGCTTCGGCATGAACTGCCGCAATCGCAGCTTGCAGTTGGTAAGCGCCAACGCGGCGCAAGCGCAGTGCCGTCTCAACCAGTCGCAAGCCCTCTTCAATTTCTATTCGATCCCAAAGCGCCCGATCCTGTTCTTCCAGAGTCACGAGTTCACCCCGAGGGTTGATACGCGCGTCGCGCCGCGAGTCTTGCAAGAGCAGCAAGGCCAGCAAGCCGAGGTTCTCCGGTTCGTCAGGCATCAACCGGCAAAGAAGCCGGCCCAGCCGAATTGCTTCCGCGCATAAATCTCTGCGAATGAGACTATCGCCTGACGTCGCCGCGTAACCTTCATTAAAGATCAAATAGATAACTGCCTGAACAGACGCCAAACGTTCCGGCAACAGTTCCAGCGCCGGGATCTGATAAGGAATGCGAGCAATGCGAATCTTGTTTTTCGCCCGCACCAGTCTCTGGGCAAGAGTTGGCGCAGGCAGGAGGAAAGCGGCAGCGATCTCAGCCGTAGCGAGGCCGCCCAAAGTGCGCAGCGTGAGAGCGACTTGCGCCTCCTGACTCAGAGAAGGATGGCAACATGTGAACATTAATCGCAATCTGTCGTCCTGGTAAGTCACAGCTTCCTCAAACGACGGGGGCAAGTCATCGTCATGCAGCCGATACGTTTCGTATTCCAGTTCCGATTGCTTGTCGCTAATAGTTTTTTCACGGCGCAGCACGTCGAGCAACTTTCGATGGGCCACTCTGGTTAGCCAGGCACCCGCGTTGCTGGGCGTCCCATCCTGTTCCCAATGCGCGAGTGCGGCCGAGAATGCATCTTGCAAGGATTCTTCGGCCAAATCGAAAGAACCGGATCGGCGTATCAGGGATGCGATGATAAGACCGTACTCTTCTCGAAAGACTCGCTCGAGTGTCTCACGTGGCTGCCGCATAGGTCGTGAGAGTTGCACGCGACGATGCAATGAGGCAAGCGACATCGTCTCCGCGATTTTTATTGTAGGGACGGCCTCACTCACAGAGGGACACCCCTACAACTGTTGCGCACGTTCACTGCGCCAGGCTAAGCAGTTGCGGGCACGCCGGCCTCGGCCACCGGGCGCACTTCGATGGTGCCATCCTTTGCCGATGGAATTCGCGCCGCTATCCCTATAGCCTCGTCAAGATCACGTGCCTCGATCAGATAGTAGCCTCCTAGCTGTTCCTTAGTCTCAGCGAACGGGCCGTCGGTCGCGAGTTGTTTACCATCGCGTACTCGGACACTGGTCGCCGTTGAGCAGGGATGCAACTCGGAACCGGCGAGATGGTGCCCACTCGCCATGATCTCTTGCGAAAACTTCCTATATTCGCCATAGATCCTCTGCCTCTCGGTTTCGCTAAGCCCCTGCCACGCCTGCTCTTCAAGGTAGATCAGCAACATGTATTTCATTTCTGTACTCCTTTCCTGAGTCTGAGAGCTTCCTTCAACTCTACGACGTATGAGAACTCTCAAATCGACATCCTGGAGAAATAAACTTGGGTTACGGGGATGGCGGCAGTTTCTTTAGCGACTCAGTGACCAGTTTGTTCAGAGACTTTGGATTATTGAGAACACTACTGGACTTGGCGGGTTTGGTGAAAACCAGGACTTCACCGGTGCGAGCATCGACCATGCCAATGGTGATAAAGACAATCGGAACGTCAAAGCTAAACGGGTTCATCAAGGTGAAGAAGGTCTTTCCCTTGGTAAATACGCGGCCATGTCCGCGAATGAAGATTAGCGCATCAGCGCTCTTATCGACGTTCAGCAACATGACTTCGTCTCCCAACGAGAACCGCGCTTTCTTTACGTCCTTTGACTTATCTACCAGCTTAGGCAGCAACGCGTCGTAACGCTTTTGAATATCGGCAAGCAGGTACCTGTGATTTTCGTCTGTGGTAGCTGACTCGCCTTCGAATGGACTCTTGAGAACGGTAATTTTCTTTT
>JAMQPI010000556.1 GCA_023717565.1 Pyrinomonadaceae bacterium | reverse complement strand
CTTCCTCGCACTTCCTTCAAGATCGAAGCTTGCCAGACGGACGATTGCCTCATCCCCGATTTTGAGGTGCCTGAGACCCACCCTCTCATAGATAGGCAGGAAATCTGGCAGCACCTGGTGAAAGGCCACTCCCCAGTCATTTGCGTAGCAGAACTCCATGAATCCGCGCACCGTCTCCTCCACCTTCGCTTCGGAACCGATGGGGTCTGAAAGCGCCACCGCATAGTTGTTCCCAACTCGGTAGGCAATCAAGCAACTATCCTCATCATTAAAGTAGTAGGACTTATCAGGCCAGAGCTTGAAAATGTCGAGTGAGGAGCGCCCGTAATGACTGATTAAGTCGGCCGCTCGGAGGCGTTCCAGAGGCAGAGGGCGGTAGCGATTAACGATGGGGCGGAAGAAGGCGAGGCCCGCATAGGCAATAGCCACGAATGTCATCAGGTAAACAGAGTTTCCGAACCAATAAGCGTGACCTGTTTGGGGCGCGAGTTTTGGATCACCGACTAGCAAGATAACCAAGAGAGTGCGCTTTAACGCATCCGCGAGGTGAAAGTTAAAGCCGAACTCGCGTTCGTCCAGTAGCCAGAAACCCGCGACGCCGTAACAGAAAACAACGAGGAATCCAGTCGCAGCGCGAATGACTGCCAGGGCAGGACTCGGAGTGCTGCTTCTAACGTTGAAATACTTACGTGTAAGGAGAAGTATCGCGATGAGCAGTAGCGAAACGAAGGCTTCTTCGTAATCGAGGCCCTTAGCCAAGTGAAACACTATCGACAAGGCGGAGACTGTCACAACGAGCCGGAACGCACGGCGTTTTCCCCTGTAGATATTGATGGAGGAGACAACCAGCGCGAAACCGGCCAGTAGGGTCAGTGATCGCGAGAAGTATTGGAATTCGAGCGGGAAGATCTTTTCCAGAAGCCTCGTGCGCGTGGCTAGGCCTTCGCCGATCACGGAATACACATTGAGTAGACCACTGCCCGCCGTGCAGAGTGCGACCAGCGATAGCAATACGCGGTGTGGCCTAGTTGACGACATGAGAGGTCACCATTAGCCGCTGGAACACCCAGATTCTCCACCGGGAATCGGGATTGGCGTTGTTCAGACCAATCTCGCTGTTCCACAGGTTCCTGCAGCCCTGTCACAACAGGCCCAAGGATGAGCAGGACAGAAGCAGAGTGTGTAGACTCCAACTCGTACCGCCACATCCGAGGGCCAGTTGTAGGATCCGGTTAAGCAAACCCTCTAACGTTTTGGATGTCTTAGGATCGCAGCAAGGGAGTGTCTTTCACGTTGCCCGCCACGCCCTTCAAGTTTCTTCTCCATTCTTGACTTAGCCAGTTGGCTCCCGGAGCTGCTGCCGGCTAACCAGACCTGGGAGAGGAAATCTTTGCCTCCAACCTTGTCGAAGACTAATTCGGTTTTGGTCGCGGATTGACCGTCTGGCGTTACCGCGGCATCCGTTTCGAAAACGACGCTTGTGTGTCCGTTGACGCTGCGTAGCTCAAGGACGCTCAGAGTGTTGTCGTCGATGGTCCTAATCTCATATTTACCCGCCGGTAGGGTGGTATTGTCCACCACAAATGGGAACGGCACACTTACCTCGATCGTAATGTCGCTATCAATTTGCGCGTTGGCAACAATTCCTCCACCCACCGTTAAGAGGCAAAGTGCCAGGAACAGCTTGCTCAGATTCTTAATCATTGAAGTTCTCCTCAGTTAATGGCGGGCAGTTTGAAGCTTGACCGCCGCTGCACTCTATTCTTATGGAACCGGCCACCGGCCGACTGCTTCCCACCTTTCTCAGGTTCCAATGCGATCTCCCAGGAACGGACCTAAGTAAGAACTGCAAGCTCAGAATCCTTTTCCCGTCTTGCCAACTCGAATCAATGCGTCTCATTGGGGACCCACACATTTCGAGACGGATCCTAATCAGAAATGAAATGTGGCTCTTTCCAAATCTTGTCTAAATGTTCTTCAACTTGCGGTTTTCGTTGCGGGAAAAAGGCAGGCAAGGACCTCGCAGGTGGTAGCAACAAACAGGAGCTTTGAGCAAGAACCAGTAATACGAGCAGCTTACTAGCCCTGCAGAATCACAGCATGAACACGTCTTGAGGAGATTACATGCAAACAGAAGTTAACCTTGAGTCGCCGAATTTGCTGCTGACAAAAAACTCGGTTGCCGCACCATGCACCATTGTCGTCACACTGGGAGACATCATCCTGAAGGTCGCTCTCTTCCTGATCATGTGTTCGCTGATTTCGACACTGGTCACTGGAATTTCCATGGTGGCTACTGGATGGTTTCTCAGCGACCTGGGCCTGGAGTGATTGGATGGAACAGATCATATCTAAACGAGAAGGACAGCGCATGCAGCATCCGGGTAAGAACCCTGATCACACTTTGCCGGTCTTTTATGATCCGGCGGGGCATCGTTGGCCGCGCGTGCGCGGCGCGTGGTTGGCCGTTGCGGCCCTGATGACCTTGCTAACTGCCACTTTGGTTGCGAGTGTCCTTATTAACCCAGTGTTGCCGCAACCAGGGCCCCGGCGTGTCTCGGCTCTGCCACACGCAGTTGAAACTAAACCGCAAGCTCCAACTTTACCTGGACTCCCCCGCGTGCAGAAATCCACCCGCGCAGATGTGTCTCTGAACAGAAACCAGTCACAGACGGGACTCGTCCACTCTGCTCCGACTGACAATGTGACTCCTGGGAACATTGTGGATAAACCGGTGGCCATTGGTTTCTATGTCAACTGGGATGACTCGAGCTATGAATCGCTCAAGCACAATCTCGCGCAACTCGATTGGCTGGTGCCGGAGTGGGGTCGGTTACAGGAGGGAAGCGAGCCGCTTACGCGCGACATTGATCCCCGCGTGGTCGAGCTTGTGCGTCACGAGCGAGGGGAGATGCCAATCATCCCGCTAGTTCAGAACTACCGGAATGAGCGATGGGATCCGGCCATGCTCGATCGCGCCGTAGCCGATGAAGCATCAAGGGGACGCCTGGTCGAGTCGTTGGTCCGTTTCGTGGGTGAGAACAGGTTTGGCGGAGTTTGCGTCGACTTTGAAGAAGTATCTGCTGCCGCTCAACCTAACCTGCTTCTCTTTATGCGGTCCCTAAAGGCCGCTTTCAGCTCTCGGGGCTGGATCCTGGCGCAGGCGGTGCCCTTCGACAATCCCGAGTGGAACCTTCGCGCTTACGCTGCAGTCACAGACTACCTTCTGCTGATGGCTTACGACCAGCATTGGTCCAACAGCGGTGCGGGGCCGATCGCGGGGCAGGATTGGTTCGACCGAAACCTCGCTTCACGCATGCGCGATCTCGAACCGGCGAAGACTATCATTTGTATCGGTGGCTACGGTTACGATTGGAGCGGAGACAGTGAGGCAACGGAAGTCACATTTCAGGAAGCGGTGCTCAGCGCGAGGGATTCAGACGCTCACGTCTCGTTCGATCGCGCCTCGCGGAATCCTTATTTCTCCTACGAAGAGGAAGACGGTTCGTACCACACAGTATGGTTCCTTGATGCGGTCACCGCCTACAACCAGATACTCGCCGCCAGCAAGTTCCACCCGGCCGGATATGCATTGTGGCGATTGGGGTCAGAAGATCCATCGTTGTGGGCGATCTTTGGTTCGGGCTTTGGCGGGTTGAAAACGACGAACTCAGCAGAAAGTTTGCAACAAATGAGGTTCGGCTACGATGTTGATTTCGAAGGCACAGGTGAGATACTGCAGGTTAGCGCACTGCCGAAGGAAGGTTCACGAAAAGTCAGGGTTGATCCGATCAGTGGTTTTATCGATCAAGAAGACTACACAACAATTCCCTCGTCCTATGTCATCCGCCGTTCTGGCGACCAGCCGGGTCTGGTGGCCCTGACTTTTGATGATGGCCCTGATCCATTGTGGACTCCACGTATCCTTGAGATCCTCAAGCAGGAAAATGTCCCAGCCACATTTTTTATCATTGGGTCAAACGGGCAGGCCAATCCGGGACTCTTGACCCGTATCGTTGACGAGGGGCATGACATTGGCAACCACACCTATAGTCATCCAAACCTCGGCGCCGTGCCGGGGCAAATCACTGACCTTGAGCTCAATGCTACTCAGCGACTGATTGAGTCGGTTACCGGACGCGCGACCATCCTTTTTCGTCCCCCTTACTTCGGCGATGCTGAACCGACCACGCCCGATGAAGTCGATCCCATAGTGCGGGCGATGCGGTTGGGGTACCTGACAGTAGGACTGCGCGTTGATCCGGATGACTGGGCGTTGCCGGGAACAAGTCAGATTGTGCAGCGAACAATCGAGGGTGTCACCGCAGCGGACCCCGACCGCCGTGGTCAGATCGTGCTCCTGCACGACGGTGGCGGCGACCGCCAGCAGACGTTAGACGCTCTCCCGGAGATGATTCATGAACTGCGTGCGAGGAAATTCCGATTTGTCACTGTCTCACAACTGGCAGGCCTCCCACGCGACCGGGCCATGCCGGCCGTCCCGGCCGGACAAGAACTATTCACCCGCGCTAATGCGATCACATTTTCCGCTCTCTCGCTCGGCGAGCGACTGCTGCACTGGATATTTCTTATTGGCATCATTCTGGGATTGGCGCGAGTCACCACTATTGGTGCGCTCGCGTTTGGGCAATGGCGCCGCTCGCGGCGACGGGAGGCGACGCAAGCAGGGCAGACTTATCAACCCTTTGTCTCCATCATCGTTCCCGCTTACAACGAAGAGTTGGTAATAGCAAAGACAATTGAAAGCCTGCTCGCTTCCACTTACCCATCCTTTGAAATTATCGTCGTGGATGATGGCTCGACAGACCACACGAGCGAAGTGGTGCGTGATCGCTTTTCCTTCGACAACCGAATACGTTTGTTCACCAAAGAAAATGCCGGCAAAGGCGAAGCGTTGAACTTTGGTCTGGATCACGCGCGCGGCGAGCTCATTGTCGCCCTCGATGCTGACACGCTATTTGTTCCTCAGACTATTGCAGCACTCGCACATCGGTTCCAAGACCCCTCGATCGCAGCGGTTGCGGGAAACGCCAAAGTGGGCAATCGCATCAATCTTGTGACCCGTTTGCAAGCGCTCGAGTACATAACCTCTCAGAATTTGGATCGACGTGCCTTTGCCAGCCTGAACTGCATCACGGTGGTGCCAGGCGCGGTGGGCGCGTGGCGCCGCGATCTTGTCAAGCGCGCCGGAGGCTTCAGTTCGGACACATTGGCCGAAGATCAGGACCTGACCCTCGAGCTACGGCGACTTGGTTACACGATAGGCTATGAGGAAAACGCCATTGCCTGGACAGAAGCACCCGACACGTGGATAGCTCTGGCGAAACAGCGCTTCCGCTGGTCATACGGCACATTGCAGTGCATGTGGAAGCACCGCGACGCGCTTCTGCGTTGGCGCTTTGGCACACTCGGGATGATCGCCATGCCAAACGTCTGGATCTTTCAGATTCTCTTTCCGCTCATATCGCCGGTGATGGACTTGATGCTGGTCTGGGCGCTGTTTTCGGCTGCGTTGCAACATGTGGAGCATCCAGCCGAGTATGTGGCCACAAACCTTCTAGAGGTGCTCTTTTACTACGCGGTCTTTCTCGCCGTGGACTGGCTCGCTGCAGCGTTCGCTCTGCTGCTTGAGAAGCGCGAACGGCCCAGCCTTCTCTGGTGGTTATTCTTGCAGCGCTTCTGCTACCGGCAGCTAATGTACTGGGTCATGATCAAGTCGGTCACTACCGCCGCGCGAGGCGCGCTGATCGGTTGGGGCAAGCTTGAGAGAAAAGCCACAGCCGAGGCGCAGGCGTAGTGCGCGGCAGAGTTCGCAGCTTCTTTGCAGATCTTGGTCCGGGTCTCATTTCCGGCGCGGCCGACGACGATCCATCCGGCATCTCAACCTATTCTGTGACTGGAGCGTCATTCGGTTATGCGCCACTCTGGACGGCTCTCTTTTCTTTCCCGCTGATGGCCGCAGTGCAGTTAATGTGTGCGCGACTCGGAATGGTCACAGGGCGCGGCTTGGCGGGAGTCTTAAGGCGCAACCATTCCCGCTGGGTATTGTGGGGAGCTTGCTTCTTATTGATCGTGGCAAACGTATTCAATATTGGAGCAGATCTTGGCGGTATGGCCGAGGCTACCCAGATGATGACAGGAATCAGCTCGCTTGTGTGGACACCGGTTTATGCCCTTCTGATCATCTCTCTGCTTTTCTGGACTTCATATCGATTTATCGCCAGAGTTTTTAAATGGCTCACCCTGGTCCTGTTCGTTTATATCATTGCTGCGTTTCTAGCCCGCCCCGATTGGTCGGCAGTGCTGCGGTCAACCTTCGTGCCCCACGTGGAATGGTCGAGCGCTTATCTTGCTACCTTCGTAGGCATACTGGGGACGACGATCTCTCCCTATCTCTTCTTCTGGCAGGCATCGCAAGAGGTCGAAGAGGAACGCAAGCTGGGACGAAAAACCGTGGGCCAACGCAGGGGCGCCACCGATGGAGAGCTGCGGAAATCACGAATCGACGTCATCACCGGAATGTTCATTTCGAATGTCGTGATGTATTTCATCATCTTAACGACTGCCGCGACCTTACATGCACACGGACAGACAAGCATAGAAACTGCGCAACAGGCGGCCGAAGCGCTGCGTCCGCTGGCTGGCAACAGCGCTTATCTGCTTTTCACGTTGGGCTTGATCGGAACGGGAATGCTCGCGGTCCCCGTGCTTGCCGGAGCAGCCGCCTACGGAGTGGCCGAGGCCAGCGCCTGGCGCGGTACGCTTGAAGACAAACCGCATCTCGCCAAGAAGTTCTACGCAGTCGTAGCGGCTGCCATGATTCTGGGACTATCGTTGGACTACGCTGGCTTCAATGCAGTCAGGATGTTGTTTTGGTCGGCTGTCCTGAACGGAGTGCTTGCGCCCCCACTCATCGTGCTGGTGGTTCTCCTGACGAGTAACCGGAAACTGATGGGTGATCATGTAAATTCGCCACTGCTTAAGTGGCTTGGTTGGGCGACTGTGGTGATCATGACCGTTGCGGCTTTGGCTATGTTTGTGACACTGTAAGCTCCAAAGGGGTTCTTGGAATCTGTTCCCCTGTCAGGCACGCTGATTAGTCACAGCGACTTCATATCAATTACAAAACGGTAATGAACGTCACCTTTGACCGTCCGCTCGTAAGCCTCTTTAATTTTCTGAATGGATATCACCTCTACGTCAGAACTGATGTTCTTTTCTGCACAGTAGTTCAGCATCTCCTGCGTCTCACGAATACCACCATTCATTGAGCCGACCAGCGCTCTTCCATTTGTGATGAGCGAGAAGGCCGTAACCTCCAGAGGTTTTTGTGGGAGGCCGACCAGTGCTAGCACTCCTTCGCGGCGGAGTAGATCGAGGTAAACATTAACGTCATGAGGAGCCGACACCGCGTCCAGGATGAAATCGAGCTTGCCGGCTAGAGGTGCCAGTTGCCGCGGGTCACTGGTTACGACAAAATTGTGAGCTCCAAGACGACGGGCATCATCCTCTTTTCTTTCCGAGGTGCTGAAAACTGTGACCTCAGCGCCCATTGAGGCGGCGAGTTTGACGCCCAGGTGGCCCAAGCCGCCCAGGCCGATGATGCCAACCTTATCGCCGGCGCCCACCTTGAACCGCCTCAGTGGAGAAAAGGTGGTGATCCCCGCGCAAAGGAGCGGACCGACATTCGGCAGCGGCAGGCATCTTGGGATGCTCAGAGTGTATTTCTGGTCTACGACAATCTGAGAAGAGTAGCCTCCGTAAGTCGGAGTTATCTCATCTCTTTCCGTACCATTATAAGTAGCGACAAGATGGTTGATGCAGTGCTGCTCAAATCCTTCCTGACAGTTCTCACACACCCGACACGAATCTACGAAGCACCCGACTCCGGCGAGATCACCTACATGGAATTTTGTTAC
>JAMQPI010000549.1 GCA_023717565.1 Pyrinomonadaceae bacterium | reverse complement strand
CATTGCGCATGAATAGTCTTCGCATAATTCTTTTAGCCTTAGTCGTCGTCGGTTTCCTGTTGGGGGCGTTACACCCTTCGACGGAAACCACCGCCACCGTTCAGACCCAGTCGGCCGCGCTGTCAGCGCGGGAGGATGCCTACCGGGCCAACAACATCGGGGTCGCGCTGCTCGAGCAGTTCAAACACAAAGAAGGGGCCGATGCCTTTAAGCGCGCCCTGCAGATCGATCCAAAACTTGCTCTGGCGCGAATCAATCTCGCCATCGCTCTTTTCAATATGCCCGATTTGCCCGGCGCGCAACGTGAAGCCCAAGCTGCGATTGTTCTAACCCCGGATGCTCCTCAGCCGCATTACATTCTGGGCTTGATCGCCAAATCGCAGGGTCGAGCAGAGGATGCCATAGCCGCCTTTCAACGGGTGCTCAAGATCGATCCTCGTGACCCGGGAGCCAACATCAACCTGGGCCAGGTCTACGCGCAACAACGCAAACCAGTCGAAGCGATTGCGGCATTTAATGTAGCTCTGGACGCGGAGCCATATAACACCACGGCGCTCTACAACCTTGGTCAGGTGCTGTTGAGATCGCAGCAGAAGGTCGAAGGTCAGCGCGTCATCCAGAGGTTTCAGGAGCTGCGCGAACGAGGTAGCGGGACCTCGCTGGGCCAGAGCTATCTTGAACAGGGCCGCTATGCCGAGGCCGTGACTTCGACCGGAGCCGAGCCCGGGTTGGTCGACAAGCGCACTCCCGAAGTGAGCTTTGTCGATGCAACCGCGAGTGTGCTGCCCGCAGGCGACGCCTGGCCCTCCACAAATGACAGGCTGGAGTACCTGAACGGTGCGGCATTGCTTTTTGACTACGATAGCGATGGTGATCTCGACCTTGTCGAAGTGTCCAGCACGGCGCAACGGCTCTATCGGAATGACGCAGGAAAGTTCACAGACGTGACCGCCCAAGCGGGCGACTTGGCTAAATCAGGCGCGGGCGTGGGAACTGGTGTTGTGTCAGGTGATTACGATAACGACGGCAAACCGGATCTCTTCATATCGCGTTATCAAGCCAGTGCTCTGTATCACAATGAGGGTAACGGCCGCTTCTCCGATGTAACTGCGAAGGCCCAAATCCCAAAGTATTCATATCTTTCGAAATCCGTCGCGTTTGTTGACTATGATCACGATGGAGATCTGGACCTCTTCATCGCGGGATGCGCTGACCTGTCCGAAACCTTGAAGTCCCAAAGTTCAAGTTTCCTTTACACGACTGCTGCTCCCAATCTTCTGCTGCGCAACAACGGGGACGGGACCTTCGTCGACCAGACCGCAGCTGCACAATTGTCTAACAGAGTGTTGATGGCTACCGTGATCGCCACAGATTTCGATAACCGGCGAGACATCGATCTGCTGGTGGCTTCCGGCAAGGGTGTCGCCCTTTGGCGCAACATGCGGGACGGCACTTTCAAGGATGTCGCGACAGATACTGGAATCAACGTGGTCGCAAGCTCGGGTTCATCGAGCGTCGCAGTCGGCGACTTGAACAAAGATGGCTACGTCGATTTCTTTTTTGGTCGTTTTAGTAGCGCCGGCGAATTCGCCATCAGTGATGGCCGGGAACACTTCCTGGTGAAGCCAGGGCCTGACCGGTTGGCTAATCCCGATTCGATAATGGAGAAACCGATCAGCGCTTCCCAGTTTTTCGACTACGACAACGATGGTTTGCTTGATCTGGTGACTACCGTCACGAGCGGCGACGGTGGCCTGCACACAGAATTGCGCATCTGGCGAAACGTCGGCGACGGTTGGGTCGACGTAAGCGATAAAGCGGCGCGTGGTGTCACCGGAAAGATAGGCGAATTAGGGAAGCCGTTGTCTGGTTCACGCTTAATGACTTCCGGAGACATCGACGGCGACGGCGACATCGACATCATCTTCGGCGTTCCTGGCGGCGGACTCAAGGTTGCTCGGAATGACGGCGGTAATCGCAACCGTTCGGTTCGGGTTCAACTTGCAGGAAAGGTGAGCAACCATACGGGTGTCGGAGCTAAGATTGACCTGCGCGCAGGTAGCTTGCAACAGAAGCTCGAAACCTATTCCGCTTCACCCGCGCCCGCGCCCGCCAGCGTTCTCTTCGGTTTGGGAAGCCGGGAGAAGGCCGACGCCGTTCGCATCATTTGGCCGTCCGGCGTAGTTCAATCGGAGACGGAGTTTGGCAAACCAACGGCGCCCGCCAACCTCGCGACGCTCTCGGTAACCGAACTCGATCGCAAGCCATCCTCATGTCCTTTCCTCTACGCCTGGAATGGTGAGCGATTTGAATTCATCACCGATTTCATGGGCGGCGGCGAGATGGGCTACCTGGAAGAACCCGGCCGTTACAACAAACCTGATCCGGACGAGTATGTGCGACTGCGCGACGATCAGTTGAAAGAGCGAAACGGGAAGTTCGAGATCCGCGTGACGAACGAATTAGAAGAAGCGCTCTTCGTCGATCGGTTGCAGTTGTTGTCGATCGCGCATCCGGCCGGTACGGAGGTTTATCCAAACGAGGGAATGACCGATCCGCCGAAGCCTTTCCGACTCTATTTCACCCGCGACGCCCGCCCGCCGTTGAGTGCGGTCGACGATCACGGCCATGATGTGCTTTCTCGCATCACTGCTTTAGATCGGCGTTACCCGGATGATTTTCGGTTGGAACAGATTCGCGGCTACGCGCAGGAACATTCGTTGACGATGAATCTGGGAAAGGCAACGTCCAATGTCCAACGTCCAAGGTCCAAAGTCCGCACCCCGAAGGACCAGGACCGAACCGTATTGCTAATGACCGGTTGGACTGATTACGCGTGGTCGAGTGACAACGTGGCTGCGTCGCAGGCCGGCCACGCTATGAAACTTCCGGGGCTGCAGGTGAAAGATGCGAAAGGGAATTGGCAAACGGTCATTGCAGACATCGGCATTCCGGTTGGTCGGCCTCAAACTGTGGTCGTGGATCTGACCGGCAAGTTCCTCAGCCCCAGTCGCGAAGTGCGCATTGTTACGAGCATGCGCATCTATTGGGACCAGGTCCTCGTCGACACTTCAGGGGGCCATTCCGATCAGGTGATCACCACGCTGGAGCCACGTACGTCTGCTCTACGCTGGCGAGGTTTCTCGTGGGAACGCTCGCCTGATGGGCGGGAGCCTTTGGGTTATGACTACGAAAAGGTTTCTTACGTTTCACCGTGGAAAGTCATGACGGGTCGTTACACGCGTGAAGGAGACGTACTGGAACTGCTCCTGAAGAGTGACGATATGTTTGTGATCTCGTTGCCGGGCGATGAAATTTCTGTCTCCTTTGACGCCTCGGCCTTGCCACCGCTCGTTGCCGGTTGGAAGCGAACGTTTTTGCTCTACGCTGATGGATTCAGTAAGGAGATGGACATTAATTCCGCCTGCCCCGATCAAGTCGGCCCGCTTCCGTTTCATGGGATGACCAGGTATCCGTACGCCTGGCCCGAGAAGTATCCGCTGACGAAAGCTCGGCAAGCCTACCTCGATAAATACAACACGCGAGTTGTCAAATCCACGGTACCTGCGATCGAGACTGCGCTGATTCAGAAACTCCAGTAGTTCAGAGTTCAAGTAGTTTCAGAGTTCGAGCTTTAGCTTGTATGGTCACGCAACCAACAACCTAAAGGTCGAACTCTGAACCACCGGCTCTTCCTCAAGCACAGTTTCTTCACACGCCTTACAACTAAAGTTGTAGAAGAAAGCCAACCATCGGGGGCATGACGGTGCCGAGGCCTCATGTTACTTTCCGCCTCGTAAGTCACCATTCTCAGTCCCGGGTTTGTTGATTCAGAAGATTTTCCTTCCTACTTGTTGCACAACCTGACGAAGGCGTCTGAATTCGCGAGTCTTAGCCCGGGGCTGAGCTCTCCAGTTTCAAAGGTACAGACACAGATTAGGCTCACCAGGTAGCGAGCCTTTGAGTCTGTGCTCAGTCTCGAGGTTCCAGGTGTTCACACTGGTGGGATGCTTGTCCCCCAAATAGCCGGTAAAGCGATGAGCACAAATCTGAAAGGAAAAACCATGATCAAAGAGTTGCGGAACCGCCCCCGTTGCAGCTCGCCATTATTCTTGATGGCCCTGCTTACTACCACATTCGCCATTCTTGTCGCGCACTCGAGTGTACTGGCACAACAGGCGGCGACCTCTACGCTTAGCGGCTCGGTGAAAGATCCCAATGGAGCGGTCGTGAGTGGTGCCCGAGTATCGGTGACGCAAAAAGGTACCGGCACGAAACGCGAAACGACAACCCGTGATGAAGGTTTGTTTGTCATAACCAATCTGCCCGCTGATGACTATGAAGTAAAGATTGAATCCACCGGCTTTTCGGTCAAGACAGTAAACATCACTCTGCAGGTGGGACAGAATGAAACCCTCAACACCATACTCAATATTGGCAGCGTCGCAGCCGACACCGGAACGATTCAAGGCGATCAAGTCGCTGCCGTCGATACCGAGACTTCGGTGGTCGATGGTGTGGTCAGCAAACGTGAGATCGAAAGCCTGCCGCTCAACGGTCGTAACTTTCTCGAGCTCGCCCTGCTAATTCCCGGGAACTCACCCGCTCCCAACTTCGATCCTACGAAGACCAATGTTGTGGGGATCTCATCTGCCGGCCAACTCGGTCGCGGCGGTAACGTCACGGTTGACGGCGCTGACGATAACGACGACGTGGTCGGGGGCACGCTGCAGAATATTTCACAGGAGGCGGTTCAGGAGTTTCAGATCGCCACCAATCGCTTCTCGGCGCAGTTGGGTCGCTCGGGCTCGTCGGTCATTAATATTGTTACCAAGTCGGGTACTAACGAATACCATGGTTCAGGATCGTTCTACTTCCGCAATCGATCACTGCAAGGACTCCCGGCCACTTTAGATCGAGGTCTCGAAGAAACGCCGCCGTTTGATCGCGAGCAGGCGGCCTTCGCTATTGGCGGTCCCATTAAGAAAGACCGCGCCTGGTTCTTTGCCTCCCTTGAGTATCGCAATCAGGACGGTGCCACCCAGGTGGGCTCACGTGACCTGGCCACGCGCTCAATCAGGAAAGGCATCGCGCTGGCGCCGCTCAACGACCTGCTCAGCACCGAGAGAGTCGACTGGAGACCTAACGACAAAGACCTGTTGACCTTTCGCTATTCACTACAACGTGAGGATGACATCGCACTGAGCACCCTGGATCGGGCCATAGGTTCAGCCTCGTTCCGTCAGGCCAGCGTTAACAACACTCACTTCTTTCTCACAAACTACACGCGCGTCTTGAGCCCCCGCGATGTAAACAGCTTCAATTTCAGCTACAGTAATTTCTTCAATGATATTGAGCCAGTCACGCCCAGCCCTCAGCTTACATTTCCCAGCATTCAGGATGGCGCGTCTTTCCGCGTTCCGCAGGGCACCAAGCAACGCCGGTTTCAAGTTAGCGACACGATGACTATGGTCCGCGGCAACCACACATTGACCTTTGGCGGAGAGATGCAACGGGTCGACGCAGACTTCGACTTGCGAGTGTTTCAACAAGGGCGGATCGAAATGATCGAGGACTTTCCAGACTTCGATCGCGATGGTGACGGCGACACCGATGATAACGACCTGTTGTTTGCCGTCACCATCCGCAGCGGAAAGCCTACCGAGCCGTTACTGATTCCTGATGCCGATAACTTCTATTTCGCCGGCTTCGTGCAGGACGACTGGCGGCTCTCGCCCCAACTGACTTTGAATCTTGGTTTGCGTTATGAGCTCGACACGGACGTCAAAAACCTCAACCGGGTCGATGAACTCAATCCGATAATCCTGCCGTTCCTGACTGGCACCAGAGGCATGGACAAGAACAATTTCGGACCACGCGTTGGATTCAACTACTCTTCGAAAGACGGCCGCACCAGTATTCACGGCGGCTACGGTATCTACTACGATCGCATCACGCTGGAGATTCAATCGCTGGAACGGGGCCTGGATGGGCGCGCGTTGCCGATAGAAGTTCGGGCAGGTCCGGTGTTCTTCATTCCCCCACAGTTCTTGTTTGACCCTGTAAATGGGCGGTTTCCGCCGGGAGCCCCGACACTCGCGAATCCTTTCACTGGATTTATTCTCCCCGGCGCCGGCGCGTCGGGAATCAACATCATCGACAACGCCATGCAGAATCCGATGATTCAGCAGACCAACATTGGCATCCAGCGCGAATTCGGCGACCACTTCGTTGTGCGCGCCGACTATCTGCACAACCTGGGCACGCATTTCATCATTGGTCGAACGATCGGCACGGTGTTCAATCCGGTCGTGGGCGGCCCTGACGCCATTACGAACCTGGAATCGAGCGTCAGGACCCATTATGATGGTTTCTTGTTGAGCGTCGAAAAGCGTTTGTCGAATCGCTATCAGTTTCGCGCTGCGTATACGCTTTCCAAGGCATTCAACTACGCGAACGACGATCAGATTCCGTTCTCGAATGGTCCCATCAACCCGAACAATCTGCGTTTGGAATATGGACCAACTCCCAACGACCAGCGTCATCGATTTACCTTCGCCGGCGTTGCCGACCTTCCCTATGGCATTCAGGTGGCTCCCATCGTTACGTTTGCTTCCAGCGTACCGATTGACATCCTGCTGCCTGACGGTAGCCGGCGTGTTCCGCAGTTGCAACGCAATGCTGGGGCCAGGGTATTTCATACCGGAGCTGAATTGAACGCCTTCCTCACGCAGATCAATGCCGCGGGTGGCGTGGGCGGGCAGCCGCTCCCGTTGGTTGACAACAACGTTCGTCTCGGCGACGGTTTTAGTTCGTTTGACTTGCGAGTATCCAAGACCTTTAGAATCGGTGAGCACGTAAGGATTCAGCCACTAGCGGAAGTATTTAATCTCTTCAACGTTACCAACGTGCTCGGCTTTTCGAAGTCGAACTATTCGGGATTTGGGAACACTCTTGGTCCAAACTTTGGGAAGCCGGTCACGACTGCGGGCGGCGTCTTTGGCTCAGGTGGACCACGCGCTTTTCAACTCGCGGCCCGAGTGACGTTTTGATTGACTAACTCTACCCAACTCAAACGACAGATAGGCCTGCGCACCGCCACCGCGCTGGTGGTCGGTGAAGTGATCGCCGTCGGCATCTTTCTCACGCCGGCGGGCATGACGAAGTCTTTGGGCTCGCCCGGCTTGTTGTTGGTTGTCTGGCTGGTAATGGGGGCCATGGCTCTTTGTGGGGCGCTCTGTTACGGTGAGTTAGCCGCCCGATATCCTGAAGCCGGTGGTGGTTACGTTTATTTGCGCGAGGCTTACGGTCCCCCAGTTGCTTTCATGTATGGATGGATGGCGCTGGTGGTAATGGACCCCGGACTTACTGCCGCGCTTGCTGTGGGCATCGCCAGCTACGCGACTTATGGACTGGCTCTCTCAACCACGGGCGCCAAAGCACTGGCAATTGCCACCATCGTCATTCTCGCCGTCATGAATATTGTTGGAGTGAGATTGGGAGGCTGGATGGTGCGCTGGCTGACCATACTCAAGCTTGGCTTTCTGGGTTTCGTGCTGGTCTGGGGCTTTGGTTCCGGGCGAGGTTCCTGGTCTAACTTTCTACCGCTCGTGACGCAGCGGCCCAACTCGGCCCCGTTGATTATGGCCCTGGCAGGTGGTGTAGTTGGAGGCTTCTTCTCATTCGGCGGTTGGTGGGATCTCAGCAAACTGGCGGGGGAAGTGCGCAATCCGGCACACACCCTTCCTCGTGCGCTGGCTTACGGAGTCATGATTGTCACCCTGGTCTACATTCTCACCAGCGCCGCTTTCATCTACCTGGTTCCAGTGGACCAGGTCACTTCAGGGGAAACGTTTGCGGCGCAGGCGGGAGAGACATTGTTCGGACGCTTTGGTGGACAAGTCTTTTCGGCGGTCGTCATTGTTGCGGTACTGGGAAGTCTGGCGGCAGTAATCATGTCTGCCCCGCGTGTATACTTTGCGATGGCCCGCGACGGACTCTTTATTCCGGCCGCAGCCGCGATTCATCCGCGATTCGGCACGCCCGCACGAGCGATTGCGCTGCAGGCTGTCCTCGCTTCGTTACTCGTGCTGCTGGGTAACTTTAACCAGATCATCTCCTACTTCTTTTTTGTAGTGGTTATCTTTTTGGCGCTTACCATCGCCGGGTTGTTCGTACTGCGGCGTAAACATCCGGGAGCAGCATTTCTGACTCCGGGTTATCCCGTCACGCCCATCATCTTCCTGGTGCTGGTCACCATGTTGCTCGTCCTGTTAGGTAGCGGCAATCCGAAACAGTCGTTTCTGGGAGTCGGGATCGTTGCATTGGGAGCACCCGTCTACTATCTTTTCTTTCGCCGCAAATCGTTTTCCGCAACTGCTGAGAGGACAAGCGTGTCATGACCTGGATTAAGACCATTCCCCTTGACGAAGCCGATGAGAAACTCCGCCGCGCTATGCTGGACCAGCGCCCGTTCTACCCGGTGGAATACTCGACGCCAGTTCACCCAACCGCGGATGGCGAGACGTCCGGGATCGTCGCCTCACACAGCTTGATCCCTGATGCACTGTTTCATGCGTTTGCTACGTTCGGTTCGTTGATGTCGCCGGACCTGCCGCTGGAAAGGCGCCACCACGAGATGATCGCGACGATGGTCTCGGTCACCAACCGGTGCCACTATTGAATTGAATCTCACGCAGAGTTTCTGCGTCGCGTTACTTTAGACGAAGGTTTGGTGAAAGCGCTCGAAGAGGACTACGAGAGCGCTCCGATCAGTCACCAGGATCGCACCATGCTCGACTACGTCGTGCAAGTCACGAAGGATGCCACGCGTATCTCACCTGCCGATCTCGATGGTCTGCGCGAAGTGGGCTTTAACGATCAAGCCATATTGCAGATCACGCTGATTGCCTCGTGGTTTAACTACATCAACCGGGTGGCCGATGCGCTGGGAGTCGGTCGGGAATAGGAACAGGAGGCAGACGGCAGGGGGCAGACGGCAGCGTTAACCAAGTTTACGATCGAACAAGTGCTCTGACTTCTCATTCACACCGGAGCTTTAGCCCGGTGATACCAGCCGCCGACCGAGTCGAGGAACCGTTTCAACGGCATCAATATACCTGGCGATTCGCCAAGTATATTATTACTGTTTCAACGGTTTTATTGCCGTCGCAAAAGGTGTTCAGGCAGGAAAGTCACTTCCCACCCAGGTCTCTCAAACAATCCGATACAATCCGACGCCTAGTGTTCCAGGTCGTTCGTTGATCGAGGTACTTCGTGTTCGAGTAGAGATGTCGTTCGTTCGGTGACGCTTCCTGGCATAGCGGGTTGAGGCGGATGTAGGGCGACTTCGTCCGGCAGGTGAATTGGGGCTGCGATTTGCTTTGCTCGGGCTGGTCGGATCGATAATCCAGCTATGATATGTCCTAAGCCCGTGAGCGTGGGAATCAGCCCAACCAACCAAAAAATACGTACCGCAGGTTCGAGTTCAAACGGAATCTTGGCCAGCACATCGGGTGGCACTTTCAGAACCAGCGCAGCGCAGAAGTAGTACAAAAAGATCGTCAAACCAATTCCGCTGAAGAATCCGCAGGTACCCCTGACGATGTGCTTCTCGCGACGCTCCTCAGCCGTCTTCTTGGCCGGCCACCAGGTTTTTTGGGCCCGGGGCGCCTCTGAGGCGTTCATGATCTCGAGATTCATTTTGTCGAGCGCTCGCGACAC
>JAMQPI010000545.1 GCA_023717565.1 Pyrinomonadaceae bacterium | reverse complement strand
GTCCTCATAGGTATCGGACATATCGGTGGGTTACCGGACCTTGGGTCAGGCGCCAGCCTGCACGGCAAGCTAGTGCTTCCGGCGGACAATCCCTGGAACCAGGACATCTCCGCATTACCGGTCGATTCAAACTCGGATAATCTGATTGCCAGTATCGGCGTTAATACGACGCTGCACCCTGATTTCGGAACGGTCTTCAATGGCGCTCCCAACGGGATTCCGTATGTCGTGGTTGCCGGCACTCAGCCACTGGTTCCTATCAACTTCACGGCTTACGGCAATCAGAGTGATCCCGGTCCGTATCCGGTACCGACGAACGCGCCGATTGAAGGTGGCTCCGGCTCGACTGGGGATCGTCATGTGATCGTAATCGATCGAGACAATTGGAAGTTGTACGAAATGTTCTCTTCGTTGCCCGTTAACGGAGGCGCGTCCTGGAACGCCGCGTCGGGAGCAGTTTTTGATCTAAACTCCAACGCATTGCGACCTGCGGGTTGGACTTCAGCTGATGCTGCCGGGCTGCCGATCTTTCCGGGCTTGGTTCGATATGACGAAGTGGTTGAACGAGGCGAGATCACTCATGCCTTACGTTTCACTGCCCAGAATACGCGCCGAGCATACGTCTCCCCTGCCCGACATTTCGCCAGCAGTGACACCGACCCGAACCGACCACCGATGGGCATGCGAGTGCGTTTGAAGGCTTCATTTGACATCACAACTTTTTCGCCGCGAATTCAGGTGATTTTACGAGGCATGAAAAAGTATGGAATGTTCCTGGCGGACAACGGTTCTAACTGGTTTATCAGCGGTGCGCCTGATCCGCGTTGGGACGACGACGAGCTTCGCCAATTGAAAACGATCCGTGGCTCAAGCTTCGAAGTGGTGCAGATGGGGACGCTCGTGACCCAGTGAAGAGGCTTCAGCCGCTGATTCACTCGGATAAACGCGGATTCAGAGAAGCGGATATATGCAGATTAGGAAAGGTTGCTACCTTTATTCGGCTTTGCGTGCCCCCAGTGCGGTAAGGCTCCGCCTTACCGTGGACTACTCAATTTTGCTGAGGCTATGCCTCCGTCCGACTCGCAGAGGCATAGCCTCGAGTTCAATCTAGACGCTTTCCGGTAAGGCAGAGCCATACCGCACTGGAGGTGGCAAAGCCACACGGAGGTCTTGACTAGCCTCAATTAGTCGTTACTTGCTACGTTGCGCTTCGGGCCTTGTAGTTGTTTCATCAACTCGCCGACTGCGGCCTCGAGTTGGCGATCGCGTCCGGCCAGATTGTCCTCAGGCAAATTGTCTACCAGCATGTCCGGTTGCACGCCATAGTTTTCCATGTTCGTGCGTTTTGGATCAGCCAGGAAGACTCCTACGCCCGGAGTGCGCACAGTTGAGCCGTCAATCAAACTATAACTGCCAGTTCCTATTACTGCCCCCGCCGTTGGTGTGCCGACTACTTTGCCCAAACCGAGCGCGCGGAAACCCGCCGGAAACATCTCGGCGTTCGATGCTGAGCGCCAATTTTGCAATACGATCTTCGGTCCGAAGAAACCGGCAAAAGGTCTCCCGGTCGCTTCTGTGCCGCGCGGTTGCCAGATCTGATACTGCCTTTGGACCAGAATCGCCAGCAACTCCTGTTCGATATTGCCGCCGCCATTCCAGCGCTGGTCTATGACCAGGGCTTCCTTGTTGCGAAACTCGCGAATCTCCTTTTCAAACTTCCTGAGTGATGGCGGATTCATCGCCTGGATGTGAAGATAGCCAATGCGGCCGCCCGATAGTTCATCGACCTTCTTACGGCGCTCTTTCACCCAACGCTCATAGCGCAGTTGGCTGTAGGCGTTGGCCGCAATGGTTTCGATTCGAGTTTGCCAGGCCCCTTCTTCGCCGGGCTTGTTATTGAAGGTAACCTCACTCTTGCGGTTGAGCCGGTTGTTAAGCAACTCCCAGTAGTTGTCGCCGGCGCGCACGGGCTTGCCATTGATGCCGATCAGATAATCACCAACGCTCACTCGAACCCAATCCTTGTCGGCAGGACCGTCTTCATAAACGTGAGTCACCCGGTAACGACCCGCGGCGCTGTCTGACTCCAACTCCAGGCCGAGGTGACCGGTTGATACGCCACTCGCAGTTCCGCGCGGGGGAGGTGCCGCGCCGGTGTGTGATGCATTCAATTCGCCAATCATTTCGTTGATAATGTTGAGCAACTCCTGGCGGTCGCCCACGAAGTCCACCAGGGGTTTGTACTTTGCACGCGCCGCATCCCAGTTGATGCCGTGCATCTGTGGGTCATAGAACCGGTACTTCATGGTCCGCCAGGCGTCGTCAAACATCTCCGCCCATTCGGCCGGGCGATCGACACGTACTCGCACGTTGAAATTGATGCGCCGGCGTGTTCCTTCAGCGCGCCCGGCACCCGATGCTGCAGAGGCGGCCGCTGCCGAACCGGGTGGAGGCGACGCCGGAAGCGGCACGGAATAGACGCCATCTCGCTCGCTAAAGAAAAGGGTGCGGCCGTCGCGCGAGACAGTTAATGCTGAAATCCCGCCACCGAACCCTCCGCCTCCGCCTGGTCCGCCTTCTTCACTCGGAGGTTGCCCGGTGGTGATGCGCGCCAGTCGCTTACCATCGTCCTGAACGGAATAGATCACCGGCACACTGGCTGGACCAGCGGGTTCGCTGGTCACGAAAACGATGGTGCGGCTATCGGGTGCAACTGTGAAACTAAAAATAGGAAAAGGCATCCGGGTGATCTGCCGGGTGCGACGCTTAAGACCCGGCCAATCCATTTTGATTTCTTTTGGTGGCTGACGGCGTTCGGCTGGTCCACGGCGCGGCGGCGGTGCACCTTCTGCGCCTGCTTCTCCGGCCGGAGCGGGAGACGGCTCCGGCTCAGCTCGTTCTTCCGGATCATCGGGATCGCGATCCAGACGCTCGAGCGCAACGGAGTAGATCTGAACCGAATTGGGACTGACCCCTCCGGAGGCTTCAATCCTTTGGAAAAATAGTTTACGTCCGTCGGGAGCAAATCTTGGATTGATGTCGGAGTTTGAGTCAAAAGTCAGTTTGTGTGATTCCTTCTCCGCGCCGGAGGCAGCAATTACGTAAATATCGGAAGTTCGGGTAACGTCTGACTTCGAATAGGCGATCCACTTGCCGTCAGGGGACCAGACCGGCAAACCGATGTTTCCATAGTTCGAAGAATCCAACTCCGTAACCTGTTTTGTGGCCGCGTCAACTTTGCGCAGCTTGCCATCGGAAGTAACGAAGGCAATTTCCTTCGAATCAGGGGACCAGTTGTAGCCAAACTTCAGCGTGTCAATATCAGTAATCTGCCTCGCCTCACCGATCCCATCCGTGGACGTGACATAAATCTCTTCCCGCCCGCTGCGGTCAGAGATAAAGGAAAGTGACTTGCCGTCAGGCGCATACCCAACCAGGCGATCACGCGCCGGACCATCGGTTACCTGTTTCAGGTCGCCTTCTTCCACCGGCGCAGTAAAAATCTCACCGTGAATCGATACTGCCAGTCGTCGCGAAGACGGCGCGAGATCATAGTCATCAGCCATCGAGCTGAAGGTTTGGACTTCGGAAAGATTCTCCTGCGTCTCGGCAGCTATGTTCAGCGTGATTGGAGTAGCCTTGCGGCTGTTCAGATCCAGCTTCCAGATGCCGAAGTCATGCTCAAAGACAATCACCCTCCCATCAGCACTAACTGAAGGCCAGCGCACATCGCCACTCTTGAACGAAGTAACCCGATCCGCTTTGCCGCCGCTATCGGGGATGCGCCAGATATTCGTCAGACCATTGCCCTCGCGATCGCTGACAAAATAGATGGCTCCGTCGTGACCCCACATCGGCCACGAGTCGTGTCCATCGAAATCCGTTACCTGGGTAAACTTCTTGGCCGCCACGTCCATCACCACAATGTCACTCTGAGCAGCGCCGCGATAGTACTTGCGCCAGTAAACCTGTGATTTTGGGTTATAGGCCAGGCGACGACCATCGGGCGAATACGCGGCTTGCACTCCCATGTCCGTGCCGGCTCTCGTCGGCATTCCACCTTCAACGCTTACGAGATAGAGTTGCGGCGCAAAGTCTTCGCCGCGGTTGGCGCTGAAGAGCACGGCACGTGAGTCAGGGCGCCAGCCAAGCACGGTGTCGTCGGACGAGTGGAAGGTCAACTGCTTCGCCGCGCCACCCTCGGACGGAATGATGAAAACGTCGAGGTTGCCGTTGCGCTCGCTGGAAAACGCGATCCATTTCCCGTCGGGCGAGAAGCGCCCATAGACATCTCGCGCGCGATTGACGGTCAGGCGCTGAACGTTCTGGCCATTTTCGTTGGCGGTCCAAATGTCGCCGAGATAGCTAAAAACGATCCGTCCATCATGGTAGTGTGGATAGCGCACGAGTCTCGCTTCGCGGCCGAACGCGAATGACGAAGCCGCGATAATCAGCGCCAGAGTAGCTAAGAAGGTCTTCTTCATGGCTCTAACCTCGATTTTCTTTGAAGGTGGAATTGCTTGCCTGGATGTGAACGGCGGGATTATAGCACCCGGAGCATCCTGTGGCATGATACGAAGCAACTGAATAGTGGATTCGTTTGATTCCGGAAGTTCAGAGTTCAGCCTTCAGGTTGCCGTTTCGCGACCACAAACTAAAGTTTGAACTCTAAACTGACCCACTAACTGCAACTGGATGCCCGACGAGAGGAGTTTCTTAGTTGATCACTTGCCGCAAGATGACCGCCCCTGATGTCTCGGACGCCTTCAGCATGCTGAGTGCGTTTCTCACCGAAGACGAACACTATCGCGCCAGCAGCCAGGCTTATGGAGATCGCGGAATCCAGGGATTGAATGACGCGCTCTACCTGTTTCTTGAGCATCCGGACCTGGGATTCGTCTGGATGGCTTACGACGATAAGGCAGTCGCCGGCATCTGTGTGATTTGCTATGCCGTCTCCACGTCGATGGGAGCAATGGTAGCAAAACTGGATGACGTCTCGGTAAAAGCAAATCGTCGCGGAGAAGGCATCGGCACAGTGCTGATGAAATCACTCAAGGAACAACTGAGAAAAGAGTCCGTAACGCGCATCGATGTGGCGGTTCATCTGGAGAACCCGGAAGCTCGCGCATTCTACGAGCGACTTGGGTTCAAACCTCTGAATGAAGAGCGCCTGGCGTGCGTGATTTGAAAGGAAGAAGACCAGCCGCGGATTTGCGCGGATAAAATTCCTCTATGGATCACCCGAGTTACGTCACTAAGATATTTAGAAAACTCAATAAATCTTAAGCCCTATTGAACCCAATGCGCTGCCCTAGCTGTAAAGAGGAAACTTCAAGCGAGTTTAGGTTCTGCCTCCAATGCGGTGCGGACCTGGGCACGACCACGGTTGTCTTGCCACGTACTGACGATCGCCGCGACCCTCCCATTCACGTTCCGCTTAAATCTTCGGTTCATGAAGACTCCGATAAGGGTAGCCCGTGGTGGATCGTGGGAGCGGTGGGTGTTCTGCTTATCACCGTGATTCTCTTGGGCGGACTGTTCACTTACTTCTATCTGAGATCCGAGCCCCCGCAAATTGCAGTTGCAGAAGAGCCCACACCACTCAAACCGCCGGCACCTTCACCAATTGTCAAATATGTTTATGTACCAAGAGAGCAACCACAACCAGCGTTGCCACAGCCAACGCGAGAGCCAACAAGAGAGCCGGTGCCAGAACCAACAACGGCACTTACGCCGAGACGATCGCGGCTGATACAGCCACAGATCCACATTAGCTCAGGAAGTTATTCATCGGTGCAATTTGAGGTAACGCGGTTTGACACGCGCGTGGTTGGTGCCTTCACTTCATCAAGTCCGGTTGAGATGTTCATTGCCAATGCTCGTTTCACAGGCGACCTGGCAAGCAATGCCCGATTTCCTACCGTTTGGTTTTCTGGCCGCGTCACAGGCGTGAGACAGATCAACGTTCCGCTGGCGCCCGGTAGTTACATCCTCGGCTACAACAACCGCTTCTCTGTTTTTACGAGCAAGGACATCCGTGCTGAGGTTTTTCTTGAAGAGCCTTAAGGCGTGAAGCATCGAGCCTTTCGGCCAAGGCCGCAACCATACCTGACGATGGCATTCTAACTTTCATCCGCGTTCATCCGCGTAAATCCGCGGCTAATTCTTCTTCCCTACCTTGGCAAGTTAGAAATCTCCTCAAAATATTTCGCAAAAGCCACCATGCCACCGGAAGCCTGTTGCCAGTCGAAGTTCTCGTTCGGCGCATGATAACCGTGCTCAGGTAACGACAAACCGAGAAACATGATCGGGCAGCGCAGGACCTTTTCAATACTCGTCATCGCGCCAATGGTGCCGCCATCGCGAACGAACACTGCATCCCGCTTGAACGCAAATTTCACCGCCCGCTTGAGCGCGTCTGGCAGTGGGCCTTCCACCGAAGTCTGAAATGCCGGGGCCATCGACTCGAATTGGATTTGTACATCCGGATTACTCGCCTTAACCGCCGCCTTCAACAACCGCGCGATCTTTTTGGGATCCTGGCCCGGCACCAGACGGCACGAAGCCTTTACCTCGCCACGCGGTGGCACAATCGACTTCACGCCGGGCCCCTGGTAACCACCCGCCATTCCGTGGACTTCAAATGTCGGCATACCCCAAATACGTTTCATCACTTCCAGATCGTCTGACGCGCGCATTGACTTGAGTTTGTGCGCCTTCTTAAAACCTTTCGCGGAAAAGCCTGAGTTGGACCAATCGCGGAGTTCCTTCCGAGAAGGCGGAATGACGTCGTCGTAGAAGCCTTTAATCTTCACCTTGCCGGTGATCGGATCGTAGAGGTCGCAGACGAGTTTCATCAGCTCGCCGAGCGGGTTTCGCGCGGCGCCGCCCACTTCCCCTGAATGTGCATCGACCGTTGCCGTTTCCAGCGCGAGCAGGAATCCCATCAAGCCACGCAGCCCGGCGGAGTTCGCCGGCCGTTGCCTTGAGACCCAAACCGTGTCCGACACAACCACAGATTCGGTACGCAGATCTGCAGCAGCGCTGGAAATGATCTTTTCGAAATTCGGCGATCCAATCTCTTCTTCAAATTCCCAGAGGAAACGAATGTTGACTGGCACACCCGCCTCGATCGCGGCCCGCGCACCATACAATGCCGCCAGAGCAGGCCCCTTGTCGTCCGTCGTTCCCCGGCCAAAATAGCTATCGCCTTTTTTCGTCATCACAAACGGTTCCGTTTCCCAGGGTTCAGTCTCCTTCGAGGCAGGTTGAACATCGATGTGGTTGTAAACCGTAACCGTGGGTAGGCTTTTGTCCTCTCCAAAGACACCGTGGACTACTGGATTGCCCTTACCGACCGTATAGACGTCAGCCTTGCCGCCAAAATGGCGCAGAGTCTCCACTGTCAGATCAACGCCCTTACGGATATCTTCAGCGTGAGCCGGGTCGACCGACACGGTCGGTGTCTCAACAAACTGTCGCAGCAGCTCTTCATATTCTTCCCTATGATTCGCGGCAAACGAGAAAAGCTCCGCTCGTTGCAGTTGTTTAGCCATTCTCAATCCTCCCCATAAAGTTGAGACCTTACCTACTAAATTGTTGGTATTGGTGGTTCATAGTGCACAAACCGAGGCTGTTTTGTCACGAAGAAATGGGGTCAGATCCTGTTTTCTCGTTCACTGGCTCCCGGGAATTGGTCACGTACCCGTGCGAGATTGCCAGTGTCTCAGGCGCGAAGCTACAGGTCGCGGAGGCGCCTGTTTCTTTCATAACTGAACCAGCGGTCGGGGGCAACGTTTTTCGAGGGTTGAATCACTAATCGGCTGTAGCTGGACGGCTCTAGAAACTAAGAAACGCCTATTTCCCTTAAGAACAACCACTAGTCCCGGTCGCGCGGCCCCGGCGACCTCGACGCGAGGCGATGAACTTCGCTGGTGACAGCGCCGTATATTTCAAAGCCTTTGGTTGTTCGTGCTATTCTGGCAGCCCGTTTTTCCCGTCCCCAAGGGTCAGCCGGGTGAAGATACAAAACTAGTGGAGCGAACAGAACTTAGGAGGGTTTGTGATTAGAAGATCTTTTTTCCCTGGAATGTTGTTCCTGGCGATTGCCCTGTCACTCCCCGTAATCATCTTTGCCCAGCAGAACCCGTCGGCGCGACGCAATCCTGAGCGTCCGGCACCCGGTGCCGGCGTTCCAACAAACAAATCGCTGATCTCACCCACGATGATCAGAACTGACCTGGGTGAAGCGCTTTCCGTCATTCAGACTAATTACATTGACGGAAAGAAGCTGGATTACAACTCCGTCTTCAAGTCATCCATTAATGGCATGTTGAACGTGCTCGATCCGCATTCAACGTATTTCGATCCGGTTGAGTATGCTTCGTTCAGAACTGAGCAACGCTCCGAGTACTTCGGCATCGGTGCGACCATCGGCGATCTCCGTGAGGGCGATCTAGTCAACACTTACATTCGGGCCACCTTTGAAGATGCCCCCGCCGCCCGCGCGGGATTGCGTTTCGGTGACCGGATTCTCGAGGTTGATGGAAAGTCGATGAAGGGCAAGACCTATCCCGAAGTGCGAAAGTTTTTGCTGGGCCCACGCGGTACGACTGTAAAGGTCACGGTTGAACACGCAGCTTCGCGCCAGGTAGAGACGGTAAGCATCACCCGCGACGCAGTGCCTCTGCCTTCCATTCCGCAAGCTTATCTAGTCAGGCCCGGCGTTGGTTATGTGGCAATGACCGGCGGATTTAATCAGACGACCTCAGACGAGTTTCAGGAAGCCCTTCAGGATCTGCATTCAAAAGGCATGAACATGCTGATCCTGGATTTGCGTGGAAATCGTGGCGGCCTCTTGATTCAGGCAGTGCGCGTAGCCAACACGTTCCTGCAACGCGGACAGTTAATAGTCAAGCAAGAGGGCAGAATCAGGGGCAGCTCCGAGAACTTCCGCGCCGTGAATGATTCACCGGATCAGACACCCCTGGTGGTACTGGTCAACGGTGATTCTGCTTCGGCCGCTGAAATCGTGGCCGGGGCGTTACAAGATCACGATCGGGCGCTGATTGTCGGCGAAAACACATTCGGTAAAGGGATCGTGCAGTTACCAATTCAGCTCGAGTACGACTCTGCGCTGCTACTGACCATCGCCAAATACTATATGCCCTCAGGACGACTGATTCAGCGCGATTACTCGACCAGTGGCGTCTACGACTATTACACGCATGGGGGAATTGCCAACGAGAACTCTCAGTCGGCAGATGGCCAAAAGACTCCGATCGGGCCTGAAAGCCGCACTGACGGCGGACGCGCTGTCTATGGTGGCGGTGGCATTGCGCCGGACGAGGTAGCCAAGCCGGCTAAGATTACGGCCACCGAGGCTAAGCTGGGGGATTCGATCTTTGCTTTTGCGCTTGAACTTGCTACGGGTCGGGTGACTGGTTTTGAGAATTACAGAATCCAAAAGCCAATAGAGTTTGGGCATGACCTAAGAGCCACCGACTTCCCGGTCACGGATGCACTGTTCAGAGAACTAAAGCGGTTTGCCGCTACCAAGCCGGAGTTCAAAGCCACGCCAGACCAGTTGGAACGCGCTCGTCCTTTCGTAGAGAGGCAACTCCGATTTGAGATGGCGACGGCGGCTTATGGAATGATGGCGGCCCTGCAGGTCCTCAACGAGAGTGATCCGCAGATTGCCAGGGGTGTTGATGCGTTGCCTCGCGCCCGTGAACTTGCGCAGGCAGCCAAACGCGCCAAAGCACGAACCGAATAGCTACTGAACTGGGACATTTTCCATTTATGGAAAATGTCCCGGTTCTGAAAATGCGGCTGTTTTATTCCGGTCCAATCACCAGGACAATCTTCCCAAAACTCTCGTTCGACTCCATGCGGGTGTGGGCCTCACGAATCTGGGCCAGCGGGTAAACGCTATCGATCACGGGTCTTACCTGGCCGTTACCCAACAACGGTACAACATGGGTCGCAAAGAGCCTGGTCGCTACCGCCTTCTCTTCCGCAGAACGAGCACGAAGAACTGTTCCTACGATCTTAACCCGCTTGCTCATTACCCTGGCGAAATCGAGTATCGCCTTGGAGCCCGAGGTTGTGCCAACCAGCATCATTCGCCCGCGTGCTGCGAGCGCACTCAGGTTTGCGTCCAGATACCGAGCTCCGACTAGATCAAGAATGACATCTACGCCCTGGCCCCCGGTCCACTCGTGAACTGCCTCGACCAGGACAGCGGGATCGTCTTTGATAACCAAACCGCCGCTGAGTCCGTATGGTTTTGCCCGCTCAAGTTTGTCTGCCGTGCGCGAGGTTCCGAAAATGTGGGCGCCCGCGGCTCGAGCAAGTTGAATAGCAGCAGTGCCCACGCCAGAACCTGCCGCGTGCACCAGCACAGTTTCACTAATGCTTAAGCTCGCCTGAGTGAACAGGGCGTCATGGGCTGTGATAAAAGCTTCCGGCACGGCGGCCGCCGACACCCAATCCAGATTTGAAGGAACCTCAGCCAACTGGTTCTCGGGCATTACCACGAATTCCGCCTGCGCGCCGCCGCCGGTAATCCCGAACACACGCTGGCCGGGCTGCCATAAGCTAACTCTCTCACCGACTGATTCAACCTCGCCGGCAAACTCTATACCCGGTATGTCTGGCAGGAACCCCGGTGGCGCCGGATAGTGACCCAGGCGCTGGAGGATGTCTGCGCGGTTCAAAGCGGCGGCGCGTA
>JAMQPI010000342.1 GCA_023717565.1 Pyrinomonadaceae bacterium | reverse complement strand
CGCGGGCCTGGTTTCGGTATGGCGTTTAGCGTTGTGGGCCAGCCAGCGGTCAATCCTTCCGACCGACCCGGGGCGGCATTTCAGATGGCGACTCCGGGATACGTTGATGCGCTGGGAATCCGGGTGACCAAAGGTCGCGGGATTGGCGAGCACGACACCGCCACGAGTACGCGCGTCGCGATGGTCAACGAACAATTTGTCAAACGCTATTTATCCGGAGTCGATCCGCTTACGCAACGGATCTCGGTCGACGAATTGATTCCCCCCGGTACCGTTGGGAAACCCCTGGAGTGGCAAATCGTCGGCGTCTTTCACGACGTGCGCGGCGCTGGATTTCGTGAAGAGTTTCCGGAGATCGCCGTGCCCTTCTGGCAAAGCCCCTGGCCGCAGACGTCGATGGTTGTAAGGACGGACGGCGATCCTAAAAGTTTGATCAAGGGCATTGCCGCCGCGGTCAATTCAGTCGACCCGGATCTGCCGCTGGCCGGCGTGAAGACTGTTGACGAGATCATAAATGAGTCGTTAGCCATCGATCGTTTTAGTGTGGTGTTGTTTAGCGCCTTTGGAGCACTAGGTTTGTTGCTAGCTGGTGTCGGCATATACGGCGTGATGTCTTTCACCGTTGCGCAACGCACTCAGGAGTTCGGGGTGCGCATGGCCCTCGGCGCGCAGCGCTCACGAGTTCTCAGACTAGTTCTAAAAGAGGGGACGATTCTGGCTGTCATCGGAGCACTTATTGGACTGGGAGGCGCTTATCTGGTTGGGCGCGCGATGCAGTCGACCTTGTACGGAGTTGGCGCTATGGATGCCCGAGCCTTCGGAGCGGTCGCGGGCGTGCTGTTGGTCGCGGCATTGCTGGCATGTCTTGTACCCGCGTGGCGAGCTAGCAGAGTCGAGCCGATTGTGGCGCTGCGGTACGAGTGAAGGGATTTTTGATTTGAGATGTTTGATTGGTTGGAAGCTCTCGCTGTAGGAGAGCGGATTCAAAAATCAGCAATCAAAAATCAAAAATCACAGTGAGAATCGGGAGTAGTCACTAGCGTCAGGAGAACCAGGATGCACACACTGTGGCAAGACCTGAGGTACGGTGCGCGAACGTTGCTCAGGCAACCGGGGTTCACGCTGGTTGCCGTGCTCACGCTGGCACTCGGGATCTGTGGCGTTACCACCCAGTTCAGTATCGTAGACGCCGCCCTGCTGCGTAGCCTGCCATTCCCGGAACCAAATCGACTGGTAGGGATCACAATGCGCGATCCTTCCTGGGCGCCCGATCGAGACCGAAATCTGTGGTTGTCCGACGTTATCGAATTTGGAAAAGAGACCCGCTCGTTTGAGGGCGTCGCCGGGTACACGTACGCATCATCCGTAATAGCCAACATCAACGGTATGCCGCAGCGACTCAGCGGTTGTCTTGTCACGTCTAATTTTTTCACGCTGTTGGGCGTGCGACCAATACTCGGCCGCGACTTCACCGAAGCCGACAATCAAAGTAACGTCGAACGCGTCACAATCATCAGCCATGCGCTTTGGCAATCGGATTTTGGCAGCGATGCCCAGATCATTGGCCGCACGCTCCGAGTCAGTGGCCGGCCCACCACGGTAGTCGGTGTCATGCCTCCCGGTTTCGAGTTTCCGCGCGATCAATTGTGGATTCCGATCTTCAATGCGTGGCCTTGCAGTCAGCGGCCCTGTGGCCCGGCCAATGTGCTCGCCAGGCTCAAACCTGATGTTTCGGTCACCCAGGCACAGGCCGAGGTAGACAACTACCTCCAGCGGCTGGCGAAAGAGTATCCGAGAACAAACGAGCGTTTTACAGTTTCGCGCATTGAGCCGGTACTCAATCGCTTTGTCGCTCGTCCTACTCGACAATTGCTGCTGTCGATGTTCGGCGCAGTTGTGGCCGTACTGTTAATTGCCTGTGCGAACGTGATGAATATGCAGTTCGCGCGGGCCACGGCCCGAGCCTCCGAATTCGCCATGCGCAGCGCCCTGGGTGCTTCGCGCTTGAGGCTCGTCCGGCAATTACTGACTGAGAGCCTGATCATCGCAACCATCGGAGGCGTCGGAGGAATCGTTCTGGCGCACTGGGCCATCGATCTGTTCTCAGGGGTGATGGGCCAACTCCCAGTCAAGGTGATGCCGTTCTGGATGCAGTTCCAGATTGATCGCCGAGTGCTTGGGATCACCGTTGCTGCAACCGCGGCTTCGGTGATGTTATCGGCTCTCTTGCCTGCACTCCTGGCCTCTCGAGTCAATCTAGGTGAGGTCATCAAATCGGGGGCCCGTGGCCATACGAATCGGCTGGTATCGCGATTGACCGGCGTCCTCGTAACAGGCCAGATTGCCCTCACCTGTGCGCTGTTGATCTCGTCGCTTCTGTTGATCAAATCAATCAATAACCAATCCACGTTGAACTTCGGGTTCGATCTCGATGCGGTCTTGGCAGGTCGAGTGAATTTCGACCCGGAATTTCAAAATAGAGACCAGCTCCTCGACACCTTTCGCAGTTTGCTACGTCACTTGCGGTCTAGCCCGCACTTCACCCATGCGGCACTCACCTCACGTCGCCTGATGATGACGAACGATGACCCTTCTGCCTTCCAGATCGAAGGGCGCGTCTACCAACGCCCCGAGGACCGTCTCTTAGCGTGGGAAGAGGTAGTGTCTGACGGCTACTTCGACACGCTCGGTCTTCGTCCTATCGAGGGACGTGAATTCGAAATGGGTGACCGCGATGAAAGGCGGTTCGTCGCCCTGGTGAATGAATCCTTCGCCCGCAAGCATTTTGGCTCTGCGACTCCGATCGGGCAACGCGTCCGCCGCGACGATAAGGACCAGTGGCGCACCATCGTTGGAATCGTACCTGACACCATGATGCAAGGACCACTGGACCAGCAACGCGATGGGTCGGCAGTCTTTTTCCCAATCGAAGCTGATCTGAGGCTCAGCCTGACGCTCGTCGTGCGGGGATACGCGCCTCCTTTGCAACTCACCGAGGTGGTGCGCAACGAGATACTGAAGGTCAACCCTAATCTGGCGATCTATCTGGTCGACACACCGCGAAACCTGTTGAAAAGTCTCCTGGTACAGCCCCGCACAACCGCCTCGCTGTTCGCCGTCTTTGGTAGCGTCGCTACCTTGCTTGCGGCCGTCGGACTTTATGGCATCACAGCGTTTGCGGTGAATCGGCGCACTCAGGAGTTTGGTATCCGCATGGCATTGGGAGCGGACCGGCGCCGGATTCTACTCCTGGTCCTGCGCCAGGGTGTCATTAAGTTCATTCTGGGGACGGTGCTCGGCCTGGTCCTCACGCTCCTGCTCTTGCGGTTGGGCAGGTCAGTTGTGAGCGACTTTCTCTATCAGGTAAATCCGCATGATCCGGTCATCTACGGCGGAGTGATCGTGCTGCTGGCGGCGGCCACAGTGCTCGCGTGCCTGGTGCCCGCTCGGCGGGCGACGAAAGTGGATCCGCTGGTGGCGCTGCGCCACGAATAAGAATTGCGGATTTCGGAATGCGAATTTCGGATTTCGCATATGGGTAATTGAGAAGTGTTGTCGGCGAAGGTGTAGCCGAGTTAGACAAAATCCGAAATCCGAAATTCGAAATTCCTCGGAGGCTTGATGGAAACTCTGCTTAAAGATGTTCGCTACGGTGTGCGGATGCTGGTGAAGAATCCAGGCTTCACGGTGGTGGCTGTGATCGCACTGGCGCTCGGTATTGGGGCCAACGTTGCAATCTTCAGCGTCGTAAATGGCGTATTGCTCCGCCCGCTGCCGTTCAGTGAGCCGGACCGGCTGATGATGATTCGTGAAACGAAGCTGCCACAGTTCCCGGAGTTCTCAATTTCTCCTGGCAACTTCCTTGAGTGGAAGAAGCAGAACACAGTCTTCGAGCGTTTGGTGGCCTTTAAGGGCTCCTCTCTCAACCTGATCGGGACCGGGGATCCGGAGCGTTTACGAGTGCTGAATGTCACCGAAGGTTTCTTTGCGATGCTTGGGGCGCAGCCTCAACTGGGTCGCGACTTCCTGCTCGAGGAAGATCAGCCGGAGCGCAACAACGTAGTCATTCTTAGTCAGGGGTTGTGGCAGAAGCGTTTTGGCGGCGATCCGAAAATCCTGAATCAGTCGATTGCTCTGAGTGGCAAGAGTTACACCGTGATCGGTGTGATGCCCGCGACGTTCCGCTTCGGACCCGGTGACGAGCAGATTGATCTTTGGACGCCAATGGCTTTCACGGCGCAGGAAGCCCAAAACCACGGCGGCCATTACGTGGCTGCCATCGGACAGCTCAAACCGGCAATGACGATCGACCAGGCGCGTGCTGAGATGATCACTATTGCGGCACGGGTGGCAGCGCAATATCCGGCCGCCACGGGCTGGAGTGTGAAGGTTATGCCCCTCCTGGAATTCTCGGTCAGAAGTATCAAACCGGCCTTACTAGTCCTGCTCGTTGCCGTCGGCTTTGTACTATTGATTGCGTGCGCCAACGTCGCGAATCTGCTGCTGGCGCGTGCTGCCGGACGGCAGAAAGAGATCGCAACTCGGACTGCGCTGGGTGCTGGTCGCGGGCGCATCATCCGCCAACTGCTTACCGAAAGTATGTTGCTGTCTCTCCTCGGCGGGACCGTGGGATTGTTGTTGGCTAAGTGGGGCACCGACTTGTTGCTGACTCTGGCACCGTCGGATTTGCCGCGCATGGACAATGTCTCGGTTGATGGTCGCGCGCTGGCCTTCACTGCCGCGATCACGTTCCTCACTGGAATAATCTTCGGCCTGGTTCCAGCGCTGCAGGCGTCAAAACCGAACCTCAACGAGACAATGAAAGATGCCGCGCGAGGTTCGTCTGAAGGTGGACGTCGCAAGCTGGTTCGCAACACCCTGGTAGTTCTGGAAGTTGCATCGGCCCTGGTGCTGTTAGTGGGCGCGGGCTTGATGATCAAAAGCTTCTATCGATTGCAGGAAGTTGATCCGGGCTTCAATCCGAACAACGCACTTACGACGTCGGTCGAGCTTCCGAAGCAGCGGTATCCTGAAGAAACCCAGCAGGTCGCTTTCTTCCAGCAACTGATTGAAAGAGTCGGAGCGCTGCCAGGTGTCGAAGCAGCAGGGGCGAGTTGTGTCGTTCCCATGACTGGCGACGATTTCGTGCTGGCATTCGAGATAGACGGCCAGCCGCCTCTTCAGCCCGGAGCTACCCAAAGTACAAACTATTATTCAGTAAGCTCGGACTATTTCAAGGCGATGGGAATTCCGCTGAGTCGCGGTCGTGTGTTCAATGAGCGAGACACAAAGCAGTCGCCACGCGTCGCTGTGATCAACGAAACGATGGCCACGAAGATGTTTCCTGGTGAAGACCCCATCGGCAAACGGATCACGTTTGACAGAGAAGACAAGAACGCATGGTACGAGATCGTCGGCATCGTCGGTGACGTGAAACAGTATGGTTTGGATCAGCCGACGACCATGCAGACTTACGAACCCTACACACAACAGACGCTACCGTACATGACGTTGGTCGTACGTGCTGCAGGCGATCCGACGAGCCTGGGTGCGGCGATTCGTAGCGAGGTCCTGAAGCTTGATAAAGAGCAACCCGCAACCGACATCAAAACGCTCAATCAGTATTTCTCTACTTCAATCGCGCAACAGCGATTCTCGATGGTGCTGCTGGGAGTGTTTGCCGCAGTAGCGCTGGTGCTGGCGGCGGTCGGGATCTACGGAGTGCTTAGCTATGCAGTCACGCAACGCACACACGAGATTGGCATTCGCATGGCGCTGGGAGCCGGACGTCGTGACGTGTTCCAGCTGGTCGTCGGGCGGGGAATGTTGTTGAGCTTGATTGGCGTGGCCGGTGGACTGGTAGCCGCTTTCGGTCTGACTCGCTTGATGGAGAGCTTGCTGTTCGGAGTGACCGCGACTGATGCGGTGACATTTGCCAGCGTGGCCGGCGTGCTCCTGGCCGTTGCGTTGCTGGCTTGTTACATCCCGGCGCGCAGAGCAACGAAAGTCGATCCGCTGGTGGCGCTGAGGTACGAATAGGAATTTCGGATTTCGGATTGCGGATTTCGGAATTTCAACTAACGGCAGTTGGTAATGACATGCAAATTTCGGTAGGCACAATCCGCAATCCGCAATCCGAAATTGAAACCCGCAATGAAGGTAGAGGAGAACACGGATGCTGACACTCTGGCGAGATTTGCGCTACGGCGCACGGATGCTGAGAAAGAACCCCGGCTTTACGGCGGTGGCGATAGTAACGCTCGCGCTTTGCATTGGTGCAAATCTGACCATCTTCGCGGTGGTCGACTCAGTCCTGCTCCGTCCTTTGCCCTTCCCAGAGCCAGACCGGCTCGTGACGATGTTCAATAGCTATCCGAGAGCGGGCATAGATCGCGACCCCAGTTCGCTCACCAGCTACTACGAACGTCAGGGCAATATTCCTGCCTTCGCCCACATTGCCGCCCTGAATGAGACCACCTCGATTATAGGGGAATCCGGCGCGACCGAGCGCGTCGTCATCGGACGCGTCTCCACGGATTTCTTTACCACGCTCGGCGCTGCGCCAGTCATAGGGCGCGCGTTCACCGAGGCGGAGATGACTTACCAGACTGACCACGAAGCCATCCTGACTGACGAATATTGGCGACAGCATTTCAACGCCGATCCCAATGTGCTGGGAAAGGAAGTCCGCACTGATGGTCTGCCAAGAAGAGTTGTCGGTGTGCTGCCCCCCGGCTTTCGCTTCCTCTCGTCGCAGATCCGGATCTTTTTACCTCTTTCATCTGAAGAGGCGGAGCACAACCTGGCTGCCCGGCATAACAACAGCGTGTTGCAGATCGCCCGGCTAGCACACGGCGCCACGATCGTCGACGCGCAGGCACAGATCGACGCGCACAACGCGGCTCACGCAGCAGAATTTCCCCAGGCGAAGGAAGTTGCCGAGGCAGGTTTCCACACGACAGTCGTTCAACTGCATGCCGATCATGTGGCGTCAATCCGGCCCACACTTCTGCTCTTACAGGGCGGGGTCCTATTTCTTCTTTTCATTGGTGGGGTAAATCTTGTCAACCTGTTGCTAATTCGGGCCAGCGGTCGCATGAAGGAACTGGCGATCCGGAGATCAATGGGCGCAAGCCGGTGGCATGTGGTCAGCCAGGTGATGGTGGAGACCGTCCTGCTCACGCTGATCGGTGGGCTATTAGGACTCGTTGTCGGGGCTTGGGGTATCCGCCTGCTCGCGGTGCTCGGCACAGATCAGCTACCCCTGGGATCTCGGATCGTGCTGGATGGACGTGTGGCCCTGGTTGCCCTGGCTGGGTCCATTCTGTTCGGGCTTGTGATTGCGACGCCGATCGCCTGGTTCAACCTCCGAGAGCATCTGGCCGACGCGCTGCAATCCGAGTCTCGCGGCGGCACGGCAAGCCGTTCAGCCCAACGTTTGCGCCACGGTTTCATTGTGGCGCAAGTCGCCCTGGCTTTCGTTCTGCTAGCCGGAGCCGGCCTCCTCGGACTCAGTTTGAAACGCGTGATGGAAGTGTCGCCCGGTTTTCGCTCCGATCACATTCTCACCGGCCAGTTCGGCTTGCCCTGGAAAGGCTACCGCGATGCCGCAACCTTCCTTTCGTTTGCGGACCGATTGATGGAAGAAGTCGGACGCCA
>JAMQPI010000340.1 GCA_023717565.1 Pyrinomonadaceae bacterium | reverse complement strand
TACATGACCGGAACCCGACGATACAGAGACTGTGGGAAAACTCAACCGAGTGTCATGAAGTCAGTACCGTAGCGCGGTAGCGTCGGGTCCGGCTCGTTACACGCAGTTGAGTCTGGACACAGCCGGACCCGACGCTACCGCGCTACGGTACTGACTTCATGACACGCAGTTGAGTCTGGACACAGCCGGACCCGACGCTACCGCGCTACGGTACTGACTTCATGACACGCAGTTGAGTCTGGACATGGCCGGACCCGACGCTACGGCGTTACGGTACTGACTTCATGACTGTTAGAATCTAAATCATGCTGGTACTAGGAATTGAAACCTCATGCGATGAGACTGCCGCTGCGATTGTTCGTGATGGCCGGGAAATCGTGTCGTCTGTGATCGCTTCGCAGATTGCTACACATGAGCGTTTTGGCGGCGTCGTGCCAGAGTTGGCCTCACGCGAACACCTGGACAAGATTGTGCCGGTAGTCGAAGAAGCCTTTGAGCGCGCGAAGGTAGATACCGGCAACATCGATGGCCTGGCAGTAACTGTGGGACCCGGACTCGTGGGGTCGCTGCTGGTGGGAGTCTCGTATGCCAAGGCGATGGCCTTCGCGTTACAAAAGCCTTTGGTGGGAGTCAATCACATTGAAGGGCACATCTATTCGGTAGCCTTCGAGAATCCGCCGGTTGAATACCCGGCGCTGGCCCTAATCGTTTCCGGCGGACACACGAATATTTTCCACATCCCAGAGCCTGGCAAGTACAAGGTCCTCGCGCGCACCCGGGATGACGCCGCAGGTGAGGCCTTTGATAAGGTCGCCAAGATGCTGGGACTCGGTTATCCCGGTGGACCAATCATCGAGCGACTGGCACGCGACGGCAACCCGCGAGCGGTGAAGTTCGCGATCCCCCGAATGGGTGACGGGCTCCCGGATTTCAGTTTCAGTGGTTTGAAGACTGCCGTCACCAAACACGTGAGAGAAAGCAGACTAGAGCCCGTCAGCAACGGCGGGGAACCATCGCAAGGGATAAAGGATCTTGCGGCAAGTTTTCAGAGCGTGGTAGTCAGCTCGTTGGTGGGGACGATGGAGCGAGTGGCGAAAGAGTATCGACCACGAACTCTAATAGTCGCTGGCGGAGTCGCCTGCAACGGAGCGTTGAGAGCCGCGTCGTCAGACGCAGCAAAGCGCCTGGGCTTACCTGTCTACTTCCCTTCACCACATCTTTCAACAGACAACGCCGCGATGATAGCTGCGGCGGGAACGGTAAAACTCATGGCTGGCGAAAGAGCCAATCTGGATTTGAACGCCGACGTGACACTGCGACTGCAGAATATGGATCTGGAAGACGAAGCCCGAAAACGCGCCGGCGTCCGCTACCGTCTGTGAGCCACAAAGCAAGACGATCCACGAAACCACACGAAACAACATGAATAAGAGCGTTCTTTCGTGCGATTTGGTGTTTCGGGGATCGTCGTTTTCGGCATCGGGATAGGACTTCTGAACGTTCCTGCCCTGCCGTCTGGTCCTGGTCTCGACACGCGAGACCTTTTGAGCCTTATCAACCCTCGACTACGTCGAGGGCGCTTACTGCCTTCTTTTCATAAGCCAGCAGAGTGGCGATGTTCTTCTTCTCGATGTCGCTCAATGAGGTGTCTGCAAACTGCGGATCCGGTTTATACCAGTCGAAACTGACAAAGTACTTCTGCCACCACGGCTCCTTGAAGACTTTTCCGCGACGAGCGTAGATCTCCTGACGCATCTTGCCCGCGTCTTCAACGAACAACCCCTCAAGCAGACTGCGAGTAATCGGTTTAGAACCCAACTCATCGTGAATCCTGTTTTCATACTTCACGATTGTTGCCACGTTCTGCTTGTCGCTGCCCGATAACTGTTCGTCCAGGAAGTCTGCGTTCTCCTCGTACCAGGGCTGGCTCCAAAAGTACTGCTGCAACCAGACAGCACGAAACGTCCGCCCATGACGCGCATAGATTTCGTTACGCAACAGACGGAGCTCATGCAGGCTCAACCCCTTCAGCATCTGCTCAGTAATCAGCCGATCCTCAAAAAACTCGATGTCGCCCGGAGCCAGAGCAAGTTTGCGTTGCTTTGTCTGGGCAGAAGCGATCGACTGCAGATTCTTCCGCTCAATTGCGGAGAGCTGTTTGGAGTCGTACCGTTCGCTGGGCTTATACCAGTAACGCTCGTCAAAGTACTGTTGTAACCAGGGCTGCTCGTCGAACCGTTTGCCATGAATTGCTTCAACCTCAGCGTGAAGCACCATCCATTCGGCCTTGCTGTGTGTACCCAGTTGTTTCCTGGTAAGGGGGCGTTTGCTGTGATAACGCATGTCCCCTGGTTCAACTTGTTCGTGTTTGCTCGCTTCCGCATCCCGAATCAAATCCAGATTACGACGTTCGACGTCGTTGAGCATGGAATTCTTGAAGGCCGGGTTGGGCCGATACCAGGGGCGCGCCGCAAGATACTTTCTGATCCCGACATCTTTGAAGACACGGCCATGACGCCCGAAAACCACCCCGCGTAAAAGCTTTAACTCGTTGAGCTCTAGAGTCTCTATGTCAGCCCTCTTCAGGGTAAGGGCGGCAAAATCAAAGTCGTCCCATTTCTGCAGCTCTTTCTGGGCACTAACCTGGGCCAGCCAGCACGTGATGAGCAGTGCGGCTGCCAGTAGTCGAAAGTTAAAGCGGGAACTAGACATCGTCTCTCTCCTCCTCGTGATCTTCTGCGGCCTACCCACACAAAAAGCCGCCCCAACACACCGTTGGGGCGGCAATCTTTGTTGACACGTCATGGAACAAAAACGTTAACCGAAAATGTCGCGGACTTTGTCGACCAGTCCGCGGTCTTCCAGATCTTTGCTCTCGACCGTTGCCAACTGCTCCAACAGCTTCCGTTGTTCACGCGTCAACGACGTGGGAGTAATAACAGTAGCTGAAACGAACAAGTCACCACGGCCACGGCCTCCCAGCGCCGGCATACCCTTGCCCTTCAAGCGAAAGACTGTTCCAGTCTGAGTGCCCACTGGAATTTTCAGTTTCTCTTCATCGTCCAAAGTCTTAACCGCGATTTCCGCACCGAGTGCCGCCTGAGCAAAGGTTATCGGTACGGCCACATATAGATTGCTTCCCTGTCGCTCAAACCGCTCGTGTTCGGCCACGTGAATTACTACGTACAGATCGCCGGCCGGTCCGCCGCTGGTCCCAGACTCGCCTTCCCCTTGCACGCGCAACCGAGATCCAGTCTCAACACCGCCGGGGATCTTTACCTCCATTTGCTTTTCTCGTTCGATACGACCCATTCCTTTACAGTCGGCGCACGGACTCTTAATAGTCCGGCCAACTCCGCGACAAGCGTGGCAGGTGCGGGCTACCGAGAAGAAACCCTGCTGATACCGCACTTGTCCAGCGCCACCACAGGTGTTGCAGGTCTCCGGTTCGGTTCCGGCTGCGGCGCCGGATCCTTTGCAAGTTTCACAACTCTCGAGGCGCGGAATTCGCAACTGCGCGGTCATCCCGTCAGCAGCTTCTTCCAGAGTGATCTCAAGGTCGTAGCGTAAGTCGGCGCCACGCTGAGCCGATGAACGCCGGCTTCCGCCGCGTCCGCCTCCGAACACATCACTAAATCCGAACAAGTCTCCCAAAATATCTTCAATGCCGCCGAAACCAGGTGCTCCCCAGCTCGGACCAGCTCCACTCGAAACACCGGCATGCCCAAATCGATCATAGCGTTGGCGCTGTTCCTGATCGGCCAATACTGAGTAGGCTTCCGCCGCTTCCTTAAATTTTTCTTCGGCGGACGCATCGTTCGGATTCTTGTCCGGGTGATAACGCATCGCGAGTCGCCGGTAGGCACTCTTGATTTCCTGATCCTTTGCCGAGCGGCTGACGCCCAATATCTCGTAATAGTCCCGTTTTTCCATCCTGCGTCTTCTCTAACCTCTCATTTATGATTTGTTTAGTCGCTCGCGAACAGATCCGAATGGCTGGTTGTGATCATCCTCGACCTTAGGCGACGCCATCGGCGGTGGGTTTCATCATGGCCACGGTAAGTTGGCCGGCGATCCGCTCCAAAGCATTGAGGGCTTTGTCGATTTCGTCTGGAGTACCGGTTTTAACGGCGGTCTCGCTTTCTTTGAACACCCGATCAGCAATGTCCTGATCGTTTTGCGACAGCAGTCCGCCAAACTTTTCGTACGACTTTTTAGTATTTCGCAGCAACGATTCCATCTTGTTGTGAAGCACAACTCTTTGCTTGGCCTCGCGATCAGTTTCCGCGAAGTTGGCGGCCTCACTTATGAACCGGTCGATCTCGTCTGGCGTCAGGCCCGAGGTCGGCGTAATGCGCATCTGCTGCTCGCGGCCGGTGGCTTTGTCCTGGGCTGAGACAGACACGATCCCGTTCGCGTCGACTTCAAATGAAACATCAACCTGGGGAACGCCCCGCGGACTCGGTGGGATGCCGACAAGCTCGAATTTTCCTAGTGAACGATTGCCGACCGCCATTTCACGCTCACCCTGCAGGATGTGAATCTCCACGGATGCCTGGTTGTCTACCACGGTGGTAAATGTCAGGCTGTTCCGCAGTGGTATTGTCGAATTGCGTTCGATGATTTTGGTAAACAAACCGCCACGCGTTTCCAAACCAAGGCTCAGCGGCAACACATCAAGCAGCACAATATCTTTAATGTCACCCGTTAAGACACCGCCCTGAATCGCCGCTCCCATAGCGACCACTTCGTCAGGGTTAATCTCCGCCGATGCTTTCTTACCAAATATCTTTTCGACCGTGCGCTCGACGATTGGCGAACGGGTCTGACCGCCGACGAGAATGACCTTATCGACATCCTTAGCCTGGAGTTTCGCATCTTCCAGCGCTTTGCGACAGGGCTCCACGGTCTGCTCGATGAGGTCGCCTACGAGTTCTTCAAACTTGTCCCGAGTCAACGATTTGTTGAAATGCTTGGGTCCCGTTGCATCCGCAGCGATGAAAGGAAGGTTGATATTGGTTTCCGTCGACGAAGACAATTCGCATTTGGCGCGCTCCGCTACTTCCTTTAAGCGTTGGAGCGCGAGCCGATCCTGACGCAAATCGATTCCGTTGTCAGTCAGAAACTGATCTGCCATCCAATTCATGATTCTTTCGTCGAGATCCTCACCACCCAGAAAAGTGTTTCCGGAGGTCGACAACACCTCGAAAACGCCTTCATTCATTTCGAGGATCGAAATATCAAACGTGCCCCCACCGAGGTCATATACCGCGATGCGCTCAACCCCGGTCTTACCAAGACCGTACGCCAGTGCCGCGGCGGTGGGCTCGTTGATGATGCGCTCGACTTTCAAGCCGGCGATTTTTCCGGCATCCTTCGTTGCCTGCCGTTGCGTGTCATCGAAGTAGGCCGGGACGGTAATAATCGCATCGGTCACGGGCTCGCCCAGGAAATCTTCAGCCGCTGCTTTTAGTCGCTGCAAAACGATGCCCGAGAGCTCTGGCGGGCTATAGCTTCGGCCCTGTACCCGAACACGCGCGTCGCCATTGGGTGAATCAACCAGCTCAAAAGCCGAAGTCTCGCGCATGCGTTGGAGTTCAGGAGAGTTATACTTCCGGCCGATCAGACGCTTGACGGCGTACACGGTATTGGCGGCATTGGTAACGGCCTGGCGTTTGGCGATTTGTCCGACTAGACGCTCGCCCTTATCGGTGAAACCGACAACACTGGGAGTAGTTCGGCCTCCCTCCTTGTTTGGCACAATCTGGACCGCACCGCCCTCCAAAACAGCGACGCAGCAATTGGTCGTTCCTAAATCAATTCCGATTGCTTTTCCCATTCGTTAACTTCTCTACTGATTCACTTCTTCACAGCGACCTTCACCATTGCCGGCCGAATTAGTTTGTCGCCCAAACGGTAACCACGGATTATCTCCTGCATAACTGTGTCTGGCTCGTACTCGTCAGTCGACTCAGACACCACGGCTTCATGAATATGAGGGTCAAAACGAGTACCCACCGCCGAGATCGGCTTCACACCGAGGGCTTCGAGTACTCCGGTGAGCTGCTTGAAGATCAGATCGACTCCACTCAGGAAGTGACGAAACTCATCTGATTCAGTTGATTCGACGTTCGATTCCACATCCAGCGCGCGCTTGAGATTATCAAGCACTGGCAGGAGCTTGGCAGCGATCTCCGCAACCGCACGGTCATATGTATCAGTGCGTTCGCGTTCCACCCTTTTGCGATAGTTTTCAAAATCGGCCTGTCTGCGCGCCAGCCGATCTTTCAAATCCGCTGTCTCAGCCTCTACTCTTTTCAACTCGGCTCGAGTTGCAACCAGCTCGGCCAATACCGGCCCGCCCAGCTCGCCGGTGCCGGCTTGGGCTGGGTGACTAACGACTTCATCCCTGCCAACCGCGACGGAGGTAAATTCAGACAGTTCCTCAGAGTCATCATCGAACGAATCTACATCCGCGTCGGCAAACTCGTCTGGAATCACGTATTCATCAGGCTCGTCTTCGTCGTGTGGTGCATTCACAGCTTGAGACTCGCCTGAGATGTCGTTCTCCTGTTCTGGATCCACGAATTCAATTGGAATTCGGTTTCGTCCACTAGCTTTCTTATTGGGAGACATGAATCTATGGTTCCAAAACTCTTAAAGGGATATCGTTAACGGCCGCCGTATTACGTATTAATAGAGAGGTGTTTCCTCACCCAATCTGCGCTCAATCAACCGAGCCATGTAGTTTACCATAGCCATGATGCGTGAATATTCAATTCTCATCGGTCCGACGACTCCCAGTGTGCCGGGGTTCTCGCTGAAGCCAATTCGGTAAGGGGCGGTAATGAGA
>JAMQPI010000524.1 GCA_023717565.1 Pyrinomonadaceae bacterium | reverse complement strand
TACTTTGGACTGATCTTTATCGTTTTTGCGGAAACGGGATTGGCAGTAGGTTTTTTTCTGCCGGGAGATTCATTGCTGGTGGTGGCGGGTCTGTTCGCGGCAACCGGCAAACTAAACCTCGCGATACTACTGATCACGTTGTTCGTGGCGGCGGTGGTGGGTGATGCGGTAGGCTACTTCACCGGATTAAGATTGGGGCCGCGCCTCTTCAAGAAACAGAAGTCGTTCTTCTTTCGACCCAGTCATCTTCAGAAAGCGCATGCCTTTTATGAAAAGTACGGAGGCAAAACGATCGTGATCGCTCGGTTCGTACCGATCGTCCGCACGTTCGCGCCGTTAGTCGCCGGAGCAGCGCAGATGCCTTACCGTCGTTTTGTAGTATTCAACGTGGTGGGCGGCTTTCTCTGGATTACAACTATGTTGCTGAGCGGCTATTTTCTGGGAAGCCTTCTCAAGTCCAAGTTTGGCATTGATCTCGATGAGCATATTGAGTGGGTCGTACTAATCGTCGTTACCCTATCTCTCCTTCCGCCAGTTATTGAGTACATCAAGTCACGCCGCGAGAAAGCGCGCGCGACCCGTGCCAGCAGCGCCGAGGTCTAACTTCGGTCATATTTGACTTAACTGTGCCCGTCACTTAGTATCCAGATGCTTTGAGTTTTCCGTCGGGGCGTGGCTCAGCCTGGTAGAGCGCACGGTTCGGGACCGTGAGGTCGGAGGTTCGAATCCTCTCGCCCCGACCAACTTCAATCAACACCATAACTTCCGGCTGCCAACTTGGCGGCCGTCTTTTTTGCTTGTGTCCAATCTTGTTGTCCAGAGAATTCGACAACGGTGGACCAGAGACGTTATCGCATAAGGAACACCTGACCAAAAACGGCCGAAATTTGGAGAAGCTGTTAGGCAGAAGTCGGACCGAGGAGATCTACTGCGCAAACCATTGGCGTAAAACTGATCGAACTTGCGGCACCCTTCTCGGATTGTCTTGAAGCTGGGAGTGCTGCATCGCTAACATTTCTTCGATGTCGCGGAAGCTGAGAGGAGAGCGGAAGTACAGCCAGACGCAATCGCTAATGATCTCGGCGGGAAAGCGATGACGATGGTATAAAGAAGAAGTGCGCATCTGCTGAGTATGCCGCTGGAACTGTCTACTCTCACCACCAGCTTAACCGGACACTACCGATCGGACAGACGAGACCTGTACTACATTTACATTAGGGACCAAAGCGCTGCCGATACTCACCGGAGATGATGAAGGCCTTGACCATCTCGGCCTCTACAAAGTTGCCGTTGAACTGATTGAGCTTATCCAGCCAGAAGTTAAAGCCATTTAGGTTGTTGTCTGGTGGATCCGCCGGTGCGCGCCGCAGGTAACCGACGTACTGCATGTAAACAAACGCCCGGTTGAATTGCGCCTGCTTGAAGCTCCCCTTCTCCGTTGTCTTCCGCAGCACCGTCGCCCGTGTTTCGGTCGTGGCGTTGAGCCCGTTTACCAGAGCATCGCGTTCTGAGGCGGTAAAGAGCACGCCGGTGTTGGTAATCAACGCATCGACGTATTGTTCGTTCGTCAAACTGCCGTAGATCGCGGTGAACTCCGGTAGCTGAACAAACGAATTAAAGAACGCTACCTTATTGGCTTCGAGCACAGCCTCGGAGCCCGGCAAGCCGAAGGCAAAGCCGCGTTGTAACGCTTGGGTATCGCGTTGGAATGTCTGGTAACCTGGCAACCCTGCTCCAAACGCAGCCCGATGTGTCAGGAACGCGGTGACTCCCGTCTCCTGGAACTCAATCGAGAGGAAGAACGCTGCTGAAACATTGATTCGCTTGATCTCTATGCAGGGAGCGTCGCTGCCGCAACTAGTGATCTGGCCTATCCAAAACGCGCGACCAGCCGGATCCGGCACACGGTTGAGAAAGTCGTGATAATGCTGATCCACGAAGACGGTTGCATCGTCAATCAGGTTAGCAGGCGGACCAGTTGCACCATCAATGATCGTGACCGTAGCGGGCGATGGCGATATCAAAGCCGCACCGTTGGTCGGGTTCGACAGGCTGATCGTAAAAGTTTCAAACCCTTCTACATATGAATCTCGGGTGACCAACACCCTAAAGGTTTTCGATGTCTCCCCTGCGGCAAAGCGGAGGGTTCCCGTGGCGCCGGTGAAGTCGCAACGATGTGACGCTATCCCATTAGTACTGTCGCAGGCGGCAGGAGCGCCGGTTTCACTCGTCGCGTAATCAACTGTTACTGCGCGGGACGTGTTGCTTGCTCGATTAACCGTCACCGTCCCTTGGCCATCACTTTCGAACATGATGTAGCTGGACTGACTGAACCTGAAGACACCGCCCTCAGCATCATCATTCAAAATGGTAGCGGTGCCCTGGAATTTGTTTAGGGTTGCGTTCACGGGGCTGGAAAGAGTGACTGTGAAACTTTCGTCTGCTTCAACGTCTAGGTCACTATTTACCGTTAGGAAGAGGCTCACAAAGGTCTGCCCCGGAGACATAAGCAACGTACTACTTGTTGCCACGTAATCAGATGGAGAGACCGCAGTATTATCTGCGGTAGCGAAAGCAAGGGCCATCGAAAGGTGGCTGCTCGCGGATGAGCTGACAGTAAAAAACACAAACTTTGTGCCACTGTCTCCCTCCATGAAAGACACATCATTGATCGATAACGAAGGCGGTGGCCTAACTACCTGCCCGCTTGCTAGTGTTCCGCTACCTGCGAGGAAGTTTGCATCCCCAGAGTAATCAGCTGCTACCGAATGAGTGCCTACTGCCAGCGCCTGAGTGCTGAACGTCGCAACTCCTCCACTCAAACTCACCGGGATTCCAACATTTGCACCGTCGATTCTGAACTGAACCGTTCCTGTCGGTGTACCCGTCGACGTAACAGTGGCAGTGAAAGTTACTGACTCTGTTAGATCAGAAGGATTAGATGAAGATGTAATTGCTGTATTCGTAGCGGCCTGGACGTTGGTAAGGCTAAACGAAGCGGAGGAAACGATTCCGGGGATGGTTGCCACAGCGTTGTAAGGACCACCAGCAATTCCGTTCGCTCTAGGCGTTGTTCTGGCCTGCCCATTCGCTTCGATGCCTCTCGAGATACCACTTGTTCCGGTGTCAAAAATCGCCGTCGGCCCAGTGGTGATGGGCGAATTGAAGTTTACCTGCCCACCCTCAACCGGGTCTCCTCCAACGCTACCTATGGTTACGACTATTGGATCGAAGGATGTGTTAACCGGTTTAGTCTGTGGAGTTCCGCTAAATGCCGAAATAGTGAAACCGCGAGACTCGAATGCACCCATATCAACATTAGAATTTACCTGTCTAGAAACTCCTCGCTGATCGCTCACGAGTGGAGTCGCCAGGCAGCCACCACTGCCGGAGGCCAGCGTCACACAATTGTCTCCGGCGTCGATCGCCGGCGAGCCCGGCAGGAGAGCGCGTGTTTGAGTCGATCCACCATTATTCTGAAGCGGCCCTAAAAAAGGGAACACTTGGGCAAAAGAAGCTCCGACCAGATCTCCATTAGGATTGTTTGTGCCCAGGGTAAAGCCGGTACTGCCAACAATATTGGTAAGGAGATTGTGTCCCAGCGAAACGAACGGGCCCAACAACTCGCTTTCAGACAGGCTGAAAGCGATGATGTTATTGAGGAGCCTGACCGTACCGCCGTTATTGTTGTTTATTGCTCCTCCCCCACGTGATGCTGCATTTTGGTGAAGCGTACTGTTCGAAACGTTGATCGTCGCGCTGGGACCGCTGTTGTAAATGCCGCCGCCTCCCCCAAACGCAGTATTGCGGTCCAGGGTACTGTTAATGATGTTCAGCGTGTTTGATCCAGTATTTATGGCTCCTCCATTTCCACTGCCACTCTGGTCCGCCAAATTATTGCTGAGCGTGCTGTTTATGATATTGAGCGTTCCCGAACCGTTGTAACATCCGCCCGCCGTGCCCGCGGAGTTTCTGTCAAGCGTGCTGTTTGTAATCGTGAAGGTGCCGGTGCTGCTGTTCGCAATGCCACCGCCGAGCACAGCAACGTTATTGCTAATCGTACTGTTAGTTACGTTCACGTCGGCGCCATTTTGGTTATAAATGCCGCCGCCAACATCCATTACCCGCCCATTAGATATGGTTAGTCCGACAAAACTAACCGTCCCTGTCCCGAGCGTGATGTTGAATACTCGAAAGCTGTTACTACCAGATACTGTTAAGAGGCTTAGTCCAGGGCCACTGAAAGACATCTCTGATGTGATGGTTGGCAGTGCGGAACCTAAGCCAATCGTACCGCTTACTCCAGTGAAAACGATGGTGTCGGCGCCACCATTGCTGCCGGCGCCACACTCACCAGCAGATCCGCCTGATCCCATGTCGGTGTTCGCGGCGGTAATAGCTTCTCGTAGGGTGCACAGACCGTCGGCACTATTTGCCGTGTCTGAGGCGCTGTTGACGGTGATTGTGTTACCTATTAAAGGAGCAAAGGAAGCAGCTGGTGAAGTGTTTCGTATCGCTGGGGTGCGTTTACTCGTTGCGGCTGTGGCAGTTAGCTCGGCACTGTGGCTTGGTAAACCTACAGACGCCATACAGGTGAAGGCCAAATACAACACGGCGGGGAGGAGATGACGATTGAGCGAGGAGTGCATGAGCTATTCCTTTGTTCTAAATGCAAGGTAACCCGGTAAGGTCCAGCGAACGGATTGCGGCCGTTTCTGTCGTGGACCGTCTGGGATCTAACTACTTGAGGTGGACTTCCAAGGACGGCCTAATACTACGCTCTCGAGCAAACCTTAGCCAGGCATCAGATATGCCTGCTTCAGGCGTGCGCATGCTCAAACGCGCATAGCCAGCGTATGGAGGTTTCTAGCGCAACCATGATTGTCTAAATTGCCAGCCTTTTGCGGCTAGACGGCCTTAGTCGACGATCCAACTCAGACATTGAGTGGGTTGTGTGGACTTACACAGACGTTCAGAGATGTTACACAATTGACGGTGAGGTAAGCTGATGGGCTTCGATCAGAAATCTAAAATTGCTATTTCTATAAGGCAGCCCGCCTGAATCGTCTCCGCAGAAGAATCCGACGCGCGCGCGCCAGTATCGAGGGCGCGCACAATGTGAGCGCACACCAGGTCAATGCCCTGGGTGTCGAGGAGAGCGCAGTTCTCAAACTTGCCCATGGTGCTGACCCTTGTGACCGGCTAACGTCTAAGCTAACTGGCGCTGCGCGGCGCGGGCTTTATCGCGCGCAGCGTCCGGCGACCGCAGGGAGCGAGGTTGAGCGCGGTGTTAGAGATCGCCGCATTAGTCTTCCCAAATTCTTTCATGTGCCCATGCCGTAAATGAGTTAGGTGTCCGACCGGGTTGCACAAGGATGCCGTTCGATCCGATAAAGAAGGGAAGGTTTTCTTCAATCTCAATAGCATGCACCGTCGATCTCATGGCCACATCATTCGCGATGACACTGGATTCGTGACGATCCAAGTATTCACGCCCTTCCATGAGGCCATGGATTGTTACCACTTCTCTCTCTTCAAAGGCCTTGTCATCGTCGAATTCTATCGGGTAACCGGTATCTGAATCACGAGAAACTTCGGTCCAGCCAATCGACGCGGTCCTGCTTTTCCACACTTGCTTGACCGACGACATGGATGCAAGCGGATCGGTCAAGCTCTTTACTCGAAGCAGTGAGTCAACTTTACGAATTTCTTGCCAACCAAACAGGTGCTTAAGCTCATCGTGATACTCTTCAGGATAGGTAGGGTCAATGCCGGAAACGAAAAAATGGGGCAACCCCGCGACGACTATGGATTCAGATTTCACATCGTTGAAACTAAAGCGCACTAGAATTATGGGGGCTTCTTCAATCTTCGCGACGCTCGAAACCGGACGGAGGATGTTTTCATCGGTTGAGGTGGACCTTGAAACGACTAAGTCACCAATTCTTAGATCGTCAATTCGCCGAAGGCCTCGATCTGTGTGGACAAGAGTAGCTGCGAAAAAACCTGCGGGCATCGGAGTTTCTGGATCGGATGGCGAGTCGGGCATCGGTGATCTCCAACGCTTCAGCTGAGTGCTCATTCAAACGTACACTAAGAGACATCGCCTCATTTCAAGTTTCGTCGGAGCCCTTACCATGCCAAAGTCGCTCGAAGAGGTGCGAGACCTCATCCGCACACGCCATCATAGTTATCGCACCGAAGAGGCCTATCTCTGCTGGATTAGACAATACATCCTATTTCACGGCAAGCGGCCGAAACGGGGCCAGCCGAAGTCACTCAATTCTTTAAGCATCTCGCGGCCAAACCTACACACAGAGGAACAAACTTCCTCGCGCACCATCGACATCGCAAGATCTGTTTCAGGTAGAGCACTCTGATTGTTGTTAAGAGTCTGGGTCCAACTCCCACGCGCGCTCTATGTGTTGTAACGCACAGACTGAAAAGCCCTTCCAATCATAATCTTATCGTGGCTTGCTTTGTCTTATTGTCACACAAGCAGTTTGACCGACATATCTGCCGACCAAAGATAGCTCCCTATTGTGATCATTGCTTAGGCAAACACCGGTAAGGTCTGCATATCAAATTCCGGCGAGCCCGTTCGATCAGCCCGCAAAGCCGATCTGTAAAAGAACTCCGATTTATCCTGAGCGGGCCAATGACTTCTCCAGGAATGAACCTGCAAGCACTCGGCGACTTGCGCAACTTCCGGCAACAGTTTCGGGAGGATTAAGCGCCGCGTTGGGATTCACAGTCGTCGTTAGGTGGCACAGAAATGCCCCGGCCATATTTCAGATACGTCCTTCTTTCGCGGCGTTGTCTCTCAACTCGTGTTGAACGACGGCGAGAATATTCCTTTTCGGTCCTCAAACAAGACATCAATGGACAGTGAGACAATAAATTTGGAGCAAAAACCGCGGTTCGCCGGCGACCCCATCGCGGTAGAGATCGTCGCCGAAGTGCGGCGCGCTGAGGTTCTGCTCAAAGCGGGAGCGTTGCAGAACGCCATCTTCAACAGCGCCAACTTTTCAAGCATCGCCACCGACGAGAAGGGCGTCATTCAGATTTTCAATGTCGGAGCCGAGCGGATGCTCGGCTACGCGGCCGCCGACGTCATGAACAAGATCACCCCGGCCGATATTTCCGATCCTCTGGAAGTGATCGCCCGCGCCGAAGCCTTGAGCCTTGAGCTGGGATCCACCATTGCACCGGGATTCGAGGCTTTGGTGTTCAAGGCCTCGCGGGGCATCGAAGACATCTATGAGCTGACGTACATCCGCAAGGATGGGAGCCGCTTCCCGGCCGTGGTGTCAGTCACGGCACTGCGCGATGATGAGGAGGGAATCATCGGCTATTTGTTGATCGGCACCGACAACAGCGCCCGCAAGCAGGCGGAAGAGGCGTTGCTCAAAGCCGGGGCCTTGCAGAACGCCATCTTCAACAGTGCCAATTTCTCGAGCATCGCCACCGACGCGAAAGGCGTCATCCAGATCTTCAACGTCGGGGCCGAGCGGATGCTCGGCTACGCGGCCGCCGAAGTGATGAACAAGATCACGCCGGCTGACATCTCCGATCCTGAGGAAGTGATTCTGCGAGCTAGTACGCTGAGCGTCGAACTGGAAACTCCTATTACACCCGGCTTCGAAGCTTTGGTGTTCAAGGCCTCGCGGGGCATCGAGGATATCTACGAACTAACCTACATCCGCAAGGATGGAAGTCGATTCCCGGCCGTGGTATCGGTCACAGCTTTGCGCGATGCCCAGGACGCCATCATCGGCTATCTCCTCATTGGCACTGACAATACAGCGCGCAAGCAGGCGGAGGAGGCTCTCCTTAAGGCGGGAGCGTTGCAGAGAGCGATCTTCAACAGTGCTAATTTCTCGAGCATCGCCACCGATGCGAAAGGCGTCATTCAGATCTTCAATGTGGGTGCCGAGCGAATGCTGGGATACACCGCGGCCGAAGTGATGAACAAAATCACGCCGGCCGACATTTCGGATCCTCTGGAAGTGATTGCCCGAGCCAATACGCTGAGC
>JAMQPI010000515.1 GCA_023717565.1 Pyrinomonadaceae bacterium | reverse complement strand
GTTATCCACAACCGAAAGGCGAGGAATACGATCCGAAGGCAGCTCGAGAGTTACTAGGCGAAGCGGGGTATCCGGTAGTCCAGCAACCGGACGGGACCTACCAATGCGAAAAGTTTCCCGCTGAGGAGATCAGGTTCTCATTTCCGACTCACTCATCAAACAAAGCTCTGGCGGAGTTTATCCAGGCCCAGTGGAAGCAGAACCTTGGGATCACCGTCATGTTGAGCAACATGGAATCCAAGACCTATATGGCCGCGCGCTCCAAGCTCGACTACAAGGGATTTGCGCTAGGTATCTGGGGTGCTGACTATATGGACCCGACTACCTTCCTAAATCTCTTTCGAACGCGCGCCGGCGACAATGGCAGCGGTTGGTGGGATCAGAAATACGTAGATCTGCTCAACGAAGCGAACCATACGATCGACGCCCAGAAGCGTTACGCGTTACTGGCCAAGGCTGAGAAACACATGTTAGACGCGCAGCCCGTGATCCCGATCGAGACTCCCGCAGTGAACTGGGTCAAGAAGCCCTACGTGAAAGGTCTGTACCCAAATCCAGCGAGTCTCTTCGCATGGAAGTTTGTCTATATCGAGCGCGACCCTGCCAAGTGGGATTATGGCACTCCCAGCTTGACGGATTGAGACATTGCCGATTTCCAATTGCTGTTTGCCAATTGGAAGAAGAGTTAGACGGCCAGCACAAAATGGTCGCTGCCATCGATGCCTTACCACTCGAGGTTATCGGTCATACTCCGCTGTTTAGTTGGCACCAAATCGTTCCCGGTACTCGCCTGAATTAATGAAAGATTTGACCATGTCGGCGTCAACGAAGTTGCCGTTGAAAGAGTTCAGCTTGTTCAGCCAAAAGTTGAAGCCCGGCGCATCAGGATCACGACGGAGGTAGCCGAAATATTCCATTGCTACAAACGTGCGATTAAACTCGGCGGCCGCGAAGGCTGAGTTTGACACAATCCTGCGCAAAGCACGGCTGCGGCCGGTCTGGTCAGCGCTCGTGGACGCGCCGAAAAACTCGCTGATGGCCGCTAACTGTTCCGCTGCCGTAAACACGACGCCGGTGTTGGCAATGAGTGCGTCCACAAACTCCGCCGGTGTCTGCGTAAGAGGGAACGCCACCTCGAACTGTGGCCGAGACACGAAGTCTGCGAGGAAGGCCAGGGTGTTAACTTCGAGCACCTGGTCAAAGTTCGGTTGACCAAAAATGAGACCCTGCTGAATTGTCTGGGCGTCATGTTCGAACTGACTATACAAGACCGGAATCGGCGCTGCTCCGGGAGAGTTTGTGCCCACGGCCGCCTTGTGCGTCAGATACACGAGGGCACCGGTTTTCTGAAACTCAATTGAGAGGAAGAACGCCGCGCTGACGTTGACGCGCTTGACCTCGATGCACAACGGGTCTGTGCCGCACAAAGTGATTTCGTTTACCCAGAAGTTAAAGCCCGAGATATCAGGCTCGCGATTTAGGAAGTCGATGTACTGCTGCCGGACGAAGAAAGGTGCTCCTTCGATCGGATTAGTCATCGAGGGCGCAGCGTCGTTGTCGGTGATCGTGACGGTAGCGCCGGTGATGCCACCCACCTGGAAGCCGCCTTTTGCATTGCCGAGTGAGACGGTGAACGTCTCATCGGTTTCCATGTAGCCATCGTCAGTGATGAAAACATTAAAGGTCTTGCTGGCCTCTCCGGGCGCGAACGCAACCGTTCCGAAAGCGATATTGTAATCAGACGTCTGCACTGCCGTATCGTCGGTGGTTGTAAAGTCTACCGAGGCCGCGCCCGAAATGTCTCCGGTACGCGTCAACGTGATCTGCACTTTGCCCGCCCCCTCGGACACGCTGGTCGTCGCCGATGCGAACCCGATATTTCCATTGGTAGCTACAGCTATGCCGCGCACTGCTTCCTGAAGCAGGAACCCGCCAATAATCGGCCCGGAGTTCACGCTGAAGATCTCTGTTGCCGCGCCGGTTGTCAGATTAATCTCGTGCAGGATTGAAAAAAACGAATTGCCCTGAGGCGCTGTGGCAGCCAGGGCAGTGTCGCCGCTCGAGAGGATGTCAAAGCCGGTAACGGCGCCAAAGTTGAAAATGGTAGCGCCGAGTGAGCCCACGGTAAACAGTTGACCCGAGTTGGGCGAAGTGGGCGTGCCTCCGGGTGAACCCACGCGGACGAGCGTGTCGAGGTTCGAGTCAATCCCATATAGAGTCGTGGAGGTGGCGCCAGCCGTGTTGCTGGTGTAAGCCAGCCCCACGACATTTGGATCGGCGGCGGCGTTTGGATCTGAGCCGTCGTATGCGAGCGTCGTGTCTGGTCCAACTACCGCTCCTGTATCAGGATCGAGCCGGAAGTTCTGATCCGTATTACTAACGACGCG
>JAMQPI010000491.1 GCA_023717565.1 Pyrinomonadaceae bacterium | reverse complement strand
TTTTGGCGTCAAAAAAATAAATACCAGGATCAGGACGCATAAGACATCCCACTGCCAGGTATTCCTGGCATAGTTCCAAAGGAACATCTTCTTGATTGTGCTGAGCAAAAACCGCCTCTAAGATGGTTCCCGGTGCGGATCCTAGCAAGTCTCACGCCTGGCAGGTACAAACGACCCGTAACAGTCTAACCTGCCAGCAATTCCCTGTAAACAAGCTAATTACATTCGGACGCTCAGGGCCGGTTCGACAATGTGACCGTCACGCATTTGCACTATTCGTCGGCACATTGCTGCGGCTTCGGGGTTGTGAGTAATCATCACGATGGTTTGGTTAAAGCGGTAGTTCAGCTCCTGAAACATGTTGAGTACGAGGGCTGAATTCTCAGAGTCGAGATTTCCAGTGGGTTCATCAGCCAAGACGATAGCCGGTCGGGTTACGACCGCCCTCGCCAGGGCCACTCGCTGTTGCTCGCCGCCGGAGAGTTCGAGGGGCTTGTGATGCAATTTGTCTTCGAGTCCGAGCAGGCGCAGTACTTCCCGGCGCCGCCCGGAATCATCCCCTCCATTTCCGTGAATTCGTTCGGCAAGTCGCAGATTCCCTTCTGCTGTCAAAGTCGGGAAGAGATTGAATCGTTGGAAGACAAATCCGATCTTTCTTCGACGAATATCCGTGCGCTTGGCGTCCGTGGCAGCGGTGAGGTCTTCGCCGTCAACGATGATCTTGCCGCTCGTAGGCGTCAGTAGTCCTCCCAACAAGTGCAGCATCGTGGATTTCCCACAGCCCGACGGTCCCATAATAGCCACGAACTCGCCTTCCTGTACGTGCAGCGATACTCCGCGCAATGCGGGAACATCAACCTTGCCAACGCGATAGACCTTAACGAGGTTGTCAGCTTGTAGAATCGTTCGCATTAAGAATCAAACAGATACGGGGGCACTCATTACTTGCCAAGGCTTTGTCGCCTGCGAGTGCGAAGGCAACGGACGACTAAATGGAAAGCGGATGCCAACGATTTAGGTGTCAGATGTTAATACAATCCGCCGCCTATATCTAGCATCCGGCTGTGCGTTACTGACTAACTTTGGCTCTCTTGTTTTGCTGAGCGTCGAGATCGATCTCAGGAAGTTGCCACCTATTCTCAAGAACAAAAGCCTCTGGTGGCCATTCGCGGTCAATATTCATTGCATCTGGAGCCTGATAAGAGAGGCTCAGTCTGTAGTGGTCATGCGGTCGGGTGATATCGATGCGTGAAGGCAGCTTCCGCCCGTCGGGACCAACGGCCTTATCGTCCCAATAAGCGATGTCGGTGATGAGCAGGCCCTTGTCATCATATGTTTGCAGTCTGGCCAGACGAATTTCTCCGACTCGATCAAACCAGAACCGCCGCAGCAAACGCATCTCGTCCGACGAGGTCGCCGAGAATTCTTCTAACAAATAGTAGCCACGAACCACCCGAGATCCTTTTTTTGCCCGAGGCCGGACGTCTGGCTCCTCCTGGAAGAACTCGCTTTGTGAATAAAGTAACCCTGGCTGGCTCGCAACCGGGCCAATCATGAACGCTTCAGTCAAGTGTTGGGGACGAAGGTTCGACAGAGCGCTAACTGTCTCCTTTCCGCTCATTACCTTCTTCTTAGTCTTAGTGGCTTCGCTGCCGCCGTTGAGTTCGAGTTTCTCATAGACCGCATTGTTGGTGCCTTTCACGAACCGACGGTATTTTTCATCGCCTTGTAGTACGGCGACGCGAAAGCTCTCACCATCTGACGTCATTTGGGCAATGTCGGTCGCAATGAAGGGCACCTGAATAACCAGGTAAACCTTTCCCGGGCGTTGCAGCGTAATCGTTCCATCTGCCTGTCGATATTTCTCGGCGATTCCTACATCGGCGAAAGAGGTATCCTCGAATTGAATATCTACTTTTCCGCGAATCGATTTCACGGCAGCCAGCCTATTCACTTCGGCGATCAGTTGGTCTCTGTTTCCGTCAACTATCGGCGTGAGCATGGGAGGCACCTGCACCTGCTTGCGGGTACCAAAAAGACCACATCCGCTTATGGACAACAACCCTGTCAGTATTAAAAGAAGGACAAGAGGCCGAGGAAGGGGGCGGAGACTAGAATATGAATTAACCATTAAGTAGATCTAAGAAAAACCTCAGTAATGCTTTGCCGACAAGTCTGAAATCAGGAGTTCAACCTAACAAAGCCATTTTCCATTGTCAACGCTGGGATTTTTGATCCAACGAAGGGACAACCGCAGGATTTTTAGCACAGTCGGCGCGCTCTTTTGACGACCAAGTCGATTACGAAGCGTCGTCGTCCCCGGTGGCGAACGATCTAATCAAGCACTAGTGCCGGCTTGCTAAATCTGTGCCGCAGCTTATTTATCGTCTGGAGGATCTTGGGACGACTGACCAGCCAATATTCGAGCCGCAGTTTACCTGGGAAATCCAGCAGCATTATCCCTAACAAGATGGTTAGCATGCCCTGGCCAGGTACTCCCGGAACGGACAGAACAATACCAACCGCCACGAGTAAGACACCTAAGAGATTCTTTCCCAGGATAGCCAACCAGCGGATTATCGGCGGCCGGTGGTGCAGAAATGTCCGGTCATGTGACCTTTTGAAATAAGTAGCCGGCAATTTGACGAGTACCAGGGAAACAACCGCCAGACTGGCCCCGAAGGTGACCACAAAAATCAGGAGCCAGAGAAGCGCCCCTCGTAAGGTTATTGAACTGAAAAACTCTGTTACCCATTCGAACATCGGTCTACGTTACCTCTGACCCTCCCTCAAAATTCTCGACGGGCCTCCAGCAGTGCGCCGAAGAGTTCTTCTAAGATTTCATGGGCTGGGCCATCAAGATCGAAATTGCCAGCCTCCACGACGCCCCAAAACTCTTCAAGTCCCCGAGCTCCAGCACGTTCCAGCGCCAGCACCTGTACCAGCAAATCAATTACGTCGGCGGCCTTAACCAGGCGCGCCTCCAAACTCCTGCGTTCTTCGTATTCGTCATACAGATCACGATATAGAGAACCCGCACGGCCCACTACCCTAACGACGTCAGCGAAGGCCTCGGTTTCCGCACGTCTTCTTACCTCGCTGCCAAAGTACGAGGTGGCTGTTTTGGGCAGGTCGCCGACCCGCGTCTCGGCCCAGTCGTGGAGTAATGCCATTCTCAATAGTCTTTCCGTATTGACCGACACACCCCGAGCTTGCAGTTCATCGGCCAACGTCATCGCGGTCACCGCAACTCCAAAAGAGTGCGCGGCCACAGATTCAGTGCCATTCGGCAGGCCGCGAAGCGTCCAGCCAGTTCGATCCAGCCGCTTTAGACGTTGCAGTTCGATCAGGATTGGAAGCATCTTAACCTTCGATTGTTTGGCGAATCGGGAGTTCAGCTAAGCATCTAGCCGGGATTGAGGATGGTGTTGGGATTGATTGCCTCTTCTTTGCGGAACGGTGCTATCTCCGAGCACCGGATGTCATAGGGCAAGCGGACAGTGTTTTTCGAACCTACGGTTTCTGACGCACAATAATGGTTCGCTGTCGCTCACCTAAATTCAAAACCATTGGCCGATCCAATTGAATCGGATGCTCCTCGCCGTCGACGCTGATTACCAGGTTAGAGGGCCTGGCTGTTTCGACGCCGGTTAGTCCCGGTGACAGGCGTGCCAGCAGGTTAGTCGCAACGATGCGCCAACTTGTAGGGGCGCATCTAATGCGAATGCCGGGAGTGTCGACTTCCACAGACTCGCTTGCCAACAGTTCATCGGCCTTAAAAATCCCTTCACCGCAGCGTATGCCAGAGCCATCGTAGAAAGTTACCAATCCGGAAACATATCCGTACGGCAGTGGGCCGACATTCTTAATCACCAGCCGAATGTTCGTCACTGGAGTATCGGGAGCACCATCCAGAGACGTGGTCCGCAACGTTCCCTCCAGCGCGGGGGTTCCTCGGCCATCCAGTGCGACGGCCGCCTGCGTCAACGAGACCGACTGCTCGCTTGGGCTTTGTACAGACTGCGCCGAGACAGATAGCACACCAAGTGAAACCACTCCGCAGATCGCGATCATTCTAATTCTCACGTCTAGTCTCCTTGTTGTTGTTTGCCAGTTGAGTTGAATTCTAGTGTGGTTAGCAGAGACAAGCAATGATTCATCAAATCAATCCGCGTTCACGGGCAAGCAAGCTGCGCCCCGAGGGAGAATGTATCCGTGGGCCGCGGGATCAAGTTGAGCCAGGACCTCATCAAGTGAATGAACAGGGGTCATGCGCATTTGCTTAACATCCTGATCAGGGAGTGTTGAGAGCAGTAACACACGGTAGCGCTCGGCCTTGGTTAATAACGCCCATGCCGTTTGACCATTAACCTCATACGCCCGGCGCAACCGTCCAGCCAGGCAGGAAGAGTTTTCTTCGTCAAACCATTTTAAGAAGTCGTTTCGGCCAAACCCCTCGCGGCATTCTGCTAGCAAGACAATGGTGCCGCCTTCATTACAGGCCTGAGCTGCCATGTCGAGCGCCTTGTGCGCCTGAATGAGATTGATATCGTAGGGGAAGCCACCGCAACTGGCGACCACTACCTCGCGTTTGTTTTCAATACTGACGGAATGAGTGGCTAGGTATTCCTGACATGCAGCCCGGTGGGCACCACGCCAATGTCCAGCCAACACTCGAACCGGACGACCGAGTTCGTCGACGACGCTGTTAATACCGAACGAGGGATTGATCATCTCACCGATGCTTTCACACGCCTCGTGCACTGCATTGCCGTCCAACAAGCCCGTGCCGACCCCTGCGCGGCGGCCGCCCGTCTCAAAATCGAGCGCCAGCATATGAGTGGCCTTGATAGTTTGGGCAGAGGCGAGGCCGGGACAGATTGATTTGCGTCCCCCGGTGAATCCGGCAAAGTAGTGAAATCCTATGGCGCCAGTGAGAATCACCTGAGGAAACTCCTGCAACGCCCGATTAACTTCCACCGGCGTCCCATACCTCGTTTCTCCAACCACGACCAGCTTGCTCGGGTCATGTGCGTCATGATCAATGGTCTTGATGCGCTGGAATATGAATGGAGTTAACAGGTCTCGCTTTTCATCTGAGCTGACTGCACGATGAATACCGGTAGAGAAGATGATTGCGATGTTCTGGGGCTCGATTCCGTTCTGAATGATACGGCGTACCAGAAGATTGACGATCTGCGCACTGCCCGTGGCGCGGGTAGCATCAGAAACCACGATCAATACCGGCTCGCCAGCGGATAGTATTTCTTCGAGCGGTGCGGATTCAAACGGCAAATCCATGGCTTCGCCAATCTGGACGTCGGTCAGCGGTTTGTCTTGCCGATCGTCAGAGCGAAGTACCTGATAACGGTCTTCGTCAAATGCAAAGGCAACCGAGCCTGATCCATAAGCTAGTTCGATTTGCGGCATAAAAATTTCCGATAGGCTAAAAACCTGCGGAAACTAGAGTCTGGATTACGATCAAACGCCAAATTGCACCAGGGCCCGCTCGATTACGTGTAGGGAAGCGAAGTCCTTATCGCTCGCCATGCGCGCCTGGAGAAGCCAGTCATGAAGCTTGCGTGCTTCAGCCATTGACGAAATTCGGCAGGCACCGGTTAAGGCCAGAGTGACGAGAGAGTCAGGCGCGCCGTGAGTGACGAGAGCCGCCTGCAAAGCCGCTTGTTCGCGAAGATCAAGAGTCAACAGGAGGTTTATTTCCATACCGGGGGGCCTGGTCAGTGGTCAGTGGTCAGTTGTCCGTGGTCAGTTGTCAATTGTTAATGGTCACTTGCCATCAGTTTTCACAATGACCAATGACCAATGACCACGGACCAATTAGTCGCGCTGTGATTTAAAGCACGCAGTACCAGCGTGGCAAAAGTGAAATGTCTCGTCTTCAAAGTCCGGGGTCTCCATCTGAATTGTCAGATGATCGACTCCGAAGCGCTCGTGCAACTTCGTGCGCAACTCTTTGAGAAGTTCTGGTTGAGAGATGCTGTACGCGTGTATTACGTGGGCACTTAAGGCTTCGCGTCCTGAGGTTATGGTCCAGACGTGCAAATCGTGGACATCATCAACCCCCTCTGTTCGCATGATCGCTTCTTCAACTGCCGCGAGATTAATATGCGCGGGGGTTCCCTCCAGAAGTACGTTCGTGGCCTCACGGATTAACCGCCACGAGCTCCAGACAATGAGGACCGCGATCAGTGCGCTAAAGAGTGGATCCGCTGTGTACCAACCGTAGAGCGACATGATTGCCCCGGCAGTTATTGCTCCCACCGAGCCCAGTGCGTCGCTAATGATGTGCAGCCACACACCACGAATATTGAGATCTACCTCGTTAGAAGAGTGGAGTATCCAGGCACAGATTAGGTTTATTATCAGGCCTCCCACGGCCACGAACATCACAATGCCGCCCCGGACCGGGGGTGGCGAGGACCATCGCTGATAGGCTTCGTAAAAAATCAATAGCGAAATGAGCACCAGGGCTACACCGTTGACCAGCGCGGCAAGTATCTCGAGACGGTGATAGCCAAACGTCTTTTTGGACGTGGCAGGCCGACTGCCAAACCAGGCTGCAATCAAGGCCAACGCCAATGCCGCTACGTCTGTCAGCATATGACCAGCATCGGCCAGCAGCGCCAGGGATCCTGTCCACCAACCCCCCAATACCTCGGCAACCATGTAAATCGCGGTGAGCACCAAGACCACGCTAAGTCGACGGCGACTGTCTGAAGCGCGCCCGTGCCTGTGCGCGTGCGGTGCTCCGGTGCGGAGCGCGGTTGCTGTAAATTCCGCTTGGGCCATTAACGTAAAGCTTAGCAAATTACAGAACCTCCGGACAGCCGGGTCAGGTACAGCCATGAATCAGTGACGTTAACGCATAACCGGTTGTCGAACGGGGAGTATCGTTGGGTCGTGTTTGGCGAAAAGCCGAAATCTTAAAGAAATAAAGGCCCTTCATGGGCCCAAAACTGCCGTCAGCTTTTGGAGCGAACTGGTCTCGGCTATAAAGCCGCAACGTTCAGCGCCAGATTGAATTCTTTGTAGAGCTCGTTGTATTCCCGTAATGCGTGATCAAGAATTCCAGACAGTTCGTCCAGCTCCTTGAAGTTCACGACCGCGTTCACACTGTGTAGAAAAGCAGCATGAGCATCCATGGTTCGCTGCAGCGGTGATAGCAGGACAAAGAACAGCCGCCGACGCTGCGCCGGTCTGAGGACATTGACTTCGCGAACCACGAAGGCTGAACCTTGTTCCGCAGAATCGAACTCGGAGTCTAGTAGTACAACTTCCAGCTGGTTTTCGCGCATGCGGTCTATCGCCTGCCCGGTGTCCTGGGCGACAAACACTTGATAACCGTTGTCTGTGAGCTGGCGTGCGATAGCCTCACGATGTATTTCGGCTGTGCAAACCAGTGCTTTGCGCTTCGATGTAGCGGTTTCCGTGACGGTGTTGCCGTGCTGCCTGAGCAGGTTGGACAGCAGTTGACTAATGTCCTCCACGGGCGCCGCCGGGCTGCTGGTCAACTCACTTGTTCCGGTCTTCTTCAACTCGAAGAGAGGGGCCGGCGCGCGAGGTTTAAACCGGTGCTGCTCCGTTGAGGGAGACTGACCCACTGTCAAGGCGCTCTTCTCGGTTGCGGGACTAACTGTGACGGGCTTGAGCGTGATGTTGCATTTCGGACAGCGAATACTTGAGGCTCGTTCCGAGTCAGGCTGGCTGACTGGGATTTGAGCTGCGCACTTTGGGCAAACAACATTCATGGTAGTGTCAGTTACGAAGCAGGCCGTGAACTATTCAATCAAACCTAAGAGTGAACCAGACTCTGACAAAGCATTAACCGGAATAGGACTGCCATCCCGGCGCACGAAATCTTGAGCAGCAGTTAACCCTTTTAGCGAGAGCAGCATGTTGTTCTGGTTAGTGGCGAACGATAGTCCGTCTTCAATCGAAATCACCCGCGATTCAATCAGATCGAGAATCACTGAATCAAAATCTCGCATCCCATCCAGTTTACCGTCGCGCATGGCGTCGAGGAGAGATTTTCCGTCGGTTTCACCCGCTTCGATGTACTCCCGGGTGCGCGGGCTTGTCCTGAGAATTTCAGCAACCGCAATCCGTCCCCGTCCGTCGGCTCGAGGGATTAACCGTTGGGAAATGATGTAGCGGAATGTCTGCGCCAACCGAGTCCGAATAACCGGCTCCTCATTTTTCGGGTAGAGCCCAATGATCCGATCTACGGTTTTCGAAGCGTCGATGGTGTGCAAGGTAGAAAGAACCAGGTGCCCCGTCTCAGCGGCTTCGAGCGCGATTTCCGTTGTCTCGAAGTCGCGCATTTCGCCAATCAGAATCACTTTGGGTGCCTGACGTAAAGTCGCTCGCAAGGCGGACGGGAAGTCTCTCGTGTCATAGCCCACTTCGCGCTGGTTGATAGTCGAGTTCTTATGCGAATGCAAATACTCGATGGGATCCTCAATCGTCACAATGTGATAATGCTTTTTATCATTGATCATGTCGATGATTGCCGCCTGGGTCGAACTCTTGCCGGATCCTGTGGGACCAGTAACAAGAACCAATCCATTTTTGAGATTAGCAATCTCCTCGAGGTGATCAGGCAGACCAAGAGACTTCAAGGTCGGGATATCGGTGGGAATGACCCGCATTACAATTGAGTACACACCACGTTGCTGAAAGATATTGACTCGGAAGCGTGCTCTGGAGGGCAGCGAATAACTCAGGTCGGCAGTTCCAGTCTGGGCGAGACGCTCGGCGGCATCGGGGTTTCCGTGCAGCAGAGTCATCGCGAGTATCTCGGTTTGGTAGGGCGTGAGCTTCTGCATCCCCAGCGGCTGTATTGGAGTCAGCTTTCCATTTATCTCGACCTGCGGGAGCTGGCCGACTGAAAAGTTGAGGTCGCTAATCCTGTCGGACAACATCAGCATTCGCTCGATAATGGGAGGGAAGTCGAAGAAACTCATACTGGCGTTGACTCCGCTTTGGATGCGTGGAAAAAGGAATAGGCTTTGATTAGGGTAGGTTAGCGGGAGGCGAAACGCTTGCCTTCCTGGAAAGCTTCGCAATTCTCGCGCATAAACCCTTCAAACGCAAGTAAAATATGTTTTACCGATCCGGTTGCAACGTTTGGACGATGGCGAGGAGCCTATTGGTCCGTTCTGTGATCTCATTGGGGTTTGCGAGGAGCGCGCTTATCACGGCAACGGCATCGGCGCCCGATTCAAGCACCTGCCGGGCGTTCTCGTGGCTGATACCTCCAATGGCGACAAGGGGGAAATCGCCAATAGCGTCGCGGACCCTCCGCAGACCCTCCAAACCGACCACCGGTTCGGAATCGCTCTTTGAGGACGTGGAGAAGATCGGACCGATTGCCAGGTAGGTCACCGGCAACCGCGAGGCCTGTCGGGCTTGTTCAAGGTTATGAGTCGAGACGCCGATGATTGCGCTGTCACCGAGGAGACGACGGGCGGCGTCTGCTGGTAAATCCTTCTGGCCGAGATGAACGCCATCAGCCCTAAGAGCTAGTGCTATATCGACGCGATCATTTACTACGATCCGCACGTTGCGCTCATCAGCCATGCGTAAGGCCTGCTCCACCTGTTTGAAAAACTCGCCCGGCGTCAGATTCTTTTCGCGAAGTTGAATTAGGTTGGCACCGCCGTTGCTGAGCCTGACCACTTGCTCAGAGTGAGACAACCCGGTGAGTCGCACGTCGGTGAGGGGATAGATCCTGGTTTCACGGAACAGCATGGACGCTTGCAGGTTACTTTAGAAGTACCTGATGGTTAAGATTCTCGCTTTGGCCTTTCGTTCGCTCGCAGGACGCGCTTTCGCAAGCGTATCGTCTTGGGAGTGACCTCAACCAATTCGTCGGCAGCGATGAATTCGAGCGCCTGTTCAAGCGAGAGGTCTTTTATTGGAACCAGACGCATTGCCTCGTCTGCACTGGCAGCTCTCATGTTGGTCAGCTTCTTTTCTTTGATTGCATTTACGTCGAGGTCGACGGCGCGAGCGTTCTCGCCCAGAACCATTCCTTCATAAACTCTCGTACCGGGGCGAACAAACAGTGATCCGCGCTCTTGCAGGTTGTAGAGCGCATAGGTGGTTGTCTCGCCCGTTCGATCAGCAACCAGCGACCCCGTGGAACGACCTCGTAGAGCACCTTGCCATTCATCCCAACGGAGAAAGAGCGTATTGATCAAGCCTGTTCCTTTGGTCTCGGTTAGGAATTCGTTGCGGAAGCCAATTAGCCCGCGCGAAGGCGTCTCAAATTCCAGGCGCACCCGGCCCGTTCCGTGATTTACCATCTTGATCATCTGTCCCTTGCGGCGACCAAGGGCCTCGGTTACGACCCCAATGAACTCATCCGGGCAATCGATCACCACCATCTCAATGGGCTCCAAGATCTTGCCATCCGTATCTTTGGTTATTACCTCTGGCTTCGATACCTGAAGTTCATATCCCTCGCGACGCATCATTTCAATCAGAATGGCTAGTTGCAGTTCGCCTCGACCGGAAACTTTAAACTGGTCAGGCGAGTCTGTTGACTCGACGCGGATCGCGACATTGCCGAGGGTCTCTTTCTCGAGCCGCTCCAGAAGTTGGCGGGACGTCACGAACCGGCCTTCCTTCCCCGAAAACGGAGAATTGTTCACGCCGAAGATCATCGAGATCGTTGGCTCGTCGACCGCGATTATCGGCAGCGGCTGCGGGTTTTCAGCCGATGTGATCGTGTCGCCGATCTCGATATCTTCGAAACCAGCCAGCGCCACGATCTCTCCCAGCCCAGCTCTTTCGACGGGCTCGCGCTTGAGACCCTCAAATACGTAGAGTTGAGAAATCCGTACCTTCTTGATCGCGCCGTCGCGTTTCACTACTACGACCTGATCGCCAATCGCAAGTTCACCGGAGAAAATGCGACCGATCGCCAGGCGTCCGACGTAGTCGTTGTAATCAAGATTGGCCACCAACAGTTGTAGTGAGTCATCTCTTAACGCGTGAGGCGCCGGAATGGTCTCTACAATTTGGTCAAACAAGGGCCGCAGATCTTCGGAGTCATCAGTCAAGAGTTTCTTGGCAATTCCATCTCGGGAAATTGAGTAGAGGATAGGAAACTCAATCTGCTCATTGGTAGCGTCAAGATCAAGGAACAGTTCATAGATTTCGTCAAGCACTTCCGCCGGTCGCGCATCATGTCTATCGATCTTATTCACTACTGCGATTGCCGGCAGGTGGGCCTCGAGGGCCTTGCGGAGCACGAATCGCGTTTGAGGCAGGCATCCTTCCGCGGCGTCGACCAGCAACATCACACCATCAACCATCTTCAAGACACGCTCAACTTCGCCGCCAAAATCTGCGTGGCCTGGAGTGTCGACGATATTTATCTTCACGTCGCCATAACGCACCGCAGTGTTCTTCGCCATGATGGTAATGCCGCGCTCTCGTTCCAGGTCCATCGAGTCCATCACCCGGTCGCGCACCTGTTCGTTGTCGCGAAATGTCCCGGATTGCCGCAGCATGGCATCAACTAGAGTGGTCTTGCCGTGATCCACGTGAGCGATAATGGCGATATTGCGAATGTCTTTTCGTTGTTCAATCATACTTTGCACAGCTCCGATTTGCCCGTGTGAGGCAAACTCTGGAGCTTACCACTTATCTCTGCATAACACTCGTCACCGTCAATGACTTGGACTGGCCGGATCGAGATCCGTGCTCTGGTGGGATTGGGTTGTCAGGCGTCACGGTTGCCGGAGAGCGCCTGTTTGTATCAGGGCCTCATAGACCACTATTCCCACTGACATCGCCAGATTCAGACTGCGGACCTTCGGGTTTAGCATGGGGATAGTCAGACATCTGTCCCAGTTTTCGCGGAGCACGTCCTCGGGTAGTCCCGCGGTCTCTCGGCCAAATATGAGACAGTCGTCCTCCGCGAAAACCCAATCAGAGTAAGACCGCCGCGACTTAGTCGTCAGGTATAAAAAGCGGGCGGCGGGCAAGAAGCCGTAGAGAGAAGGAAGATCATGGTGTCGATGCAGTGTGACCTCAGGCCAGTAGTCCAGACCGGCCCGACGGACTGCACGATCGTCCAGGCGGAAACCGGCAGCGCCGACGATGTGGAGAGGGACTCGCATGGCCGCACACAGTCTTGCGATGCTGCCAGTGTTGGGTGGAATTTCTGGCTCGACCAGTGCCACTCTAATCATGAGACAGAAGTTGCTACGGAGTACCTTGTTTTGTTAGAGAGCGATTCACCGATCACGAGTCGCTCTGTTACTCAAAACAAAAGGAACGACGAACTTCATTGAAGTATTCGTCGTTCCCTTTGAGAAGGCCTTGAGAGCCTTCAGTAGTTGGTGTGCGCCAACTGTACCTTGTTGAAGTGACCTGCTGGTTCGAACTATCTCTTCTTTGCAGCTTTCTTGGTTCCGGCCTTTTTCGCGCCCTTCTTTGCGCCACCCTTTTTCGCTGCTTTCTTTCCACCTTTTTTAGTTGCCATAGCTTCTATGTGCTCCTTTTCTTTCAAGTTTGGGGTTTCGTTCCCGACCACAAGATGCTGTGCTTAGTTTGGTCTTGTGGGCTAGCGTAAACGGCGCACAACATCTTGCTATATAAACGTTTATGAAGCGGATGTCAACAACTTATTACTGCAAGCGTGAAAAATATTTCCACCCACTCTGCATGTAAAGCTGCGCTTGGCATCGATGTGTTGCTCGCTTGATCGCGATCTCTGACGCGAACAATGATCCACGATCGATCGAAGATCGATCCGCAGTTTGGTCACGCCGTGCGTGATCAATGATGAGAGAAGAGAGGCTCAACTCGAGTGACAACAAATGGCAGTCGCGATGAAATTGTTATCTGAAGAGCGGTGTGAAGATCCATAGATCGTGACGATCAATTCCGTAGTAGTAGAGGACGGAGTTGTTCTTACTGCGGCTGCTTACTCCGACAAAAGGCCCACTCGAATCTGCCGATAAGTCTCCCTCACTTCGCG
>JAMQPI010000450.1 GCA_023717565.1 Pyrinomonadaceae bacterium | reverse complement strand
TTGCAGCGGCGGCGGCAATTGCCATCCGCGGAAAGAAAGTTCGCGGACGGCCGATTCGCACCTGAGCCGGTAGTTCCAGCGGCCGCGGTTGATAGCGCAGCGTGCCGAGAACCTGCTCGAGTTGTTGAATCTCAGGATCTGCTTCGCCAGTTCGATCCCACAAATAGTCGTCGTTCATAAGCCCTCCCTAAAGCCGAGCTTCTCGCGCAGAAGCTTCATACCGCGATGCAAGTTGACGCGGACTGAAGCTGGTGTCAGTCCGGTGCGCGAAGCAATCTCTGGCCCGGTCATTCCCTCGACGAGTCGTAGGACCAGCGTCTCGCGATATGCATCTGGAAGCGAGCGGACAATTTCGAGCAACTCCGTTGCTCTAGAACCAGACGTGTCCGTAGTACGCATGTCATCGGTCACTGCTTCAGTCGAGCGCGATTGCCTGTGAAAGTCCATGGCGCGGTTGCGGGCAATCATCGCTATCCAAGGTCCGAAGGCAGCTCTATCGCGCAGGGTGTGCAGCTTCTTTAGTGCGTGGAGAAAGATGTCTTGCACAAGATCGTCCACTTCGTTTCGCGGCACCCGCGCCAACAAGATGCCGTGGACGAGCGGCGCGTAAAGATCGTACAGCTGTGTGAACTGATCGTGGTGACCTTCTAAGACCGCCGCAACGAGTATCGCTTCAGGCGCGACTTCGATGTTTACAGAAGCGATCGAAGGTTTCCTCTGACCGGGTATGCGAGGCATGTCTATGGCTTCAACCTCGTACATCGCACCGCCTCGTATGGGTTCCGGTCTTCATCTGGTATTCGATTCGGTCTAAAAGATTGAAGCGGGTGGCTGCAAGTCTTCAAGATCATTCCGGGCCTTACCTGACACCGATTAAGACGGGATTCAAGGGAAGAGTGTTAACAAAGAATAACTACTCAGCAGCTATCTCATTCCTTTGAGGAACAGGAGATATTACGAGACTGGTCTCTGTGGGGTTTTCCTGGGAGGTCAAGCGTTTCATTTCTTCAGTCGCTGATACCCAACCAGTGCGCCAGATAAAGATCGTAGAAATCACGAGGGTGACGGTGCAGGCCAGTCCGCCCTCGATGCCATAACTACCTCCCGTCAACCACGCTGGGCCAAGGTCGGTGCCCTGGAGCAGTGGGTGTGGGGCGATGCGGGTTATGCCGCTCACGGGCAGACCAAAAAGCGATCCCAGGGCCCAGTTCCAGGACCAGTGAACGCCCAGAGGAAACCACAAGCTCCTGGTGCGGAGATAGGCCATCGCCAGCCACACGCCTGCGAGTGCGGTGTTCACAAAGGTGAAGCCCGCGGCGACGTTTGGGTTTTGCAGATGCACTGCTGCGAAAGGCACAGAAGTGAGCAAGACCCCCAACACAGCGAACCGAGCTCGTGTCAGAGTCTGTAGGGGATAACCTCGGAACAACGCCTCTTCTGCCAATGCCGCGATAATGAAGAGCACCCCGGAGAGCACGAGAGTCTTCGCAACGTGAGGGAAAATGCCGGCTGTGGAGAATGTGAAACGCAACCCGCCGCCTGCCGCCGCGAGGCCTGCGGCAAGAGCCAAAGAGGCGATGCCTATTGCTGTGCCCACCGAGAGGTCGCGAAACCATCTGGCATGCAGCGATAGACCGAGAGAACGCCACGGCAGGCCCTCCAGCCAGCGGCAGCAAACGTAACCTGCGGCCAGGGTTGACGTCAGAATTATCAACCGGTAGACGACGTCCTGAACGTAGAGTCCCAACCTGACACCGGGCGCAAAATAGGTCGCTGCGGCGTAGGCCACTCGCGCTGCACTGGTGATCAGGAACAGAAAAACCACGTAGGCCAGGAGAAACCCAGCAAGACGCCAACCGCTGCGCAGACGGCCGGCGCTGTTGATGAAGAGTTTCCAGGGTTCCATTAGACGCTTGCAGACTGAAATTAAACTGGAGCAGTCATTCTAGACGATGGAGTCAAAGACGATCCATTATACGAGAGTCGACGCTCACAGAGTCAGTTTCACGCCAAGACGCAAAGAGGAAAGATATCTTAGCGACAAACCTATTTTTTGCTGATCTTCTTTGCGTCTTTGCCCCCTTTGCGTCTTGGCGTGAAACCGACTTTCGTTAGCACAAATGCTGGGAGGGCCTAATCCGTATGGTAAACTTTGCCAGCATTTAATGAGTGATCAGCCCATAAATCCGGATGTTGCAAAGAAGAAGCTGGCCCGCCGCCGGCGAATCTTGTTATGGGCACTCGGCATCACGGTGCTGCTGTTGCTCGCAGTTATCATCTCGCAACAGCTGTGGCTGTGGACCGTAGTTTCACTCGATACCGCGTCCGATACACTCGTCCTCTACGCGCTCTCCACACTCAACTTCGTAGCATTTGTCGTCTTCTCTTTTATTTTTGTTCGCAATCTCCTGAAACTCCGCCAGGAGCGGCGTGAGTTGCAACTCGGCTCCAAGATCAAGACGCGTCTCCTGGTTTATTTCATTGCTATCAGCTTTCTGCCGATCATCGCGATGGCTTCGTTCTCGTATCTTTTCTTGAATCGTTCTTTGGAGAAGTGGTTCAGCAAGTTACCTGAGGACGTGGTGAAGGAAGCGCGTGAGGTCCAACGCGAAGCGCTCGAAGCCCAGTACCGCAGCTTCAGCGAAACCGCCGCATTGCTTGGAGTTGTCTTGAGCAAGCAATCCGACGAAGAGCGCCGGGAGACCCTGAATCAGATGGTTACCAGAGGGCAGCTTTCTGGCACTGAGATCGTTGACTCAGATGGAAATCGTCTGGCGCAGAGTCGTAGCGAGTTGGGTGAGAACAGGGAATTGGAAAGACTGTTCTACCAGGCGCGCCAGGCAAAAGGGGATCTGGGACAGAGTCTGGTTGATGGCGAGGGATTTGACGTCATCGCCGTGCCCCTCGCAAACAATCAAAGACTGATCCTGGCAACCGCGCGAAGAGCTGACTCCAGTCTGAGTGATACGATCTCCGGCTCAGAGAGCGAATACCAAAAGCTCGTCAAGAGACAGCGCAAAGTCCGCTTGCTCGGACTCTCCACGTTGGGTCTGATGACCCTGATGCTTCTCTTCGTATCGAGCTGGGTGGCTATTTACCTGGCGCGCGGGATTGCTACGCCAATCAAAGCCCTGGCAGAAGCGTCTAACGAAATAGCCCGCGGCAATCTTTCTCATCGGGTGATTGCCGGCGCCGAAGACGAGCTCGCCTTGCTGGCCCATTCTTTCAACCAGATGACCGCGCAACTCGAAGAGAACCGTCGCCGCATCGAGGCTGGTTCCAACGAGCTTCGGGACAAGAACCTGGCGCTTGAAGAGCGGCGTAACTACATCGAGACAGTGCTTGAATCGCTCTCTACCGGAGTGGTTTCCCTCGACGGAGACGATCGGGTAACTACCATCAACGCTGCCGCAGCCCGGATGCTTCGTTTGAGTGACATTCCTGGCGGTCAGAACAAACTTGACCAATTGATCGGCGCCGAGGATGCAGTTGTTCTGGACCGTCTGCTGCGGCGCGCACGTCGAACCGGACAAGCTACGGAGCAGACGCAGCTTACTGGTTCCCTCGCAAAAGAGACTGGCCCACTTCCCGTCGCCCTGGCAGCCACCGCCTTGCGCGGCGTTGCGCGAGAAGGGCAGGGCGTGGTTTTGGTTATCGAGGATCTGTCCGAGCTTCTGTCAGCCCAAAGGGCGGCGGCGTGGAGCGAAGTCGCCAGACGAATGGCCCATGAAATCAAGAACCCTTTGACTCCCATTCAACTGTCCGCGGAACGCATTGCCAAGAGTTACCGGCGTCTTAGTGGCAATGGCAATCGGAACGGTTCAAACGGCAAGCCGGAAGCAACGGCGAATGAGCTCAGCATCGCCGCCGTGATCGACGAATGCACCGAAACAATCGCCCGCGAAGTTTCCGGTCTGAAGGCCATGGTGGATGAGTTTTCGCGTTTCGCGCGTCTGCCCCTGGCCCGACTGGAACCAGCAGATTTGAATGAAGTGGTTGGCCACGCCGTCGCCTTGTACGAGGATCGCCTTGATGGTGTACAGATTGAGACCAAGCTGGATCCGACCATGCCGTCGGCGATGTTGGACACGGAACAGTTGCGACGGGTCTTTGTGAATCTGATAGACAATGCGCTAGGGGCCCTGGCAGAGATGGAAGGCGAGCGAAGAATCACCATCGCTACGACAAATGACACGGCGCGCAGTCTCTTGATAGCGGAAGTTACCGATACGGGACACGGCATCCGCTCCGGAGATTTCAAGAGGCTTTTTCAACCTTACTTCTCTACCCGCGGTACCGGGACCGGTCTGGGTCTGGCAATCGTGCAGCGGATCGTGCTCGAGCACCGGGGCAGAATCCGCGCCGAAGGGAATCACCCTCGCGGAGCCCGGTTCGTGATCGAACTGCCGGGATGAAGCCAGGAGGCAGGAGCAGGAGGCAGGAGCAGGAGGCAGACGGCAGGGGCGGAGATACCTCTAACGAAACGAAGAATTCCTGCCGTCTGCCTCCTGCTCCTGCCTCCTATTTTTAAACGTGTCTGAATCAATTCTCATCGTAGACGACGAGCGCGGCATTCGCGACACCCTGCGTGCGGTAATGGGCGACGAGGGGTTTGTCGCCGACGCCGTTGCCAGTGGTGAAGAGTGCCTGAAAGCCCTGGAGCGGCGGACCTATGACTGCATCCTGCTGGACGTGTGGTTACCAGGCATCGATGGGCTCGAAACTCTGCAGCAGTTGCGCGCCACCGGCTCAGACTCGGCCGTCGTAATTATTTCCGGACATGGAAATGTAGAAACGGCCGTACGCGCCACCAAGCTCGGCGCGTTTGATTTCATCGAGAAGCCTCTTTCCATAGAAAAGACAGTGCTCACCGTGCGCAATGCCTTGCGCCAGCGTCGGCTCGAATTGATGAACGCCGAAATGGCTGCCGAGCTGGCGAAAGAGTACCGAATGGTGGGCGAGTCCGTGGCCATGCGGGCGCTCCGTAAACAAATTTCCGTGGTTGCTCCCACAGACGGTCGAGTCTTGATTTACGGTGAGTCAGGCACCGGCAAAGAGCTCGTGGCACGGGCAATTCATGCGCAATCGCGTCGGGCCGCGGCGCCCTTCGTGGAAGTCAACTCGGCCGCGATACCAGAGGAGTTGATCGAGTCTGAACTCTTTGGACATGTGAAGGGGGCATTCACCGGGGCCACGGCTGCCAAGAAAGGCAAGTTTGAGTTGGCTGATGGCGCGACCCTATTCCTTGATGAAGTGGGAGACATGAGTGCGAATGTGCAGGCGAAGGTCTTGCGAGTGCTTGAGGAACAACGCTTCGAGCCTGTAGGCAGTGGAACGGCGATCAGCGTCGATGTGCGAGTCATTGCCGCGACCAATAAGCGGCTGGACCTGGAAATGGAGCAGGGCAAATTCCGACCCGATCTGTTTTATCGTCTCAATGTTATTCCTTTTGAGTTGCCGCCGTTGCGCGAGCGCCCTGAAGACATTCCTTCATTGACGGAACATTTCAACCAAAACTTTTCAGTCCCATATGGTAAGCCGCCGAAGGAGTTTTCTCCGGAGGCGATTGAAGAGCTGCAGAACTACTCCTGGCCGGGTAACGTCCGGGAGCTGAAAAACACTATCGAGCGGGTCGTGATCATGCATCCGGGACTAAAAGTTACGGAGGGTGATTTGCCGGCGCGCGGGAAAGAGGAAGCGCCGGTTGCGTCGTTCAGATTTCCTTCATTCAAGGAGGCGACCGACGCTTACCACCGTGAGTTCATTCAGCGAAAGTTGGAAGAGGCGGAAGGAAACGTGTCGCGTGCCGCAGAGTTGATGGGCGTGGATCGCAGTCATCTCTACCGCCGCATGCGCGCATTGGGTATTCAAAATCGCGGAGAGCGCATCGGCGCGTCTTGAACTATCTCCCATAAGTTTGACGCCACGTGAGAAGCGGAGCCGGTTGGGTTGGTGTTTCAAGGACTTCTCTTATGAGACTTCTAGCGATGTGTATGCTTCTGACAGTTGTCGTTCTGGGCACCGTTTCGGCTCAAGACGCATCTAAGCGGAGCCTGGTGGGGAATGTGTCGAATGATACGACTAGTGATGGGTGCGGGTGTTACTTCAAGTTGCGTGGCACACCTCGAAACGTGGAGAGATACGTCTTCAGCTCGCCGATGGATGAGTCCGCATGGATGAATATTGATGGACGCGATGTGGCCCTTAAGTTGGTGAAGGAAACCGCCAGAATTGGAAAAAGAGAAGGAGTGGGTAGCCAATCGACGGAAAAGTACGTATCAGGCGATATCACCGTCACGGCAACCTATATCGTGACGCGCGTTTGCGCCCCAAACGACGAAGACTGCGAATCGACTGACTTCAACGCCACGTTTGTGGTAAGGAAAGGCCCTAAGTCGCAGATTGTGAAGGCAGTAGGTGGTTGTGGTTGTTGAGTACTCCTAATTAAGGACTTCGTTGACTTTGATGGCACAATACCGTATCTGTTAAAGATGTTTTCTTCGCGGTAAGCGAAGAGACGGCGCAAATAAAGGAAAGGCGCCGAAATTGAGGCAATAATGGATTTCACTACTAAAGAACTTCTTAAGCGTTACGCAAAATTAGCTGTGGGGCAGCCGTTCGCGCCCATTCTGCTCAACATTCTGGTTACTTCTGTCTGCGACATGCGCTGTACGCACTGCTTCTTCACGGACGAGCTGGACGACCGGCCTCGTAAGAAATTGCAGATGAAGACCCACGAGATCGAGAAAATCTCCGAAACGCTGGGAGGAAATCTCGGTGTGTTGATTCTCGCCGGCGGTGAACCCTTCACGCGTAAGGATTTGCCTGAGATTGCGAAAGCTTTCTATACCAACAACAACCTCGAATCGATCTACATCATGTCAAACGGTCAGATTCAGAAGCGCATCTTCCCGGACGTGACCCGCGTCCTCGAGGAATGCCCGAATCTGAATGTCACCGTTGCACTGGGCATCGACGGGTTGAAATACCAACACGAGAAGATTCGTCAGAAGCAGGGTTCCTGGGATATCGCCATCGATACGGCGCGGCAACTTCAGTCAATCAAGAAGGAGTATCCGCGCCTCGACGTGCAGACGTGCACCTGCTTCATGAACTCGAACCAGGACACAATCTTCGACTGGTACGACTTCCTGAAGTATGACTTGAAGCCTGACAAGGTGAACTTCAATTACATCCGGCCACCTTCAGCCGATCCCGTTGAGCTCAATATCGATCACTCGCGATACGCGCAGTTGGCCACGATGATTGATGACGATTCGCGGCATGCAGCAATCAAGAACAACTACGGCGGCAAGGCTGGGTTCTTCAAAGCAGCCATCGATATTTACATGCACGGGCTGATCGCCAAGACGCAGGAAACCAAGCAAGCGCAGATGACCTGCTACGCTGGAACTGCCGGCGGAGTCATTTACGACGAAGGGACTGTCTCTTCTTGCGAGAACCTCGCACCAATCGGCAACCTGCGAGATTTCAACTGGGACTTTCAGAAACTCTGGCTGTCCCCGGCGATGAAAGAGCGTCGCAAGAAAGCCGCCGACGGCTGTTTTTGCACACATGAGTCGAACAGCTACTACCCATCGCTCCCGTTTAATCCCGGTCACCTGATTCAGATCAAGAAGCTGGAGAAGGAAATGAAGAAGGCCCGGAAAGAAATGGATAGCGCGGGAGCTGAAGTCGATGGGCTGACAGTAGGAGCGGAAAGGCATTTTTGATTTACCCTGCGCTGAACTCCGAACTTGTATCGAAAAGAAACCCGAAGCCCGAAGACCGAAGGCCAAGAGCCAAGGCACAAAGCCCAATAAAAGAGAATGTTACGTAACCGCGGCCCAAAAATTCTGATCATTTCATCCGACACTGGCGGTGGACACCGTTCGGCGGCGGCGGCCATCGTGGCTGGAGTGCAGAAGTTCTTTGAGGGCGAGTCTTATGCGGTACGAGTAGTGCGGGCGGTCGAGGACTCTCACGCGGTCACCGAAAAGCTGGTGCGCTTGTACAACTGGTTGTTGCGCAACAGACAGCACTGGATGAAATATCTCTACTGGTTCATCAACCGGTTTCGTCCTGAGACTCGTGAGTTTTTTCATAAGCGTTGCATAGGTTATGTGGTTGAGATCTTCGAACGCTGGTGCCCGCACGTAGTGGTTAGCGTTCATCCATTGACTCAGCACATCTTTGCTCGGGTTCTGAAAGAGCTGAAACTCGCCGACCGTATTCCGCTGGTGTCGGTAGTTACGGATCCTTACTACGGATTTTGGAGAGGTTGGGCGTGCGACGATGTGACACTTTACCTGGTGGCCACTGAGGGAGCGAGACAGCAGTTAATCGACTACGGGATTACCCCAGCGCGGATCAAGATCTCGGGAATGCCTGTGCATTCAAAGTTTGCCTACCCGGGGGAACACGCGGCCCGGGCGGCCCGACGTGCTCTCGACCTCGATCCGGAGAAGTTTACGGTGTTCGTCAACGCCGGCTGGGAAGGCGGCGGCAATGTGCCGCAGATTTTCCGTGAGCTGGTCCGCGGCAAGCTGGATGTCCAGGCAATCTTTCTTGCGGGCCGGAATGAAGAACTGAGGTTAGAGGCTGAGTCACTCGCATCAACTGCATTGTTTCCCGTTAAAGTCATCGGATACTCTGAACACGTCGAGCAACTGATGGGTGCGGCCAATGTAATGATTTCCAAACTTGGTGGCCTGACCACCTTTGAAGCGTTTGCTTCGCGGCTGCCGATAATTGCCGATGTGACTACCCGGCCCATGCCTCAGGAGGCTGGCGCGGCCAGTTTGATTGTCAAACGCGGTGCCGGAGTACTGTTGGAGAAGGCGACCGATATTGTCCCGGTGATCAAGCGCATGGTTGAAGACACGGCCTATTATTCGGCGATGCGTGCCGCGACTGTCGGCCTTGCCATTCCGAATGCCACGCGGCACATCGTGGAAGAGATTGTGGCCCTTATTCCGGCGTCGGTCAGCAATCAGGATGAGTCAAGACTAACCGAGGTCGCCTAACTTCTTCAGCGCGTTGACTGTTAGACCTTTTCAGGCTTTAATTCCCATCCAACGAACAAGCCCCGTGAATCTTGCCCGCTCGTCGAAGCGGGCTTCTTAGGAGACTGATATTTAGTGAGCCTGCTGCTTGAAGGAAAACGTGCGTTCATCACCGGAGGAACGCGAGGGATTGGTGCGGCCATGTGCGAGATTTTTGCGCGGGAAGGCGCTGATGTGGCGTTCAACTACGGAACGCGCGACGATCTTGCCGATGAAACGCGCCAGAAGATTGAGAAGCACGACAAGCGGACGCTCAGCTTTAAGGTATCAGTTACCGATCGCCTGGGCCTCAAACGCCTCGCCAGAGAGATTGTCGAAAAGTGGGGTGGGATCGATATCCTCGTCAACAACGCGGCGATCAATCGCGCCGACAACTTCGCCACGACCACAGATCGCGCCTGGGACGAAGTGATCGATACCAACGTTGGCAGCCTTTTCGCCGTAACCAAACCCTTCTACAAACAGATGATCCGCCAGCGGAAGGGACACATTCTCAACATCACTTCCATCGGAGCGATGCGGGCGTTGCCGACCGCGGTTCACTACGCAACCTCCAAAGCGGCGATGATCGGTTTCACCAAATGCCTGTCGCGCGAGGCCGGGACTTTCGGCGTCAAAGTAAACGCCATTGCCGCCGGCATCTTCGACACCGATCTGGCTTCTGCTCTTCCTGAGCGTTTGCTGCAGATGCACGCGTTCTGGGCCTCCGCCGGACGTTTGGGTCGTCCGGAAGAGTTGGCCGAGTATGCGGCGTTCATGGTCAGCGATCGCAACAGTTTTATGAATGGTGAAGTAGTGATCGTTGACGGCGGCGCAATTACGTAACCACTCAAGTAGCCTCGCGGTATTCTCGGTCAAGCGATTCCCAAGGAAAAAGAAATTCGTCGAAGCTTCGGCGGAGACGTACGTTTCAACGTTCACTCCATAGGAGTGAGATGTTTATAGACTGGGATCCGATGATTCCACCTCGCCGTTCTGAGGGGCGGAACGATACTAGACGAATACCTGCCAAGTTGAGTTCCGCCCCTCAGAACGGTGGAGGGGAGTTCGGGTCGCGTGCTATAAACATCTGACCCCTACGGGGTGAACCAGACTTCTTGGTAGTTCAATGTCGGCAGCCGATTACCCTTTCTTCTCAATGCTGCTCGATCCTCACCAAGAATGCTCGCTGGCCCGTGGCTTCCGCTTGCAGAACCTCCCGTACTTCATAACCACGATCTCTTAGGGTCTTGAGGGGTGGTCTGTGTTCAGAGAAGTCTGTATCTCGAAAGGCGATCCAGAGGCGCTTTTCATTCAGGGCGTTGAGGTCTTCCACTGTAATGCCAGAAAAGGCCCGGGGTAGAAAGTAAGCCGGATCCTCCCGGATTCCCGGAACATCCTTTATCAAACCAACATTGACTGTAGCACCGCCGGACTTTTCCAAAGCAAACCACAAATGATACGCAACCAGGTCTTCGAAGGCATAAACCTTTATGACCTCGGTCTGCGTGTCTTGACGTTGAACAACCTGCTGGCTCAACTGCTCCCATGTACACCAGATGTGAGTGTCTCCACGTCGCAGTAGCGTCCCCGCCCCGGCCACGAACAGCCAGCATCCCAGCAGGAGCAAAACGGTGATTCTCAGCCAGTGCGGCCGCAATTGAACGAGTGCGATTGCCGCTAGCAGCAGGTAAGGAACTGCGACAATGATCAAGTGGCGCGTGCCCCAGACGGAGTGCGGTAATACCCAGCTAGCCAGCAGGGCCAGCACTACGGGTACTACGGCCAAGAGGATCAAGCACTTCGGAGCGCTGAAGCCTGGCTCTCCTGCTTGGTAATTCCGTCTAACGAGTTGCCAGGATAAGGCCACCAACGGTAGGCCAAATATCACCAGTCCGGCGAGAAGACCCCAGCGAGCGTAAACCGCCTGGTTCGAACTTTGGCGAAAATAGAAGGGTGCATTCAACTGCGCAAAGAACTGCACCACGTCAGCCAGTCGCGGCCGCGCAACCCAGCCAATGTTTTGTGCCAGGCCCCTACCTTGTCCGGCCGCTACCGTGACCGCATAGACCCAGGGACTAAAACACAGCAGGAGCACCGCAGCCGCGATCAGAAAGTCCAGCAGTTTGTCTCGCTCCCGTAGTACCAGAAAAACGGCCTCAGCTGCGACAACTAACCACCCAAAATAGTGGGTGTAGATAAGCAGCAAGTTAATCGCAGACAAGGCCACTAGATATTTCCTGGCTTGAGTTGCATTGAAGAACCTGACAAACAGCCAGAGCGAGCAGGCAGTGAAGAAAAGCAGCAGACTGTACATGCGCACTTCCTGGGCATACTTGATCAAGTAACCGTTGACGGCCATCAGCAATAGGGCCAGCTTGATCTCAGTTGCTCCCAGGCGCAGTTCACGACTGAACAGTATGAAGGGAAAGATAACGAAGATGCTGGTGAGCACCGGAAACAGACGTACCCAGAACAACGACTCTCCCCCGATGCTTATCCAAACCTTAAGCAGAACATAGAAAAGCGGCGGATGGATGATGTCAGCGGCCACAAATCCCAGCAACTGACTCCACTCATGACGGGCGGCATGCACGCTGAAGACTTCGTCGAACCAGAGACACGAGGAGGTCAGTCCCCAAAGCCTGGCACCAATGAAGACGACCACAATCGATACGAGAATGAAGATTGATGAGTAGCTGGAAAAAAGATCAGCGGAACTAGCGTTATCGGATTGTAAAAAGAAACCCTTTGCGTTGGTCATGAGGAAAAGGGATCACGGCCGCGCTGGTTGAGTACGGTACCTTCCAATTCCACTAGTCGCTGTTGAAGTTCTCTTAACGTCCGTTGCATCTCACCGAGCCGGCGAAAAGCCGCCGTCGAGCGTAGCCAATCCCGGTTATCGAAAGCTGGAATTCCGGAAATGACCTTGCCCGCCGGTACGTCATGGCTGGTTGCGCTCTTGGCTGTGAGCACCACATCGTCGCCAATCTTCAAGTGGCCGGCGACTCCCGCCTGCCCCGCGAGGACCACTCGGTCTCCAATGTGGGAACTACCGGCCAGTCCCACTTGAGCGCAGAGCAGAGTGTCCTCACCCACGGTGCAGGAGTGACCGATCTGGACCAGGTTGTCTATCTTCGCGCCCCTACCGATTCGCGATTCGCCCACCGACGCGCGATCGATTGTTGTTCCGGCGCCAATCTCGACGTCGTCTTCGATCACCACCCGGCCGGTCTGCGGAATCTTGAGCCAGTGTCGCTCCTCGTCTTTGGCATATCCAAACCCGTCACAACCAACTACGACGTTGTTGTGGATGACCACGTGTTCCCCAATCTGCGAACGCTCACGGATAACTGCGCCAGAGTGGATAATCGAATCTCTGCCGATGGTGACGCCCTCATAGATCGTGACATTGGGATAAATCTGTACGCCCGCTTGGATTTCCGCGCCGGCCCCAATAACGGAACAAGCGCCGACGAATACGTTCTCGGCGACTCGCGCTGTGGGATCAATTACTGCGGACGGATGAATAGACCAGGCAACTGCAGATTCCGGATGAAAGAGACGCAGCGCGCGCGTGTATGCGAGATAAGGGTCTTTCGCCCGCAGACAGGCCATATCATCGCGGCCCAGATCGACCGTCTCGGCTAAAAAGATTGCCGAAGCTCGCGTTGTTTTCAGCCGCGGCGTGTAGCGTGGATTGGCGAGAAAGGTGACCTGCCCGAGCCTTGCTTCGTCGAGTCCCGCTGCGCCCTCGATGTCAATGTCTATGTCCGATGGCCTTCCATCGACGCGAGCGCCTGTTTTGGCTGCAAGGTCGGAGAGTTTCATGGCCGGAGTTTAGCGCATGAGCGCCCAGCGACGCACGTTGTCACATTAGCGAAGCCGGGTCGATCTCCAGGTTTACCCCGCGCGGATTCTGTCCCCGACTAGCGGCTTTGGATAACGCCAGGTCGACAACCTGACGCAAGCGACGTCTGCTCCGAGACTTCACGAGAAGCTGCATCCGATGCTCGCCCTTGAGTCTGGCGAGCGGCGCCGGAGCCGGGCCGAGTATGCGGCAGGTGCGAACTTCATTAGCCAGGTCTAAATCCTTTCGTAGCGCTAGGGCTTCGGACCGAACGCGACTCTGATCCACGCCGTGCACCAGCAACGAAGCGAGGGCTACAAACGGGGGATAGGCGTGGTTCTGGCGATGTCGGATCTCTTCCTGGTAAAAACCGTCATAGTCCTGAGCGCAAGCATGTCGTAGCGCGTAGTGATCCGGATGATAGGTTTGCACGAGCACCTGGCCGGCTCGATCGCCTCGTCCCGCGCGGCCCGCCACCTGAGTGATCAATTGAAATGTTCGTTCCGCGGCCCGAAAGTCCGGCAACGCGAGACCGGCATCGACGGAGACAACGCCGACCAGCGTGACGTTGGGGAAATCGTGACCCTTGGCCAGCATCTGCGTGCCGACCAGCAGATCGATGTTGCCGGCACTGAATTCCAGCAACACCTTCTCCAAGTGACCGCGTCGTGAAGCCGTGTCACGATCGATTCTGCCTATCCGCAGAGCAGGGAAGCGCTTCGTCAGTATGGCTTCAATCTGCTCGGTACCTTCACCGATGTAGTAGATGTACTCTCCCTTGCATGAGGGACACCGATTCGGCGCAACCTCGCGATGGTTGCAGTAATGGCAGACAATGACCCTTTCGCTACGATGGTATGTAAGAGTGACGTCGCAGTTTGGACACTGGATGGTTTCTCCACAGGACCGGCAAAGGACAAAACTTGAATAGCCTCTCCGGTTGAGCAGAATGATTGCCTGCTCCTGGCGCCGATGTGTGTCCTCGATTGCCTCCAGCAAATCGTCGGAGAAAACTCTGGGCTTCCGGTGACGATCAAAGACTTCACGCATGTCGATCATGCGCGCCTTTGCCATAGGGCGATTGGCGATGCGCGCTGGTAAACGCAGGCACACATACTTGCCCGAGTGGGCATTGTGGAACGACTCCAGCGATGGAGTCGCGGAACCGAGAATCACCACCGCGGACGCTTTTTGAGCGCGGACAATCGCCGTGTCGCGGCCGTGATAGTGAGGCGACTCTGATTGACGGTATGTTGACTCGTGTTCCTCATCGACTATCACCAGCCCGAGCCGGGATATGGGAGCGAACACGGCGGAGCGAGTGCCGATGACAATCCGGGCCTCGCCGTTCTTGACCCGCGTCCACTCGTCAAAGCGCTCTCCCTTGGAGAGGGACGAATGGAAAATCGCTACCTGATCGCCGAAGTACGCTCGCAGACGACGCGAGAACACCGGTGTCAACACAATTTCCGGTACCAGCATCATAGCCGCCCGTCCCTGTTGCAGGCATATGCGCATCGCCCTCATATACACTTCGGTCTTCCCGCTGCCCGTGACACCGTGAAGAAGAAACGCCGCATAGTCGCCTTGCCTCAAGGGCTGTTCGATCTCATCCAACACACTTTCTTGGGCCTCAGTGAGTTCAAACTCGTCCACCTGCGGGAGAGCGGCGCTTGCCAGGGGATCGCGGCGAATCGTCTGCAAAGACACTTCGACCACGCCTCTCTTCTGGAGAGTATTGACTGCCGAGATGCCGACATTGGCCGCAGTCATCAATTCTTGCAGAGGCATTGTGTCGGTGTGTGAGAGCGTCTCCAGGATGCGGCGTTGCGCTGGTGTGGGTTTTCGCGTGGCGATAGCGCTGACAACCTCTTCGAAAGGACGCAACAGCTGAACAATTCGCTGTGTTTTAGGTCTCGCGAACAAGCTACCAGCGCGTTGGTCTACCTCGACCAGGCCGTCCCGTTGCAGCTCTCGCACCGCTTTTGACGCCTGAGCCTTGCCCAGTTCCGCGGCGAGATCGGTTAGTTTGAGTTCTTCGGCCTCTGCGATCATACGTAAGGCTTGCGCCAGGTTGCCGGATGATTGCTCTTCGGAAAGGGCTACGAGATGACTGCTTCCCCGGGGAGTTATCTTTAAGAACTGCTCGATGCTCGCGCTAATTCCTGGCGGCAATGCGGCTTTAATGACTTCGCCCCAGGGTGCCGAATAGTATTCAGAAACCCATTGAGTTATTTGCAGAACTTCAGGTGTGACCAGCGGATCTGCGTCGAGAAGCTCTTGAATCTCCTTTATGCCTGCTTCGGACAGGTCTGTATCGACTTGAAGAGTGTCGTGAAGATCCACGATGTACCCGGTCGTGAGGCTCCTACCCAAAGGAACTACGACACGAGCTCCTACCCTCGCGATTGCCCGCATCGATTCGGGAAGTCGATAAACGAACGACTGGGTGACGTGCACAGGAACTGCCACGTCAGCATATTGAGGTGCTGACGACACCGTCTTTGCGAGATGGGCGGCTGCCGTTGCGGAAGAACTTCCGGAGTCTATTGGCACGGTGGAGACGTTAGCGCGAAACCAGGAATTACGAAAGCGCGATGAGGGGAGACCGACCGGATCAGATTTCTCGTTTTGCGGTGCTATCGAGATAGTCCCTGACTTTCTTCAAGTCTTCCCAGGTTTCTCGCTTCTTGGAGGGATCCCGCAAGAGATAGGCCGGATGAAACGTTGGCATGATCTTAATGCCCTGATAGTTCTGGAATATGCCACGCAGCTTCGTAATACCTTCCTTCACGTCCAATAGATTCTTCATGGCCGTGTTTCCCAGTACGACGATGACTTCCGGCCTGACAGAGGCAATCTCCCGAAGCAGAAATGGTTTGCACATTGCTACTTCATCCGGAGTGGGCGGACGATTTCCCGGCGGCCGGCAGCGATTGATGTTGCCGATCAAGACTTCTTCGCGCTTGAAGCCAATCGATTCAATGATCTTCGTAAGTAACTGACCAGCTCTGCCCACAAACGGACGAGCTTGCAAGTCTTCATCAGCGCCCGGGGCCTCGCCCACAAACATCAGACGCGCTCTTTGAGTGCCTTCGGTGTGCACGATGTGTTTGCGCCCTTCATGGAGCGGACAGCGAGTGCAATTTCCGATGTCGGCCCCAACCTGCTCCATACTTTCACCCGATCTCGAAATTTCTACCGCTGCCGGTTCCATATCACCGAAGAGGGCGGCTCGGGTTATGGAAGATACCGGAGGGTTGACAGGCATACTTTTGGTTATTTCGGCTGGTACAGCTCTGGATGGTGGAGCGGAAAGCGGGCCTTTCTCATTGGTAGTGGGGACGGCCGACGCCCTCCTGGTTACGCGCGCTGGGCGCGAGCGAGGTTGTGCAGGCGTTTCGGCCGATAGGACAGTCTCCAATGCTATCCCGGTCACACCCAGTTCCTGGAAGTAAGCGACTTGCTCTTCGGTTTGTGTAATCAACGAGCGCAGCTCGTCGGCGACGGGTTCTGTTGTCATTAGTGGCAGGATACCTATCTACTGGGAAATCACGAACCAAAATCGACTCGAAGACTCCGGTTCAGCCGCTTAGCGTTTGTCGTTCGCTCGAAGCTTCACGATCTCATCAAGAATGCGATGAGCGGCCTCAACCTTGGACATCAACGGAAGTTCCAGTGGGCCTTGAGCGTCACGCCTCACGATGGTGATAGCGTTTTCGGTACTGTCGAATCCCGCATCTCTGCGGCTTACGTCATTGGCGACGATAGCATCGAGATTCTTCACCCGAAGCTTTTCCTGAGCGTTGATTACTACGTCGTTGGTTTCGGCGGCAAAGCCAATCACCAGGAGACCATTAGTTCTCGCTGAAGCAACTTCACCCAGGATGTCGCGAGTCCGCTCGAGCGTTAGGACCAATAAGGACTCATTCTTCTTTATCTTCGTGGCTGCCCGCTGGACTGGTCGATAGTCCGCCACCGCGGCAGCACTCACAAATACCGTGGCCCCTGGCAGCTCTTTCATGACGGCTTTATACATCTCGTCTGCCGAAAGAACGTTTACGACATGAACTCCTTTCGGCGGGTCAACGCTGGTTGCCCCAGCAACAACCGAAACCTCAGCGCCCCGGCTAAGAGCGGCTTGGGCGACGGCGAATCCCATCCTTCCTGAAGAACGATTGGAGATGAACCTCACGGGATCGAGTTCTTCACGGGTTGCACCGGTAGTAATCAGTAACCGTTCGCCAGCTAAATCCCTAACCCTTCCAACCTGATCTAGTAGTTTAAGGGCTGCCTCAACAATTCTTTCCGGGTCATTGAGTCGACCGGGACCGATCGTTCCGCAGGCCATCTCCCCGGTATCTGGCTCTACGATGTGGACGCCATCTCCTCGAAGCCGTGCCAAATTGCGCTGGGTGGCGGGGTGACCCCACATGGTAGGGTTCATCGCGGGCGCAATCAGTACCGGCGCCGTGCAGGCCAGATAGGTAGATGTTAGGAAATCGTCCGCAACGCCATTGGCAAACTTGGCGATGATGTTGGCGGTTGCCGGCGCCACGATCAGAAGGTCAACTGTTTGCGAGAACGTGATGTGGGCTATTGGATCCGGATTATCTGGGGCATAATCATCAACGATTACATGGGAGCCCGAAAGTGCTCGAAACGTCAGAGGTTGGATAAATTCGCAGGCGCGCCTGGTCATCGCGACGCGAACTGAACATCCAGCACGCTGAAGTCCGCGGAGTACTTCGGCGGCCTTGTAGGCGGCAATACCGCCGCTGATCCCTAACGCAACCTTCTTAGTTTGAGCACCAGGTCTTAGTGGGTTATCGGTCATCTGAGGCGTAGCCGGTCGGGAGCGAAAAATTCAATCTCAATGTAACATTGCTGAAATCATCGTGCAATCAAGGCAAAGGGCAGATTGGGTACAATTCTGGTACCGATAAAATAGATGCGACTTCCAGACTCGATTTGTGTGAGGCTGGGAGCGGAAGCGCTTAGGCACATGGGATACTTCCCCTCAAAATTTGCGGCAAGTGTCTGCTTGATGTCGGTCCTACTGGGTGCGACACTCCCGACTCCAGCAAATCAGGGTCGGGGTGACGAGGACCAGTTTGGACCGGTAGTTCGAGCTTACCTCGGCTATTTGCGAACCGAGCAAGAGGTTGTAGATGATCGGGTAAGCCGTCGCGAGGTGAGTCAGGCTTATTATCGCCGTAATTCGAATCGAATTCGCGCCCTGCGGCAAATGGCGGTCCGCATCGCTCGAGAGAGTCGCAACGATTATCTTCCGGAATTGGAAGCTGTGTCGCGCGATGAAATGGGATTGCTCTTTGAACGCCCACCACGACCTGAAACGCTTCGCGAAGGTGAGATCTTGCGCGGCACCTTCCGGTTCCTCGGAGTCGTTCGTATGGTGGAGAGTTTTTATATTTTTGCCCGCTTGGATCCTTACGAGCAAGGCGAACTTTCCGAAAAGGAGGGTCAGGAGTTGCCGGAGGCCCAGAAGGCGGGTGATCCTGGGCTGACACGCGCCAAGCGAGTGACTTCACCGTGACGCTGCCCGTCGGGGTGGTCCATTTTAAACCCTCCCAGCGGTTTCGCACCTCCAAACTGAACCAACAATAGGGTTGACGGATCCGACCACATTAGAATCTGGCTCTGAGACAGCGAAAAGTTCTGGATCGGTACGCGGTCACGTGATATCTTGTTGCCGCACCGGAAAAAAGCACAATTTCGTGCCATTCTTGGCCTAAATGCTTGTTGACAGAGGGCAGCTATTCGTGTAATAAAAGCGAGGTCTTTTAACGCTATTTGCGCTTCTAGCGTTGTGTACTCAGCAAGGTGAGACGAGATTTACGGGAAGATCGCGTCGCATCTACGTTCTTAACCGTCGCGCCACGCAATCAAGATTTTTGTTTTCACATTACGGGAGGAAAGTTAATGATCAGCAAAACTTGGAGCCGCAAAACCATCGCGGCGTTTCTGTCAGTTGCCGTCCTAAGCGTCTATTCGATGATTGCTTTGGCGTCGCCAGAGGCTAAGGTTCCATCTGGAGAGCTATCTATTTCCGGTCAGGT
>JAMQPI010000431.1 GCA_023717565.1 Pyrinomonadaceae bacterium | reverse complement strand
TTGAGTCCTTCCCAACTCAGTAGCCGACTGCCAGGCCGTCGCTGCGGCGCGGATCAGTTGCGCCCAGCCTGACGCCGGTCTTCTCTTCGATCATGATTCCCTGTGCGTCGCCCATGTAACGAGGTCTGGTGACCAGCTTATGCTGGCGATTTGTCAGCGCCTGCTGCGTGTCTCCTGACAATCCATATGGCTCCCAAGCCACTTCATCCGGCAGCCATTGATGGTGTATTCGGGGCGCGTCGATCGCCTGTTGAATATTCATGTTGTAATCAATGACGTTGGTGATCACCTGGAGCACCGTATTGATGATCGTTGGTCCGCCCGGCGTGCCGGTGGTAAACCACAAGCTGCCGTCCTTGCGCAGCACGAAGGTTGGGGTCATCGCGGAGAGTGGACGTTTGCGCGGCGCGACGGCGTTTCGCTCACCTTGAATCAATCCATAGAGGTTCGCCGTTCCCGGCTTGGCTGCAAAGTCGTCCATCTCGTTGTTCATCACTATTCCGGTGCCTTTCGCGACGACACCAGATCCAAACGAGTCGTTCAAAGTGTAAGTGTTCGCGACTGCATTGCCTTGAGCGTCGACCACGGTGAAATGAGTAGTCTCCTCAGACTCGTACCCAGTCGGGCGACCGGCGGTGACCTCCACACTAGTCGACGCGCGGTCTGGACGAATGGTCTTGCGCAAGTTGTCCGCGTAAGCTTTATCGATCAGTCCGGTCACCGGCACCTTCACGAAATCCGCGTCGCCCATATACTCCGCCCGGTCGGCAAACGCACGGCGCATGGCTTCCACGGTAAGATGATATCTGTCTGACGATGCCGAATCATATTTCGCAAGATCGTAACCTTCCAAAATATTAAGCATCTCAAGCAGCACCGCACCCCCAGATGATGGCGGAGGCATCGAGAGGATTTCATAACCGCGATACGAACCACGCAAAGGCTCGCGTTCCTTGGCTACGTACGCACCCATGTCCTCCATCGTAATCAGACCGTTGTGCCGCTTCATATCTTCCACGATCAGCCTTGCGGTCAGCCCCTGGTAAAACTCCTTTGGGCCGGACCTTTGTAATCGCGCGAACGTCGCGGCCAGTTCGGGTTGTCGAAAAAGCTCGCCATCGTTGTAGAAGTTTCCGTTGCGCAAGAAGATCCTGCGTGTCTCTGGATACCTTGAAAGATAATCATTGCCGCGGAGAGAGCGGACCAGAATATTGCCCATGGGAAAACCTTCGGCGGCCAACCGGCGCGCGGGTTCGACGAGTTGGGACCAGGTGAGCTTGCCCGATCCGTAACTCTTAAGTGCCAGTTCCATTCCGGCCACCGTGCCAGGAACGCCCGAAGCCCGATAGCCCACCGTGGATGAACCCTCTCCTTTGAGCAGGTTGCCGTCTTTGTCGAGATAGACGTTGCGGTGAGCAGCGGCCGGGGCCATCTCCCGATAATCAATGGCCACCGTCTTTCCGTTACGCATTCGAATCATCATGAACCCGCCGCCGCCAAGATTTCCGGCTGCCGGATACGTCACAGCCAGCGCAAAGGCGACAGCAATTGCGGCGTCTATAGCATTGCCTCCTCGCTTCATGACATCGACACCAACTTGCGAAGCGATCCGGCTCGTTGAGGCGACCATGCCGCGCCGGGCGCGAACGGGATCTCGAGATGCTGCTGCCGCGTTGAATGTCCGACTCGGCTGGACGAGCAGAGTGGTTATGAATGAAAACGCGATTACCAGAGTTATTGCGGAGCGTGTGAGTCTGATCCAGGGTTGCATCTTGGTCTCCAGAGTGTCCTTCCTCAAGTTCTTTACTGAACAAATGATCCTACCGAACCTGATAGCCCGTTCTGACATATCAATACCGCCCAGGTGAAAACAGTCCCCGCGGATCGAGTTCAGCTTTGATTCGTTTCATCACGGCGTCGGAATTGCCGCGACGACCCCAGGCGTTCATCGCGAGTTTTAGCTCGTCACTGGCGCTCTCAATAACCAGTGAGCCACCAAACGACTCTGCGATACTCCGCAGGTGCGTGAGTTGGTTCGAATGTTCTTCAGTGTTCGCGCCAAACGGTTCCATCATTCGCACACGACCGTCAGCTATTCCTGCCTGCCAGAGAGACTTCGGGAAAGAGTTAGCGAATCTATCCTTGACGATCTCTATAAACTGACCGACCCGGGTGGGTGGTATAGTAACTCGCCAACCAAGAACCCCAGCTAGCTTCGATGCTGTAGCGGCCAGCCGGTGCCAGAGGTTTCGATCGCTTGACTCCGTTTCGATACTCCCGATCTCCGTTGCCTCACGAATCCTGGTGATTGCTTGTTCAACCTGGTAGTTAACTGTCTTCGAGATGCCCGCAAATCTTGCCAGCAATAGGAGATGGTTCTCAGCGGTCTCGACGCCGACTTGACGCGCCAGGTTCGAGGAAACCAGCTCGATGGCAACCGGGAATAGGCGAGTTTCGTACAACGCCTGCGCCCTTTCTAGAATGGCCTCCATTGATCCAGTGGCCAGAACTGTAACTTCTTTGGCCGGTCGAGGTCGCAACTTGAAGGTTAGTTCAGCAATAAGTCCCAGCGTGCCGTAGCTTCCAGTGAACAACTTGCACAAATCATAACCGGCGACATTCTTTACTACGCGGCCGCCGGCCTTCACAATCTTCCCGTCGACGAGAACAACTCGCATTCCGATCACGAAGTTCCGGGGCATGCCATAACCACATTTCTGCGCACCTGCTAAACCGGTGGCGACCACTCCTCCCAGCGTTGCGCGTCCATCGTCGGGAGGATCGAGCGGCAACCACTGACCACTTGCCGCCAGCGTTTCATTAAACCTTTCGAGCGTGACCCCTGCCTGAGCGCTGGCCACCAGATCCGCGGGTTCGTGATCGAGAAACTGATTTAAGCGCGCAGTGCTGATAACGACGTTTACCTGCCCCAGGGGATTTCCGGCATCAAGCCAGGTTGCGGCTCCTGCGGGTACCACCGACCAGCCTTCGCGCGCGGTGAGTTTCATAACCTCGCAGGCTTCTGCAATTGAACCGGGTGCAACCGAAAGGGACGGGGAGATGGGGAGAGGGGGAGATGGGGAGAAGGGGGGACGCGGCGACACGGAGGGGCGGAGACACGGAGACACATTTGCTTCACCAACGATGCCCGCCAACTGTCTGGCCGCATCGTCTGGATCGAAGATGGCGCTAGAAGGACGCATGGCTTTGCCATCCTCCCGTGCGGAATGGCTGTGCCTTTCCGGTACCGAGTTTTCTGGATTACTCAGCGAGGCTACGCCTCGCTGTTTCGTCTCTAACCCCACAGACCCGGTCGCTACCGCTCGCGGTTCTGACAAGACTCGCGCTTCGCCGCAGCCTCTCAGCATCGGGATTATCTTGCCGGGATTACATAGCCCGAGTGGATCAAATGCGGCGCGCACTCGGAGCATCGCCTCCATATCGTCGTCGGAAAAGATCAGCGGCAGGAAATCTCGCTTATCAAGACCCACCCCGTGCTCACCAGAGATACTGCCGCCAGCCCGCACGCAAGTCTCCATCAGCTCACGTCCCGCCTCTTTGACGCGCCGGACTTCATCGGGTGAGCGAGAGTCGAAACAGATTAACGGATGCAGGTTGCCATCTCCCGCATGAAATACGTTAGCCAGTCGAAGTTGATACTTCGATGCGATCTCGTAGCTTGCCGCGAGCACTTCTGCCAAACGTGAACGAGGAACTACAGCGTCCTGGATCATCGAGTCAGGTGCGATGCGCGCGACTGCTCCAAAGGCACCTTTGCGCGCCGCCCAGAGTTTCTTCCG
>JAMQPI010000392.1 GCA_023717565.1 Pyrinomonadaceae bacterium | reverse complement strand
GCGGAAAATCAATCGGGGTGCGAAAAATTCGAGGACGCGGATGAAAGGCAAAACGAAGCACCCAGAAAAGCAATCCCAGCAGCCAGGCAGCCTGCGTCACCGCGATCGAGTGAGGAGCAACTGCGACGAAAAGAAAGAGGCTCGCGACCACGGCTTTTGCTAACCACTGCGCAGTCACTCCGATGGGCACAGTCTCCGTGGCTGGGTCCGGTTTCGTGGTATTGCTGACGATGGTTGGAGTCATGCCATGCTGATCGCTTTCGTTATGAAACGAGAAACCGCTAGAATCAATTCCGCTCTACTATATTCGATCAATAAGGAAACTCCATGCGTCGATTGCTAGCCGGCACTTTGTCTGTCCTGGCCTCGTTGTTGTCCTGCTCCCTGGGTTTTTCGCAAACGCCGGCGGAGTATCTGGACCAGGCGAAGGCAATCCAGAACGATCCCAGGGTGAAGTCAGCCTTCGAGCATATCGAAAAGAACCGCGAGAGCATTTTGGGCGAGTGGATCGCGATTACTGAGATCAACGCACCCTCAGGACATGAACAGGAGCGCGCTAAATACATCGAGAGGCTGTTGCGTAAGCAGCGGTTGCAGAACATCCATTACGATGCAGCCGGTAACCTGATTGCGGTGCGCAAGGGAACCGTTGGTGGACCAGTAGTCGTCTTTGATGCCCACCTGGACACGGTCTTTCAACCCGGACTCAAAATCAAAGCGACCATTCTGGACGGACGAGTGCATGCGCCTGGAGTGGGCGACGACACCAGAAATATAGAAGCCTTACTGGCAACGATTCGCGCCCTCGATGCGGCCCAGATCGAGACCAAAGGCGATCTGGTTTTCGTTTTCACAGTTGAAGAAGAGACAAACTTCACCGGCGTCAAGCAGTTCATCAAAGACAACAAGGACAAAATCAACTACTACGTCGCGCTCGACGGCGGCTACGAAGGATTCACCTATGCCGGTATTGGCATCAACTGGTACCGGCATCACTTCATCGGGCCGGGTGGGCACACTCGCTCACGTACGCCTCCTTACTCGGCGAGCCTGCCGCTGGCGCGCGCGATTTCCAGGATCTATGAGCTAAGGGTCCCGACCAATCCGTCGTCGAATCTGAACATCGGCATGCTGGGAGGCTCGGACGTAGTGAACGCCAAAGCCTCCGACGCCTGGTTCACAGTTGACCTGCGTTCTACTAGCAATGAAGTAATAGCGGACTTTGAGAAAAAGATTGCGGAGATCTTGAACGAAGAAGCTCGCCGCGCAAATATGAAGTTGAAGACGGAGGTGATCTCAAACTCACCAGCGGCAGTGATTCCCGGACATCGGAATTCGAAGTTGGTGCTGGTGGCCGAAGCCGTGCATCGCGCCATGGGATTTGATCCGCCCATTACGCCGACCGGCTCCAACAATGCCAGTCCCGCGTTGTTGCAAGGTGTGCCGTCGATTTCCACCGGAGCCGGCCCTTGTGACGACTCGCACGCTTTAACAGAGAATTGCGAAATCGAACCGCTCTACAAAGGAATCAAAAAGATCCTGTTGTTGGAGTTGGCGCTGGCTCAGTTGTAGAGTTGTCGCGTCCCAGGTTGAGCCGTGATGGATGATGTGTCAGCGCTACGCGCTGCCGAGACCGTGTGAAAAGCGCAACTGAGTGTCATGAAGTCAGTACCGTAATGCGGTAGCGTCGGGTCAACGGTGCCTGACAGACAACGATG
>JAMQPI010000383.1 GCA_023717565.1 Pyrinomonadaceae bacterium | reverse complement strand
ACAGCCACACCGCAAGTTGAGCAATACATCCTCATTCACCTCCGTAAGGGCCTTACGATACCGCTTGCCGCTAAGTTCAACAGGGATGTCTTCAAGTGGCCACTCGCAGAATGTCGCCGCTTTCAGTTCGGAGGTTCGATTACACTGTCGCGTCCGCGACGCGCGCGTCAAGCACCAATATCGCAAATCCAGGAGGACAAGATGCGTAATCACCGCGCTCTGTTTAAGCTTTTAATGATCATCACTGTTTGCCTACTATTTCTCACCACGTCCCGGACTGCTCAGCAACAGCAGGTCAAACGCCCAATGAGCCAAACGCAGGTTGTGTTGCTAGGGACGGGAAATCCTCCGGCCGATCCTGACCGCTCGGGACCGGCAACAGCCATCGTGGTCAACGGGACTCCATACCTGGTGGATTTCGGCGCGGGCATCGTGCGACGCGCAAAGGCCGCGGTCGCCGACAGAGCGATCACCGCTTTGGAGCCGACGAATCTCCGGGTTGTTTTTGTGACCCATCTACACTCGGATCACACAGTTGGTTACCCGGATCTGATTCTAACGCCTTGGGTACTTGGGAGGCGCGTTCCGTTGGAAGTCTACGGACCTACCGGAATCAAGGCCATGACTGAGCACATACTTGAAGCCTACAGTGCAGATTTCGAGACACGGTCTAAGCACTTTGAGGAGAAGCTGTATAGCGTTGGCTCATTTCCTGAGGGGCATAAAGTCAACGCTCACGAAATCGCTGCCGGCGTTGTCTACAAGGATGCCAACGTTACGGTCACCGCGTTTCCGACCAGGCATGCGATGGACAGCTACGGCTATCGTTTCGACACGCCCGACCGCAGCATCGTGATCTCCGGTGACACAGCTCCGACGCAGGCGACGATTGACGCCTGCCATGGGTGCGACATCTTGATTCACGAAGTCCTGACCGAGGAGTGGCTGGCAAAGCGTGCGGATTTCAAGAACTACGCCGCGAGATTTCACACCAACACGGAGCAACTTGCGGAGCTGGCCAGCAAAGCGAAGCCACGCTTGCTAATTCTCTACCATGCTTCAATTGCCTGGCGACCCGTAGTCGACAGCCAGCGGTCGAGACCCGAAAAGCTGCTGAGCGAAATGATAACGCGCTATTCAGGACATGTGGTCGTCGGTCGAGACCTGGACGTTTACTGACTCACACGACGCTTTCTTTCTTGGCCTGGCTGGAGCGACATTGGGCAGTTGACCCTGAAGTTCGTTCGGACCGCTCAGGTACTGACTTCATGACACTAAGTTGAGACTTACTGTGGGCTGGCAGCCCGAGTTATGAGGCTCAGCTCAATCTCGACCGCGTCGCCGAGAAAGGTCGTGTCGTACGGTCGGGCCGGAATATAGTTGATGCTGTAATCACGCCGCTTGACCGTGGTCCTGCCAGTAGCTCCGAGCACCGTCTTGCCCGTTTTCTCGTCGCGGTTGACGCCGTTAACGGTGAATGGAATAGCCATCTCTCTGGATACACCGTGCATTGTGAAGGTCCCGTGGGCGATGAAGTCCTTACCTATTTTCTCGATGCGGCTGCTCTTGAAAGTGATCTCAGGATACTTTTCCACGTCGAAGAAATCGGGCTTGCGTAGGTGAGCATCACGCTCCTCAATGCCGGTATCGATGCTGGCGGATTTGATCACGGCCTCCACCGAAGACCTGGTCACGTCTTTGTCGTCATAGATGATCGTCACGGTGAACTCGGTGAACTTGCCGCGTAGGTGGGAAAGCCCGCCGGCGAGGGGAATGGAGAAGCCGATGTTCGAGTGGGCCGCGTCAATATCGTACTTCGTCACAGATGCGAAGAAGGGCGTCGCCGCGATTAACACCGCCACCAGCGCAGGGACGAAGAGTTGCTTACGCATAAAGAGCGTCTCCTTATCGATTGTGTTTCGGTCCGAGCTTTCTGCCCCGCAAACAACCTGACAAACGGGTGTGACGTAATCTAGCAGGTTCCATCACATTTGTTTCGTCTCACTTCTGTGTCCTGTTAAGATTCAAAGTTCAAATGACCCATAAAAAGGCTCGGCAGCCCGCCCCAACAGACAATGAGCAGCGCCGTTCGTTTCTTTCCCCCGTCGGACTACGGCTACTTGCCGGGCTGCTGATCGTTGTCGTGACTGCAACCGCGATCTGGTTCTTCGTAGTTCGTCGCCCCGAGGCCTACCCCAATCAACCCGATGCAAACGCGACGAAGGTCAATGCCGCTTACGTCGATAACCGCCAGTGCGTAGAGTGTCACCAAAAAGAATCCCAGGACTGGACCGGTTCAGATCATGAACAGGCGATGCAACTCGCAACCGCGGACACGATGCCGGAAGATTTCGGCAACTCCGTGTTCACCAACTATGGTGTGACTTCGCGCTTCTTCAAGAAGGACGGCAAATTCTTTGTCAACACCGAAGCGGGCGATGGAAGTTTGGCTGATTTCGAGATCAAATATACGTTTGGTGTCAGGCCTCTGCAACAGTATCTAATTGAATTTCCGGGTGGACGGATGCAGGCACTGGGCGCCGCCTGGGACCCGAACAAGAAGCAGTGGTTTCATCTGTACCCGGACGAGAAGATCAGGCATGACGATCCGCTCCATTGGACCAGGCTCTATCAGAACTGGAACCTGATGTGTGCCGATTGCCATTCCACAAATCTGAAGAAGAACTACGATCC
>JAMQPI010000380.1 GCA_023717565.1 Pyrinomonadaceae bacterium | reverse complement strand
ACTGAAGCACTTAATTCGTTTTACGGACACACGGTCTTTCGTGAACCCCAGACCAAGGTCGACGAACGACCACCGGACAAACCAGCGAAGAGCAACGCCGTCGCGCCGGAGAGAAGACCATGATAATGACCAGGACTAATTTAATAGCGCTGGCCTTCCTGTGCCTGCCGGCTTTAACGCTCTACAGTTTGGTCGGAGTTGCTCAGACTCGGGATCACTTGACCCCGCAGGAAGTAGATCTAGTCAAGGAAGCTCAAATCCTGGATCTGCGTATTGAGGTTTTTGTGAAAGCTGCCGATCGCCGCTTGCTGGTTTTGACCGGTCTCGATTCCCCCAGTCCAAAGCAACTGAAGAAAGACTCTGAAAAGTGGGGGGAACTACCAACCGGTTCGCGTGCGGAATTGCTAGGCGATCTGGCTAAGATTCTGGACGAAGCAATTACCAATATCGACGACGTCAGCGCGCGCGACGAAAATAACCCGCTGATTCCCAAAGCTCTCCGGAGATTGGCAGCGGAGGCGACTCGAATTTTCGATCAGTTACGACCTTTGCGTGAACAAGCCAAGGGCGATGCCGAGATCGCTCGTTTTGAAGAGCTTACGGAGAATGCCGAGTCGATACTTGAGGCTGCCAAGAAGTTACCGCCACCAGTTGAGAAGAAAGGAAAGGGCAAAGAGGAAAAAGCGAAGAAGAACTGACCATTTTCCATTTTCTATTTTCCATAATTTTCCATTTCTCATTTAGAAGGCAAAAACGGACTCGACGTCTCAATTACGCGAGGCCGTTTTTGCTTTTGTCTTTGTTCTGCGAATGAAAAATGAGAAATGACAAATGGAAAATGGAAAATGTATTGAATCGGGAGACGCCCGTCGCAGTACCTCGAGGTACCTCTCCCTCTCACAAACTCATCTGCCTCTCCTCACGGCCGCGGTGACTGCCCTCGCCTCTGAATCCAGTGCCGTACCCACGCTGGCTTCATCACCTTCTTCCTTTCCGGTCGCGGACGACTGAATGCGAGGTGACGACTCACCCACAGCAAAGAGCTTGAAGTCGACGCGCGCGTCACTCTTACCAACTCCGCCTACTCCCGCGGCTTTCCCGAGGAAGCCGCCAAGCCCCTTCGCCGCAGACATCTTCAAACTGCTGATATCGGTGTAGAGAATGAAATCGCATTGACTGGCTTTTGCTTCGGCTTCAGCTGCTGGCTGGGTGGTCGCGTTGAGCGGCACGGCGTCCACTCCCGACCCTTCAATTCCACTCACCAGCCGCGCCCGCAAGGCATCTAGTGAGACCGGACGATCGCTTCTGTTATTGATCGTCACGACTCCGACGCGAATGGTCCCAGGTTGTTTGGCTTCCGCTGGACCGGACATGCCGCTGTTTGCGTCGGCGGCGCTCGTGTCAGCTCCAGTCATTGCGGCGCTGGTCATCTCTGCCATTGAAGGCGCGCCGTATAGTTCCTGAGAGCTCTGCGCCTCAGTGTATCCGGCAGGCACATCGAAAAGGGCCGCGTCCAAGGGCTCACGCGATAGATCCACGACCTCCTTGGTTGATGTGAACGTGACGCTACCGTCGGCGCCGTACATCGTGGTTGTTTCGATCAGAGCATACCCAGTACGCGCCGCTCCTGTTTGCTTGAACTGTACCCGATCTTTGCAGCCACCTGGCGCAGTTGGATAGTTTGCTGCTGCATGGCTGCTCGCTTGATCGCAATCAAGCCCAAAAGAGAAATCTATATACCAACCGTCCCTCTCAATTCGCTGCTTCGTCGGATTACACGCGTCCGGCGAAGAGTCGGTAGCAGTGGAACTCTTGATGTGTCTCGCCGTAAAACCAAACATCTCCTTACGTTCGCCGGTATCGATGGAACTCGTGGTGTAAGTGACAACGCCTCCTCTGCGAGATGGCTCAGCCGGCCTACTCGGCGCTGCACTGCTCGACGCTGACGCGGAGAAATCGCTCGTTTCCATCGGTGTGATGACGTACTTGCGGGCACTGTCACTCAATTGAATCGTGCGCTTCAAATCGCACTGGATGATATTCACCATATTCATGTAGCCGGCATTCATTTCACTTCGTTCGCGAGGTCCCTTGAGCATGGTGACGCTTTCCATCGTCTGCCCGCCGGTGTTCATTCTGTACTTGATTCTCAGATCCGTTTTCCGTGCCGCCGCTGGTGCTGGTGCTGGCGCCGGTCCCCGTCTCCTGGGCTGTTGCGCAATAATGGTTGAAACTGACACCAATGAAAGCCAAACAAGAAAGAGATGCGTTCCCGTGAGCCTTTTTCCCATGATTACTCTCCTCTATATAAGTATTAGTATTTCCGTTAAACTCAGTCGCGGGCCTGGCGCAATATTGCCGTGGCCCGTTTTATCGCCGCGACAATTCTATTCAGACCTTCCTTTGCATTGGCCGCGCTTCGATCTTCAAGTGCCTGGCGAAAATCAGGCAGCGGTTGAGCTGCATAGCCGGTATAGACTCCCGGCGCATATATCTGATGACGGTACCATGAGCGTCCACGCAGTCCCTGAACGTCAGTTAACGCGCGCTCGGTTGCCAGCAACGCGTCATTGATGCGCT
>JAMQPI010000379.1 GCA_023717565.1 Pyrinomonadaceae bacterium | reverse complement strand
GCCAAGTTGAGTTCCGCCCCTCCGAACGGCGCAGGTTCGCGAATGGTATTGCGGTCTATAAACATCCCACCACTAACGGGGTGAAACCCCGTGGGTGTTAACCCATGGTCCCAAGAGAAACGCCCGCGCACCAAGACCTCTCAATGCGCGGGCGTTCGATTCAAAGTGTTCTTAGAACTCAAACGTGCTGGGCCACGGGCTCCGCGACTTCTGGGATAAAGATCTTGTGCGGATCTGATGGAGGTGTGTAGCCATCGGGCAGGTCGCCGTTATCCGCCCGCAGGAACTGCCAGTCGTTAGGCCGCAGAGTGGCAATCAGTTCTTTGCGCGTCTTTATCTTCAGGGGCTTACCCATATAGATCTTGCCCATGCGATTCAGGTTCTTTTCGGAGATGGCTCCGGAGAACATCCACAGAGGCCAGGTAAAGTTTGGTCCGTTGAGACGGCGCAGCTTGTAAAGCCACATCCCAATCGAACCTACCCGCCAGGCTGTAGGTCCCCACCAACTGTACTGGCCCGGACGCAGGTTCATCTTCCAACACTTCATCATCAACTGCCACTGCAGCGGGTTCAGCTGTTTTGTCTGGGTCACGCCCTTGGCGTTTTCCATTCGGGTGTCGTGCAGCGGTGTGAAGATTGACGGGATGAGAAAGGCAAACAAACCTCGGCGCTCCATCTCGTAAATAAGATCAAGCGTGGCCATGGTGTCTTCATCAGTCTCGCCCGGGTTGCCGACGATCAGCGTCATCGCCGGAAACCAGTTGTTCTCATTCAGCACGCGCAAGCCCTCGATCACGATGCTCGGCCAGTCGTCGATATGGAAGGGAACGCCCTTGCTCGGCATGATCTGCTTCGCCATTCTCACCGAGCCGGTTTCCAAACCGATGAGCGGCGCCAGAGCTTTCTTTTCCGGATGGCTGCTCAAATACGGGAAGTGAATAGGACTCTTCGGCAACAGCAAGTCCGAGAGTTGCTTGATCAGCGTGGGATCGACCACCGCCGGCGCGATGGTGCTGTGACTCAGGACGTGTTGCTCGACACCCGGTGTATTCACGATGTCCGAGTAAAGATCGACCAGGGCTTCACGATTTGGAAAGTAGAACGGTGTATCCGTATGCACCTGGCCCCAGATAAACATGTCCTCCGTAGCCAGAGAGATCTGCTTGTTGCCGTCGCGAATGTTGGCGCGCACCGCACCCATGATTTTGTCTTTGGGAAGGTCGATCTGCGGATTCAAATCCGGGACGCAGAACTTGCAACGTCGGCCACAGCCGGTGGTCATCTCGACCACGCCGAAAGTGGTGCGTGAATCGGGAAACAGGATGCCTTCACGATCCAAGGGATGTTTGACATCAATCTTTTGGGGCAATTCCTCTCCGCGAATCGCCTTGCGGAAGAGGTCCAGGGTATCGACCGATTCGCTGCGGCCTTCGACTACGCAATCCACACTGAGTTCTTCGAAGGAGTTCGTTTGCGTAATCTGCCACCCGCCGGAACCGCCCACGATCACTTTAAAATTGTTGCGATACGGACTTGCTTTAATACTTTCAAACAGTTCGCGCGAATAGTGGGAATTGATCGGCATCCGCGACGAGCCGAAGATTGAAGTATAAACACCGGCAGCAAATGTCACGCCCAGAGGGTTGTGGGTGGAAACTGCAACGACCCGGGTTCTGGGTCCGACAAATTTATGAAGGTCCTCCGGGAAACAAGCAACAATATCCTCTGGTTTGTGTTCCCGCAGCAGCGATGTTTCGACCAATCTCACGCCAGCAGGCATGTAGCGAGCGGAGCTGTCTTCGTTCTTCTCCAGGTCACGCCACTTCGGGTACTTCTTGTTGATGACACCCTCCATCCAGATGGGCAAAGAGGCCATGGCCATCTGAATGAAATATCCCGCGTGATCAATTGCTTCCGTGAGCGGCGCCGTGAGGACAATGAGTTTGCCGCCATCCTTAGGCTCTGGATGGGTTACCTGGGAAACGACATCCTTACCCTTCGCTTTTCGATGTCCGTTTCCATTTCCGTGTCCGTTTCCGTTCTGATTGACCTGGGGGCTAACAGATTTCATCAATATTCTCCCAAAATGATTTATGTATTAAGAGCGGGCGACACTGCGCGTCACGCCTGCTTCAGGTATTGAATTGACCCTTGTGTTTAAGACTGCGAGAAACTTTGCGGGTGCCGACCCGTTCTCTGCCTCGGTTCAAACAAGGCACACTACTGTAATTACGAAGGGATTTCAAGCAAAACCTTAAGGATAACGACAACTAAGGCGGGCTAAGACCTCGAAATACTGGCCTTTGAGCATCGTCGGGGTCTGCCTTTTCCCAGATCTGAGTGTCGCCTACTCATACCAGATCTCAATTTCGTAGCCATCCGGATCGTGCACATAGGCGAAGGGCAGTCCGGGAGCAAATTCGCCGCGCCTTAGCAGTTTACCTCCGGCGCGCTCAACCTCTGCAACGGCAGCATCGATATCTCCGGGGTCAACCAGACGGAAGCCGAAGTGGGTGATTCCCCCAACTTTTCCGACATTTGTCACATCCTTATCGAAGGCAATGACGTCATGACTGCCTGGTCCCAGGACCTGGATGCTGTTCTCGTCCCGGTAGTACTCCCTAACACCAAATACTTGCTCGTAGAAGTCCAGTGAGCGATCTGGATCGCGAACAGCTAGACTTATGTGAGTGAGACCATGAGTCTTTATCATTGGCTTGCCTCCTCCATTCTGAACCGTGTGATCACCTCTGCCCTTTTGGTTGCCAACCGCACTATACAATGGTCGACCTAACAGCCTGACCCTTTGGTAAATCTCACTTCGCTTTCCGCAACCTTGAACCCGAAGAGCATTCTGACGATCCGCCCCTCGACCATGACCGTCTTGCCGATGCGGTATTGAGAGTACCCTTTGATCGGGTAGTAGCCCTCCGCCAACACCCTGCCCGTAAATTGGTAACTCATGCCGGTGCGGGGCTCCGTGGTAAACGACAGCCGGCCGCCGTCTACGTCCACTCTCGACATCTTATAGATGTCAAAGGCTGTTACCAGATAGCCTCTCGGGGCGGTGGGCGTCACAGTGACTGACGAGTCCGGGTTAACACGGAATTCCGTGGTCGTCAGGTCAATGCGTCGGACATTATCGAACACCCACGGGAACTCATGCGCGCCGTAGTAAACACCGGTCAGGTTGTAGTCGGGAGAGACAGTCTCCTGTAAAGTTTCCGGTTCATATCTACCCGAAACCGGCGGTGACGACAGCCAGGCGATCTGGGAACAAACTCCTAATACGAAAGACGCCGGGAACGCCGCGAGGGCAAATACTTTTCGCCGCATGAATTACCTACCTAATCCGGAACTAGCGATCAGCTCCATTCTATTCACCCCCGGAGTTGTGTCATCAGTGACTGCTACACTCCGCGCCTGTAGGTAGCCACACTATGAAGGCTGTCTAACAAGAAGGGCCGGCATTTTGCCAGCCCTTCTTTGTATCGACCTCGCGATTTGCCAGTCTTATCGATACGCGATGCTTTCGATAATAGAGCGTTCCAGCGTCTGACAACTCCAGACACTGGGGAGGGTTTTCTTGTGACATCGGGTGCTCGAGGCTGCAACCCGCAGCCTCGAGCACCCGATTTGAGAAAGGCGTTCTTCGCTTACAAACGCATCCTTCCGCTCCTTGACGGCTACGGTATGGTGACGCGTTTGGTGCCGCTGAAAGTCCCTCCTGTATAGGTTCCGCCCGCGGACAGTGTGGAGCTGGCCCCCGGCGTCGAGTTAGCAAATTGCACTGTTGCAGTTGCTGAGGCTCCTGGTGCAATGCTACCCAACGATTGCGGTAGTGGTGCGCCGTTAGTAGATCCTAACTTTGCTGTCGTCAGAGTCGACGCGTCAGCAGGCAGCGTGCCAATGTTCTCGACCGTAATCGCTGCCTCAACCGTGGTCGCGTTTGTCCGCGTTAACGAGGATTTCACAACCAGTCGGACTCCACCGCACGGTGCTGGACCCGACGTGAAGAGGAAGCTTACCGTGCCGCGATTGCTGGCGCCGTCCTGCAGTTGTAGCGTGGCAATGATCGTCTGACCCGGAAACACCGATGGACTCGCGGTAAATGAAAAGTCCACGCTCTTCGTTCCGCCGCCAGCAATTACGCCATAGGTTTGTGGTCCGGTCGGGGCGACCACACCTCCTGCGGATTGCAGGGTTGCCACCAGATTAGTCGTGCTCGCACCATTGTTGGTGAGATTCAGATTTACCGTGACCCGCTCGCCCGGATCTATCCGACCGTTTGACGGAGCGCAGCTTTCATTGACGACCGAAACACTGGTAGGAGTCAGATCGTCCGCCACACCGTTCAGATCCGAATCCGGGAACCAACCAACATCTCTGAACAACTCAAGCGTCAAGTCGTCAGGTGATTTCACATTGTGAGTCAGATCCCCATTGATTGCCGGTTCCATGAGCAGGTTCCTTCTGGCAATCGAATCGTAGTGGGAGATAGACGAGCCACCCTGTACCGGGTTCGGCGCAAATAGCCGCACTCGGCCAAGTGCATCAGCCCCCGCCCGGATCGTCGGATCCACGACCAGGCTGGCATTAACCCCGCCCGCGAGCTGGCCGACAATCGCCAGACCGTCGGTCCGATTCAAACCTACGCCGGGTATAGTGACAAACCCACCGTTGACTCCATCGTCCCCCAATCCTGGCGGCCCCGCAGCCGCGTTAGCTGCGTTGTTGTAGATAATGAATGCGGCGGCTCCCGCTACTGTGGCGTTGCGTGCCTTGAGGGCGAAGCTGCAGGTCCCTCGCTCGATTAAAGCGATCTTGCCCGCTACCGCAGCAGCGTTCGTGAACGCGCTGCAACCGTCGTTTGTCGCCGGGCCGGCGGCATCCGCCGGATCCACCGCAGCCACGACATCCGCAGTGACACTTGGACTTCCTAACGGCGGTCCAAAGCCCGCGCTGCCGAACTGTAGGATGGTGGCTATTGCAGCCGGTGAGTTAACCCTTACTTCTGGACTACCAAACACCAGAACATTGGGCACATTTGCAGTGACAGTTGGGCTATCAAACACGATCCGGCCAAACTTTACCGCAGCGGCCTGACGTTGAGCCACTGTCATCTCGTGGTAATGGAGGCCAATGGTGGTATCCAGAATACGTCGACCATAAATATCCGGGAATCCGTCAGGAGTCGTCGGGGTGATCCCTAGATTCCCACCAGTGGTGGGATTGACGAAGGTTTGAAAGTTGAGGCCGTGCCCGAACTCGTGCAAGAGCACCACCACAAGGTCGGGTGCCGCACCGTGGTTGTTATCCAGTCCGAGGTAGAAGTTGAAGTTGCTGCTGAACTGAGCGTTGATATCGTTAGAAGTGCTCAAGTCAGCACCGGCTCGCTTATTCGCGAGGGCACCGCCATACCACGTGCCAGCGAATTCAGCTCCAGCGAAGTCGCGGAAAGCTTGAATGGAACCCGCGCTTCCCAGAACACCGGCAGCGAGTGGATTGAAGGCCGCCTGAATCCTGATGATCTGGTTGCTGTCGAGGGTCGCGCCCCAGATGTCAGCGGCATGTTGGAACGCGATCAGCCGCTGCTGGCCCAGGGTTGTGCCGGCGTTGCCACCTACTGGTGCTACTACCGTTGGGTCGTTGAATCCCTCGCCCGCACCATCTGTGTTAATAATTTGGATAGTAGCCCCCGCAAAGGCGCTGTTTGCACAGCCGAGAACCACGAACATGGCGAAAAGAAAGAGAGAGCGCTTTGCATTAGTTATGTTTTTTTGCATTGTGTTCTCCCCTTACTGATCCTGTGAGGATGCTACTAAGCCGAGGAACTCTTCGGCTTCTTCCATGGTGAATACGCAACGAACTTCGGTGGTGCCATCAGCGTTGGCCCGCCCAAGTACCACGCCGCCAAAGCGACCCTTCAAGTCCATAGACACCATTCCATTGTCGTGCTGAACTTGAGTCAGGTCCTCGGTCGAACGGTTCGTAAGCGACTTGAGTTGAGCGACCATCTCGTCGGTCTCCTGGGCGGTCGGCTTGCGCAGTTTCCCGCTTGCCTTATCTAGTATGATTTCTCGTGTCGCTACGTAACTCTTCTTCTGCGCCTGGGTTGAGGTGCGAGAAAGAGCGATGGTTCCTATTGCGAGCGCCACTAAAATCGCCGATAGGACTAATCCAATCCGCGTTCGATGGGCGGCAGGTCGTCGTGATTTCTTAGGTCGGGGGACCCGGCCAGATAGTGCTTTTGGTCTCATCTTGAACTCCTTGAGTGAATATGTTTGGGGACTCTGTCACCGCTTTTACCGGCGGCTATCCGTGTCGGGATCGGCCGGTAAGAGGGGGGACAAAAAACTGCGCGGACCTTTTTCAGCCGCCGAAGAAGAGACTCTCGTGCATGATGCATCGATGAGTTTCTGGGCTTACGTTTCGGGCCTCAATGTTGAAGCCTATAGCCTCGCACCCGTGGCTCTTGAGATGACTCAGACCTAGGGCGTCGCGTCTCTGGAGTAATTCCGGGGAGTGGAATTCAGTGACGGATGGCTTTTACTGGATGCTTGGTTTGGCGTTTGCCCCGTGGGCCGCACGTGACCATGGCTACAAGGCGTCAGACCATCGAAAAAATTTGAAGCGCAGGCAGTCTATCGATCAGTCTTCCAAGTGTCAATTCCCGATTAACTACTATCGGAGGACGTTTTAGTGCTTCGGTATAGCAGTCGTTTGGGATGCTATGAGTTGCCAACTTCCGTTGAGTTTTGAGTAGACTTTGGTCAACCGGTGCCGGTCAGTAGCACTCGGCGAGGGCGCAGGGGTCGTCTGCGGCAGGGTCATGTACTCCATGAACTGGTATCGCGTAGTCGTTAGGGTGAAAATAATTGCAGTGTCTCCGTACACCAGAACTCTGGTTTCATCCACAGTAATCTCGGGACCGATACTTGTTGAGCGTGGGGCGGATGCCTGGGCACGGACAAGGGTCATGACATCCGACTTGTGCCTGATTGACCCCTGAGCGTCTATTTCAACGTAGTCATCCGCGAGTATTGCATCGACCGACGCGGAATCCCCCTGCAGTAGAGCGGCCGTCAGTTTGCTGTCGACGTCTCCAATCAGTTGCTCTGTTTTGGTCACTTTTTTCTGCACGCTAGCAACGGTTGCAGTTGCCATTAGAACAACAAGCGTTAACACGATCAACAACTTCATCATAAAACTCCCCAGGTAAGTCCGTCAAAGATGAGCCGTTGCTGAATTTGCAGCAACTCTTGTTTCGCTTCGGCAATGCGGGAACGATCTATTCAACAAACACTTGCATCAAGGTATGAAGAGCGAGCTGTCGGTCGAGCCAGTCTAAAAGCGCAATGATAGGCAGCTCAATCCCCCATCCATCTTCTGAAACTCTGTCATATCCAACGTCGTTGTCTGGTAACCCAACTCGCCTAAACTCTTTTCCAGTTTCGGGTAACCGCGAGCCACCAGGACCAGCTCATTCACGCGAACGCAGTTCGCCGCATAGTCCTCTTGCTTATTCACGATGATGAGATCGTAATCACGAAACTCCTCGCGGTCCGACAGCGCGTCGATTACCACCAACCGATCGTCGCCCAGGTGTGCCAGACCGCTCTTCAAATGGAGAATCCCTTGCACGTCTCGAATGTCCACGAAACTCGAGGTGTACTCCAACGAGGCCAGGAACTCGGCAAGTTGACGCGCGCCCGCCTGATTCGTGCGTTCCGAGATGCCGATGAAGAAGTGATTTCCGACTTCGCAGACGTCTCCACCGTCGACGCTGCCAGGATCCTGAATAGAACTGAGTGCGGGATAAACTTGCGCGAGCGCTTCCCTCACTGCAGGAACTTCCCCAGTTCGGCTGGGCGCGCCGGGACGTGTCAGGATCGCCCCCCGCTCTGTGACGACGGCTGTGTCTTCAACAAACGTGGAATCGGGGTAACGCTCGTCGGCCTCCAGGCGCACCAGTTTTAGTCCACACTGCACAAGTGCGTCACAATACGCTTCGTGCTGTTTCAGCACCCGCGCGTAAACCGGCGCACCCAGCCCACCCGAGGTCAGGCCTTCGGCAAAATTGGCACTGGGTGTACGAACCACGGCCCTGGAAAGCATTAGCACAGACCTCAGTTATCTCTTGGAAGTCAGCGATTGCTTCCAGCGAGCACTATTATTCCAATCACGAACAGAGAGCCTCCCAGAACCAGAAACCCGAGTCCCATTGCGATCGTGCAACCGGGCACAAACCAGTGCGACGTTGCCGAATCGACCTCAGCCTTGTGCGGATCCGCCACTTCATATCGAACCGCGACTGTCTGCCCCACCTGATGAGTTGCTGGCATCGTTCCAAACTGAGACTCAAACCGGACAGCTTGACCGGATGCGGTAGTGAACTCAACCACGGGACAGTAAACGCCACTGCTACCGGGATTAAAAACTCGTTTGACCAGATCCACCACTGTGCCTGTAGCTCCTACCTGTCGCGCCAACTCGCGTGACTGCCGCACGGCAGAAACCGCGCCGTAAATTAGAACGGCGAGGCCGATTAAGAGGAAAAGAAAACCGATCAGGATCAGAGCGCCCATTATTTCCCTTTCACCAGCGGACCAAACAAAGAGGCGTTGCTTACTCTAGCCTATTGCTCGTGGCTTAACGAGTTGGCGAGCACACCGGCTAGCTTAAGGTCTTTCAATGGTTTCGATTGGGGATGTCTTCGGCGCGGCTTCGCCGCCCGCGGTGCGGTATGGCTCTGCCTTACCGCGAAGCGTCCCCAGTTTAGATTCGAGGCTATGCCTGCGCGATGCGGACGGAGGCATAGCCCTCAGAAAGATCAGTAGTCCACGGTAAGGCGGAGCCCTACCGCACTGGAGGAGGCGAAGCCGCCACCGGTTCTGTTACCGTGCGCCAATGAAAAAAAGGAGTGCAGCCTTGCTGCACTCCTTTTTGAAGGACAAAGTCCAGACCTGACGGTCCAGCCCAGTCTAGAAGTTAAATCTCAGGACAAATTGAACCGGACGACCGCCAGGATCATTCGTCGTCGAAATATCCTGGTAAGCTGCAGTGATCCGACCAAAAGTAGCGGCACTGTAGTTGGGCGTCTGCAGAGCCAGATTGGTCGCAGTGAGTTTGCCATCATCAACTGCGGCAGAGCCTCCGACGAGGAAGTTGATGTTGTTGAAGGCGTTCAGGAGCTCCACGCGAAGTTCCAGATTAGTCCGTTCCGTGAACCGGATCTTCTTCGACACACCCAAATCGAAGCGGGCGAATCGAGGACCCTCAAGGATCAGGTTGGCGAACCCGCACTGGCCGTAAAAGCCCTGCAAACAGCCGTTGCTGTTGGCCGGAGCAATGTATCTTCCAGTAGGTGCGCCCAGGGCACTGAACCCCGAGCCCGTTGTGGAAACGCTGAATGCCCGGCGGGTGTTGAGAATGATGTCATCGGGCAGGAACGTGACAGTTCGATCGGGATTCCTGCGCGCGTCAACAGCATCCTGCAATTCAGCGGCAGTCATTCCAACGAGTTGGACATTACCCAGGGCGAATGGCCTGCCGCTCTGGATGCGGGCCGTGCCGTGCCATTCCCAACCACCAACCAGACGGTCAACCGCACCATTCACACCGCTCAAGAACCTCTTGCTACGACCAAACGGCAACTCATAAATCCAGTTGGCTTTGAAGCCGTGTTCGAGGTCCTGGGGCGCACGGTATTTCTCAAGCCCCTCATTGCCTGCCCGCAGAGTCAATGGTTGGCCCACGGAACTCTGACTGGAGGCATAGAAGTTAGTTAGCGACTTGGACCAGGTATAGTTGAGCTGCAAGAGTAGCCCGCCCGAAAAGCGGCGGCGCAACTCTAATTGCATCGCATCATACCAGGTGTTTACATCGTTCGTGGTCAGCGTCACCGACTGAATACCTGCCAGGAGTCCGATGCCGGGATTGACGACGAAGAAGTTCGGCGCCAAACCGGCGGTAGCTCCATTAGCAGAGAAGTTATTCTGAAGGGTTGTAGCTAACCCGACCGGATTCGCGAAGTTGGCATTCAGCGCGGCGAGTCGGGTGGCGTTGCTGAATTGGGTCGACGTATAAAGCGCGGCATTGCCAGCGTTGGCGGCCGGAACTCCGCTGAAATAGCCAAGCATGATTGGCAGCGGCTGGGTACCGGATCCCGCCCCAAAATAAGCGAACGTATTGCCTCGTCCGGCGCCCTGATTCGCGAGCAGATTTGCCTGAGCTTGTCTGAACTCGTTCAAGAATCCGTTTTCAACAACGTTCACTTCGTTAAGGCCGTAACGCCGCCACAAATCTCGACCGCGCGTTCCCACGTAACGGGCTTCAACGACGGTGTCCTTGAAGATCTCACGCTGGAAACCGACGGTCCACGAATGAACCAAACCGGTCTTCAACTGTGGATCGAACCCCGATGCCGTATCTCCCGCCTGTCCAATGAACGGATAAGTCGGAGTGTTCGGGAACGACGGAGCTGCCAGCGCTGCGCGGTTCCTAAACAATGTACCGAGCGGCAAACTGCCATCATCCACGTCGCTATTCAACGTGAGCGTGCCGCCTGGATTAGTTCCTACCGCTTGCGTGATGTTGCCCAAGCCTTCACGAACGAAAGCCATTGAGTAGCCAGCGCGAATAACGCTCTGTCCTGGATGACCGAAGAGACGGTTAAGAACTCCGCTCTTGAAATCCGGGCTCCAGGCCATACTCAAGCTGGGCGCGAAGTTGTTGTAATCCGTGTCGAAGAGCTTCTCTCCCACGCCGAGCGCCGTGAACTGCGTCGGACGACCGGTCAGAGTGCCGGGTCTGAAGAGATTGTTTTCTCCTGAGATACCGAACAGATCGGCATAACTAACCTTCGCGAAGTTATCGTTCTCAGAGACCACGGCCTGCTGCGGTTCCCATCGCACGCCGAGGTTGAGAGTGAAGTTGGGACGCAGCCGCCAGGAGTCCTGCGCGAATAGTGCGTACTGAGGCTGGCGGAAGCGAGTTACCTGTGGGCCAAGCAAGCCGTAGGTGCCATCGTTCAAGAAGGCAGTACGGTCTACTCCGATCACGCGGCCGGTGATGGTAGCGTAGAGTTGTGCTGCCGTCGCCAGGTCGGTTGCCGAGGCACCCGGGAAGTTTGCGGAGACGAACATGTCTTCCGCCGGATCACCCTCGGCAACGCCGAAGCTGATGTTGGGAACGATCTGATCGTTTGCTTGCTCGAAGGTCTTGATCAAATTGTAGTTTCCCCCAAAGTTAAAGGTATGTGATCCCTTAACCCAGGTCAGCGTGTCAGCAAAGTCGAAGCTGGGTGTGTTGCGACGGCTGGCGCCGAAGTTCACACCGAAGGCCCGGGCAAATCTCTGCGGGAAAGCCTGGACCGCGGAAGCATCGGTGATGCCCACGTCGAACAGGTTCAGATCAAAGCCACCTTGATTGGAGAATTGGTCGGTGGTGATCGGCCCGAAATGGGAGATACCGCCGAGCATGCCGAAGCGCGCTTCATTAATGAGCGTCGGAGTCAGGGTCGAACGCAGCGCGGTGGTGTTGGTCCAACGTTGCGAGTTCTGGCCGGCAGAATTCGGGAAACCCGGAAATGCCGGGTCGGTTTGGTTGAGGAAATCAACCGGCTTGCCACCAAACTCCTGATAGTTCCAGACGTTCCACAAGCTGTGTTTGTCGGTTATGTTGTAGTCAAGACGCACGGTCGCAAAGTATCGAGTTTGACCACCCTGACCGACGAAACTGAAATCCTCGCGATTCGGATCTGTTGGCCGGACTTGTATGCCGCTCCCGCCTGTCGAGGCGCGAATCTGGCCCAGCAACGCATTCACCGTCGGATCAACTGTTGAGGTAAAACCGTTCGCCCCCGCGAGCGTCAGCAGGTTTACACTCTGAACACCTGCGCCCGTGAGATAGCGAAACACACCAGCCTGAGCTTGGGGGCTGAGAATCACACGCTGGCGCAACTGCTGCTCAGGTAATCGAAACTCTTCATAGTTGACGAAGAAGAACGCCTTATCTTTCCCATTGAAGAGTTTGGGAATGGTGATTGGCCCACCGACGCGACCGCCATACTGGTTGAGCAAGACGCGATTGATGGGAGCTTTTCCGGTGACCGGATCGGCCGCCAGGGTTTGATTGTTGAAGAAGTAATTTGCTGAAAGCGTCGGCTCGCGATGGTACCAGTAAAGGCTGCCACCGAAGTCGTTTGTTCCGCCGCGGGTGACAAACTTGATCTGCACAGCGCCGTCGCCGGAGCTTTCCGCACCTGGGGTGGCAGTGGAAATCGTAACTTCGCCAACCGCGTCGATACGCGGACGAACAAAAGTAAAGAAACCATCATTCGAATTGATCAGGTTGTCTTGTACGTCGGTGCCGTCGAGCGTGATATTGAGGGAGCCTTTTGGCAGGCCGTTGACCGTCGAAGTACGCGGTCGGCCGGTGGTCTGCACACCGGGCAACAAGGTAATGAGATCCAGCGCATCGCGAGAAGCCTGTGGCTGTTCGACGATCTGGCGACCGGTGATCGTGGTACCTACCGTCGCATTCTGAGCATTGATCAACTCAGCGCCAGTTGCCACGATGGTAATGGACTCTGTCTGGGCGCCAATCTCAAGCGTCACATTGACCGTGGAGGGAGATCCAACGTCTACCTTTGCCTCTTGCACGATAGCTTGTTTGAATCCTGATGCAGTGACGGTGACAGTGTAAGTTCCAGACTGAACCGCCGGCACATTGAAGGTGCCGTTGTCTGTCGTTACGGCGGTGAACTCCTGACCGGTGGCGTTGTTCTTGATGGTCACGGTGGCTCCGCTGACTACGGCAGTCGTCGGATCCGTGATCGTACCGGCGATCGAGCCGGTGGAAGTTCCCTGACCGAATCCGAACACGCTGAGCGACGTGATCGCGACCAGCAGCATTAGAAATCTCAATCCAGCAACTTTCATATTAGGTGCTCCTTACGTCCAAGGTTTCTACTTCAGCGGTTGATGATCCGCATTCTCGTTATTCCGAAATTTCGTCACGCGGAAATCAGTCTCCGGGCGGACCGCAGCCACTAATGTGCAACACCTGTTCCCTGAAATGTCTCTTTGAGGTTATGAGCGCGGGTGATCAGGGATGAGACAGAATGCTGCGCTGTCCGTTCTGAAATTTGGATATATCCGAGCGGGTATTGACGGATATGGATGAGGATGGAGAAACGGTTTTTCGGAAACAGTAACTGCTTACGATTTTATGGAACGAGAGGTCAGGGCTGATGGGGGCGGTAGGTGCTATGCCGGACAGCGAATGCGCAACGCGCGAGGAACAACCTGAAACGTTGCCGGCAGCCGGCCCGGAAGTTCGCCGTCCACCTCCAGCATGACCTCCTCGTCTTTCACTGCCGGGCGTGCGACTATCTTTCTGGCTAGTTCATGTCTGACATCCTGCATTCCCAGATGCGCGCCGAGATAGAGTCGAGGTGCATTGGCCACAATCTTCAAAGGACCCAGGTCACCAATGGTGATCACATCGAACTGGCCGTCAGCCAATTTCGCCTTGGGCGCGATCTTCATGCCGCCACCAAAAAAGCGCGCGTTGGCGATACACAGATTCGCCACTGTTAGATGTCTCTCGTGTGCGTCGTCAAGCTGCACCACAACTCTGGTCGCAGCTGACTGGGCAGCTGTTTGCAGCATCGAGACCCCAAACGAGAGGCGCCCGCTGAGCCACTTCGGCGCTTTGGCCGGGAGCCATTCAGACCCACCCTCTTTGACACGCCCGATCACTTCAGCGCTCATTCCAAACGAAGCGACGCCCAGGAAGTAACGCGTTTCATTCTCGCCATCTTGGTTGGTGAATGTTACCCGGCCAACATCAATCTGACGCGTGATACCCTCGCGGAGTATGCGGGCGGCATCGCGCGCGCGCGCGGGTATCTGAATCGTCTTGCGAAAATCGCCGCCGGTCCCGCTCGGCACAATTCCAAGTTCTGCATCCTTCCCCGAAGCCAGTATCCCGTTGGCCACTTCCGAGATAGTGCCATCGCCGCCACAGGCAATAATCAGCTTGGTGCCTTTGCGGGCAGCTTCAGCGGCCAGCTCCATTGCCTGACCCGCCTTCCCCGTGAAGGCACAACTGAACGCGCCAAAGTGAGAGCTCAAGTCACTAGCAATACCGGGCCACATTTCACGAGTAGTGCCACCGGCCGATTCAGGATTAATAATGACTAAGGGAAGACTCATCGCTTTTGACGATCAAGGAACTCGCACTAAGGAATACTCTCAAATCAAGAGTCCCACGGTAGGGAAGGGCGGTTACTGTTCACTACTGCTGTTCTCGGGAATTTCTAACCGGGGGTGAAACCTAGCCAAGGTTGAAGCATGGTGAACATCACATTACGTGAAGTTCTCGAACCTGAACTTACTTGCCAGGAGGTACTCCTCCACTCTCTCTGTAGCCACCCAGCGACGGTTGAGCCCTTCGGCGACCGCGCCCGTGGTGTTCGACCCCGCAAAAGGGTCGACGACGATGTCACCTTCGTCCGTCAGGAACCTCATGAAGAAGTCCGGTAGCGCTGCAGGAAACCGAGCCGGGTGGATCTTGATCCCTGCTTCTTTGCACTGCATCGTGTAGAGGTCATTGGCGGCGTTGTTGCCGAACTTTAGAAAGTCGTCCGGTGAATCCTCGAAGACATTTGGTGGGATCGCGCCGCCGGCTATGATCTTGTCGAAGCTCGACTTGATGTTGTGCCCCGATGGCCGGACTGCCGCCCGCACACCTCGCCGGTTCAGCCTGAGCATGTCCTCACTGTAAGGCTTCAGGACGTTCCTGTTATTTGCCTTGGGCCACGCAGTTTTTCCAAACCACCAAACATGCTCTACGGCATCCTTCACCCGGATCCTGCGAACAGTGACCCACTCTGCTGGCATGGGAAGCTTCGCCGGGTTGTACCAAAAAAACTCTTGGGCAAGCTGGAAGCCCACCGTATCGACGAGATTGACGAGGAGCCTATAGAGATACATAGACCGCGTCGGCAGTCCCTTGTTGTAGCTTCCACCAATGTTGAGTACGAAACTGCCATCAGCTTTCAGTAGCCGGAAGAACTCCCGGGCAAACGGCAGGAACCAGTCAACGTAATCCTTCTTGTCGACGTTCCCGTACTCCTTCTTGAAGTGCAGCGCATAAGGCGGCGAAGTAATGATAGCGTTCACGGATTCATCCGGAAGAGATCGGAGCACCGCGAGAGCGTCATCGAGGTACGCGGCTCCAAGTGAAGTCTCGTAGTACGGACTAAAGCCGGGAACCGAAACGCGTGCATAAGAAGTGCGCGGTAGAGAAAACTGCTGCTTTGGGGCAAGGGACATAGTTTTTTGTGGCCTGATAGTCGCAGAGTAGCTTACACTACGTTGATCTTTCAATCATACTCTAGCCCGAATGTGACGAAGTGTCCCGCCCCGGAGACCAACCTTCTCAAAGGCGCCGATGACGAAAACGGATGAGATCAAACGGCTCCTCGATGCCTGTACCGAAGAGGAGCGTCTAGAAATCTTCAAGTACCTTCGCAGGACGATACCGATCCACGCGATTGAAGCAAAGCTCAACACCCAAGCAGAAGTAATCTTAGAAGCGATAGACCGCGCAAGCGATCTAACTCTACGTGGAATTCGCGGCATCATCGCTGAGGCTGCGTTCCTAGTTGAGGTCATCGCGAAGCTCGAAGGTTGGAAAGACGTCACGCCTCCCGGTGACGCCGCGTACGACTTCCTCGTCGAGGACGCAGTCGGCCGCGTTAGCATCCAGGTAAAGATGCAACGGAAGGAGCATGGTGTGCCGAAAATTAGGAATGGCAAGTACGTCGTCGAGACGCAGCGCACGCGAGGGGGAACAGACGTTGTCACGGGCTTGGCTACACGCCCGTACCGGTTTGGTGAGTTCGACATCCTCGCTGTGTCTATGCACCCTTCGACAAACGACTGGAACACTTTCATGTACACGGTAGGTACGTGGCTCCGACCACGGCCAGCCTCTCCCGAACTACTTGAGGTGTTCCAACCAATCTCTCGAGCAGTCAATGAAGACTGGACCGACGATCTGTTGACCTGCATCCGATGGCTCAGATCTGGGACACCACGGACGATTGGTCCATTCTGATTTCCTTGGCTTCGCTGGAATTCGGATTACATTGCTGGTCACATCACCATCTCGACTAGGAAACCGGAGTCTCGGGCTCTTGTTTCTCCCCGAGGGCGCGTAGTCCGATTTCAGGATTTTAAGACGGACTCCAGTGAATGCAAGCCATTTGAAGTAGCGGTTCCTACTGTTTCATGTCCGAAACCACTAAGTTGGCGCCCATTCGGCCCCATCAGCCCGAACTCTCCTGCCGGTGAGGGATCCTATGGAATGGCACTTATTTATGGCGACGGTTACTTATCGGAAATTACACGTTCAACTGGCGTAAGCTTTCTGTGGTCATAAATCATGATCGGCGGAAGGCCGGCTTCATTTAACATCAATGGCGACTTGGTCACGTCTGCAGGCAACCGCGACGGCTTCAAGCCGCGGAGATAAAACAATAGACGACCCAGCATCGGCACCACGATCAAAAGGTCTCCCATGTGTGAGAGGTCCGTATCCGTGCTGTTAATGCGCACCAGGACTCCTGCGAGAAACACCACCGCTAGAAAAACCTTCATCGCCGGCATCATGCGATGGCTCCTGCTGCTTATTTCCAGGCACTCATCCTTGATTAGCTCGACATTGCCAAAGCGTCGCAGAGCTGCGTCTTTGGCTTCCGCCGGGGAGACATCTTTTTGAAGATATTCCTGTGTCAGCAGGTCAAGGTGAAAATTCAACTGTTCTTCAATTTCACGCTTGTGATCTTCGCTATCAACGCGGGTGAATATGCGACCGGTCACAGATTTCATTGATCGCTCTCGTTAAGCCGTCTGAAGAATCCGGCTGATCGCTTGAGATATACGCTCCCAATTGACGCTTTCGGCGTCTAACTGTTTACGTCCCGATCGGGTCAGTTTGTAGAATTTGGCTCGCCGGTTGTTTTCCGACACGCCCCAGTCCGACGTGATCCAACCACGCTCTTCCATGCGATAGAGGGCTGGGTAAAGGGAGCCGTCTTCAATTTTCAGCAAGTCGTCAGCCGCCTGATGGATCCGTTGAGCTATGCCATAACCGTGCATTGAATCGCGCGAGAGCGTTTTTAGAATCAACAGCTCCAGCGTGCCTTGCATCAAATCGGTTCGAGCATTTGCCATTGCCACGGTCTCCCTAGAACCTCTAGGGAGCACAGTACATTTCGCTCCCTAGATTGTCAAGGGAAGCTCTTGCATTAGTCCCGCGTATGAGAACTCTCTAGGTTGAACGGTCTACAAGTTGCGACGACAACGAAAGGTTTCTGCTCTCAGTCGCAAAATAGAAATGCGGGATTCACTCCGTAGTTAAACATGCGCCTGCGACGCACCACCGAACATGAAAATCTGGTTGTCGGGAATTGTACAGATGATCTACCATTCGTCCGACGATCAACCTGCGTTGAGCCTCGGCAGCCACTGGGTTGATCAGCTGAC
>JAMQPI010000367.1 GCA_023717565.1 Pyrinomonadaceae bacterium | reverse complement strand
CTCTACCAGAAGCTCGGTGATGATGGTTTCTTTCTCGGTAGAAAGGTCAAACTACTTTGGTTGAAACTTTCCGCCGTGCTGCGGCGCCTGGGGATGGGTAATTACGTGCACTTCCTGCCGGGCGTCCGCCGGCAAGATTCGGACGGAAGCTCTTTTGTCGTCAACACGCGAATCGCCCGTATCCTTCCGCTGCAGTTCTTCCACTTGCTCGGCTTCCGAAAGCAGCGCTGGGCTGATAATGCCCTGATCGTCAGCCGACGCCGTTTTGATGGCTGTTGATTCGCCGCTCGCAGCCGGGAAACTCTCCGTACAAACCACGGGCGCACCATCAGAGAGTGCGCCAAACTCTCCGTACATCTTGCCCTGCAACAAAGAGCCCATTAAGCTGAATGGGCACACGGGCGCCACTGAGCTTCGAGACCATGAAAACATCGTCAGACGGATTGAATGATAAAGCCACAGGCAGTCAGGCAAATGTGTCCTCAGACTCACAAGAGGTGACTTCAACGCGAAGTCAGGTCGCGGAAGATGGCCGCGCCTACCTCACCCATCGAGACGGGGACGTGGTGTTGCGCGACGGCTCAACCGTTCGCATCCGCGTAATGCGTCCGGCGGATGAACCGAGGCTTCTGGCATTACTTCAGTCGCTATCCGACGAATCGCGATGGCTGCGGTTTTACTCTTCGGCAAGCGGCTCCGCGCTAGCCGCTGAGGCGCACCGGGAAGCGAATCTCGATCACACATTTGGCCTGCTTGCATTCAGCGGCGCAGAAGAGCGAGTTATCGGCCATGCATTTTATGCCGTCATCGATGACAGCCACGCGGAAGTCGCTTTTACGATTGCCAACGACTTTCAGGCACGCGGGCTCGGCTCAATCTTGCTTGGCCAACTGGCCGAGGTTGCCGCAGCCAACGGAATTCAAGTGTTTGAAGCTGAGGTGGTGGCGGCAAACCACGCGATGCTCCACGTGTTCAGGGCGTCGGGCTTTCCCCTCGAGGTGGACGCGACTGCGGGCCAACTTCACGTAACGTTCCCGACTTCTTTCAGTGAAGAGGCAACGAAACGCTTTGAGCAACGCGAGACGAGCGCCGCGGTGAACACATTAAAGCTCTTCTTCAATCCACGTGCGGTGGCCGTCATTGGCGCTTCTCGCCGCAGAGGAACGATAGGCGGCGAGATACTGCACAACTTGTTGAGTTATGGATTCAAAGGACCCGTTTATCCCGTCAATCCCACCGCAGAGATCATTGAAGGTGTTCCTGTTTACCCCTCAGTAGAAGCGATTCCTGGTCCAGCTGATCTAGCCATAATCATTGTTCCTGCGGCAGAGGTTGTCGAAGTGGCAGCCGCGTGCGGACGCCAGGGAGTGAAGGCACTGGTGGTTATCTCGGCGGGATTTTCGGAGATAGGAAACGAAGGACAAGAGCGCCAGGCTGAGTTGCTCCGAGTCTGTCGGGCGGCCGGGATGCGGTTGATTGGGCCAAATTGCATGGGCATTGCCAACACCGATCCGGCGGTGCTGCTCGATGCGACCTTCGCGCCAGTCGTGCCGCCTTTCGGACGCGTGGGCTTTTCTTCTCAGAGTGGCGCGCTGGGTGTGGCGATCATCGAGTATGCAAAGTTGCTTGGACTTGGTATTTCCACTCTGGTATCGGTTGGCAACAAGGCCGACATTTCGGGAAACGATCTGCTTCGTTACTGGGAATCCGACGAGGGCACCGATGTAATCCTGCTTTATCTCGAATCATTCGGAAACCCCAAAAAGTTCTCGGAAATAGCGCGCAGGGTAGGACGAAGGAAACCGATTGTAGTAGTGAAGAGCGGCCGCTCTGTTGCTGGAGCACGGGCAACCTCATCGCACACCGGCGCCCTCCTGGCCGTTTCGGATGTCACTGTCGATGCACTCTTTCGGCAGGCGGGAGTCATTCGCACGGATACACTCGCCGAGTTATTCGATGTCGCCTCGCTGCTCGCGAATCAGCCATTGCCCCGAGGACACCGCGTAGGAATCATCACGAACGCAGGTGGACCGGCAATCCTGTGCGCCGATGCCTGTGAGGCCAGAGGGCTGGAGGTTCCACTCCTGGCCGAAAGCAGCCAGGAAAAACTGCGCTCGTTTCTTCCCCTGGGAGCAAGTGCGAGCAATCCTGTCGATATGATCGCGTCTGCGTCGGCGGACGACTATCGCAAAGCTATTGAGATAGTGGCCGCAGACAACAGTGTGGACGCCCTGATTGTGATTTTCACCCCGCCGCTGGTCACCCGCGCCGGGGATGTGGCCCTGGCAATCGTTGATGCCGTTCGGGCGCTGAACCGAAGCAAACCGGTGATGACGGTGTTCCTCTCGGCGCGAGGTACACCGGAAGAGTTGCGTCTGGCAGACATAAGCATTCCCTCATATGCATTCCCGGAGACCGCGGCAATTGCCCTCGCGCGTGCTGCTCGTTATCGGGAATGGCGTGAACGACCTGAGACTGTCGCACCTCGCTTTGAGGACATTCGTAGAGATGAAGCGGCCGCAACCGTGGCGACGGCGCTTTCCCGCGGCGACGGCTGGCTCGACGCCGCAGAGACCGCAGCGCTTTTGTCTTGCTACGGCCTTCCGTTAATCCAACAAAGAATTGCCGCGACTGCTGAGGACGCCGGGGCGGCCGCGGAAGAGTTGGGCGGGGAAGTGGCGCTGAAAGCCATCGCACCCGGCGTGATTCACAAGACTGAAGCCGGCGCGGTTCGTCTTCATCTGAGCGGCGCCGCACAGGTGCATACGGCTGCCAGCGAGATGTCGGAACAACTAAAAGCCAAAGGTCATTCACCGAACGGGTTTGTGATTCAGCGCATGGCTGAGAAGGGAGTGGAGATGCTGGTCGGCGTCGTTCACGATCTCCAATTTGGTCCAATCGTGGCTTGCGGCGCCGGCGGTGTGCAGGTGGAATTATTGCGTGACGTTTCCGTGCGCCTCACTCCGCTGGCAAAGGAAGACGCTGCGGAGATGATTCGCAGCTTAAGGACGTATCCGTTGCTTACCGGCTTTCGCGGCGCACCCGCCTGTGATGTAAGCGCGCTTGAACAAGCGCTACTGCGTGTCAGTGCGATGGTTGATGACATACCGCAGATCGCCGAGCTCGACTGCAATCCCTTTGTAGTGCTTGAGAAAGGAGCTGTCATTCTCGACGCTCGCGTCAGGGTGGCGGCCGTCGAGCCACGCCCGTTGATGGGCGTACGCCGTTAAAGCATCCCACCTTATCCTTCGTAGACGAGATCGTCGTACTCTTCGGCGCAGATCTCACAGCGAAACGGATTATCCAACCCGGACTCGATGGCCTCGCTCACGAATTGAAAATTCTCTTCGCCAACGTAAATAGTCCGGGCACACATTCCACAACGGACTTCATGCTCGTTCCGCTCCGTCATGAACGTAGTCGGGCCTGGTACCTTCTGCTGGCCTGGGTCGATATAGGACCTCAATGTGGTCATGAATTACCTCCTAAGAAGTCAGCTCGAGTTTTTGCGTCTAATTCTCGATCCGTCCTCCTGTCTTTGTTGGCAACGCTTGTGCCGCTCTGAATGCCAGGGTTTTCGGGCAAAGTTTGCGGAAGTATGCGGGAAGGGCCTCCGTGCGTGGGGATATTTCCTCAACCCGAAGGGACTGACATGACCACCAATTTCTGGTTATGACGATTTTGGATGGGCACGCTACTTGCTGACTCATCGATTGAAGAGTTGCTTGATGATTACAGTTTCCTGGCGGGAGACCGGTGGGAAGTCGTTCTCGATCATTCTGAGCCAGAAAGGAGGCCAACCGATGCGGATAAGAAGTTTTCCGTGCCTGATCATGCTGGCGTTGCTACTGGCGCTGATGGCCGCAGACGCCGGTGCTCAAACAACTCTGGTGGTTGATATCCCCTTCGATTTTACGGTATGCCGTCAACAGTTACCGGCTGGTAGATACAGAGTGCGGCCCTTTACCAGTGCCAGTGCCAATGCGGTGCTGGTAAGACGCGAAGACAATCGCGCTGCGGAAATAGTCTGTACGCAAACCGTGCTCACCCCGGACCGACCCGACAGGGGGAAGCTCATCTTCAACCGCTATGGTGATCAGTACTTCCTTTCTGAAATGTGGTTTCGGGGCGAAATAACCGGGAACCAGTTGCTGAAATCTGAGACGGAGGAGGGGCTGGTAAAAGAGCTGCCCCGAAAGAAGCGCGAAAGAGTGATCGTAAAAATCTCAGAGGAGCAGCCGAATTAGGCAGAGTTCAACCGCTATCTAGCGAGTGGGATGGTCGATGAGGTCCTCGTTTGGCACTTCCTTCTCGATAGTCGTGAAGTTTGTTAAGCGTCGCTCGAGGCAGCAATCGCCCTCCCACCACCGTGGTCTGTTTTCCCAGATTTCGCGAATTGGCGTGGTCTTGATATTGCCGATCGCCGGTTTGGAATTGCATGCGATGACGTCACCATTCGCTTGAAGCTGGAGCATCGTCAAGGCGCTACAGACTTGCCGGCGCTCATGAGCGCTGTGTGACTGAATGGCGATCCGCGAGTGTGCGGGGTCAGCAAAATAAGGAATCATTGCGTCGAGCTGGGCCGGACTGTTCGCGATTGGTAGTCCCCGCCTTTTCAGCTCTCGCAATTCATTCACTACACAGACCACCCTTGCAGTGTCTGAAGGCCAGGTTTCGCTGTGCGTGAACCAACTGGCATCTTCCGACGTGTTGTAGTTCTGTTCTATCGGTTGGTAAAAGACTTCAAGGTCTTCTTGTTGTGCGAAGCGGGCTACCTCACAAACGTCCTCGAGGTTTTGTCGCATGATTACGGTCTTGAGTCGAATGACCACATCCAGACGGTGCTCTTTGCGCATTCGCTGCAGCGTCCGAATGGTTCGTTCTGTTTTCTCTACGAAGCCTTCCCGCCCCCGGACGAGATCATGTGTCTTCCCTATGCCGTCGAATGAAATTGTAACCCGTGCCGGCCGGGCCAGTGCCAGGCTTTCGATTTTTGACTGATCTTCCCAGAAACCATGAGTCAGTAGTTCCATGAACAGGCCAAGCGAACTGCCAAAGGACAACAGATGGATTGCGTCACGATTTAGCAGGGCTTCGCCACCACTCAATGTTACCTGTACCGGGCCGAGCCACTCTCTGAGGTCAGCAATCAACACTTGCCACTGCGGCAGCGATGGTCTGTCTTCGCTCCCACGATTTTTCCATATGTCGCAATGGATACAACGGGCGTTGCACCGCTCGGTTAAGAGCAGAACAATCGAGGTCGGTCGACAGTAAGACGATAGGCTGCCGCCGGCAAACGTTCGGAGACGATAACTAATGCCTTCGTGCAAGCGACGGCGAACGACACTTAATGGGTGCATAGAGTTGTCACATTTCCACCTGCCTTCACGCGGCGTGGGGTCGCCTGACGGACTCTTGGGTATCCTCGGTTTGTGTGTTTTCGGTTTTCCTCGGGCTTTCTTCGCCGAGGTCCGCAATGATGGAAGCACCAGCCAGAGCTACAAGTATGGCCAGCGCGAAGATGCAGATCGCCGAATAAAGGCCGTCGTGTAGCCCGGAAAGAACTCCGATGCCGAGACCAGAAGCGACCATCAACGCCAACAGTAGTTTGGTGCGAAATTTCAACACGGGGATCCTCCTTATTGACCGAGCTTGATCAGACTCTGGCCGGAGAGTGCAACTGCCAAGCCACAGCAGATGGCTGAAGATCGCGCCTTTTCTAAGGGGACCGGCCTTTTGGAAGAAAATAGGCCTGAGGAAGATCTCGCAACGTCAGATCCGACCGCGCAATTTCCCCCACTAGTGGCTCCAAGCTAACAGAAGCACACCGAAGGGGTTGCCGCAGAATCTCCATCACCAGGCAAGATCCGAGCGCGGAACGATGATGAGTGCAAAGATGAAGACTCAATGCCGGTCATCGGCACTTATGTCGACATCTTGATGACCGCCAGCATTTCCACCTGGCGCACATCTTCGCCGTTTCTTACTTCTAGCCGAACTCCTCTGCCCTCAGCATACTTTTTCGCGGTGTCTATCTGCTGCAAAACCGCAGGTGACAAGTCGCTCTCGTGAGCTGCCTTTACTGCCTTTTCTCCGAGGGCAAAAGAGGCCAGGAAGTGACCTTCGCGCGGAGTCATGTAGAGGATGGCCCGCTTTTTGTGCTTGAGTCGCATACCCCATCCATACGCCTTCCCCGCGAACTGCCAATCGAAAGACAGGGGCGTGAATCTCGCAGCGATCTTTGTCTTGAGCTGGTTCCAGGAGACGAAGGAACGCTTAAGCGCTCTCGCTAAATCCGCATCTTCCGGCGGTCTCGCCCTGTCGTCAAAAATACTCAACGCCATCAGTAATGCCCTTAGTTCGCCAACCGCATACACCGCATCAGGCTGCCCCACCAGCTTTCTTTTGCGGTTGACGGGATCACCACCTTTCCATTTGCTCCAGGCGCATCCGGCGTCGCTCGATGACCCGTCATTCGTTCTATGCGGATGCGATAGAAAATGGGTGTAAAGGAATGGGGTGAGTCTCGGTGCGCTGTGGACATGTAGGCTGGTTCCCACCACATTGCGCGTTTCTTCAGCAGTTCGTGCGCTTTGAATCGCGCCGCTTCGAATTGAGGTTCATCCGGCAATTCCTCATAGCGCCCAAAAACAATGACGCTCATCCATTTGTCGTGACTGGTCCGCTCATCGATTTCCAGGCAAACGAAGGGATTTGAACGCGCCCACTCAATCTTTTGCCCGAGCGTGGTAAAGCTGTAGACGTGTCTCCCATCGAACGCGAAGTAGATAGGGACCACATAAGGTCGATTGTCACGGGCGCACGCCAATCTACCGAAGCCTGCCTGCTCCAATGCCTTGCGACACTCAGCATCACTCATCTCATGGATAAACATCACCCAACGGATTCGAGTTCCGCCTCCGCAACAACGATCTTTATCAGTAGTATCGCAATACTCGTTCCGAGTGTCACAAGAGACTTCCGCTTGATTTACACGCTCGTCCTCGTGAAACCGGGTTGGTAGGTGCGCAAACCTACACAAGTAATGCGTGAAAGTTCGCGACTGGTACATGGCTGCTGGATCGGCACCAACAATTACCCGGACCACAACGCCGGTTTGCCAGACTTGTCGCATCTTGTTCGGAAATCGGCGAGCTTAATTTGTAGGCACAACCGTTGCCTAAAGGAACAGTGAAAATGCGATCCCCCAAAGAAGGACTCTAAGGAAGGCGGAGCGACAATCTAAATCTAAAGCCATTGGGACAACGGCGAATCGCTCTCTCCGCTATGTCGGGATCTCAGATCTGATTTCGCGATTCGCGAGGTTCTAGCCAAGAGGTGAGCATGCGTAGCAAGAAGCCATACACCAACGCGACCTTTACCAAACGAGTAGATCATGAAGCTGGCCGCCATCGCCCGGCGCGGGCCGCGTCAGAGCCGGCGGTCTGTGAGGATTGTGGGGCCGTGTACGAAAGCCGCCGTTGGACCGCCCCAAATTCAGCTTCCGGAGATCAACAGCAGAAACACTGGCGACCCCAACATCTGACGGTTTGCCCGGCTTGCGTGCAACAACAGAGCGGCGAACCGCGTGGATTTGTCTATCTGGATGGCGCCTTTTTCGTCACGCATCATGAAGAGATTGAACAATTGCTGAAGAACGAATCGGAAAGGGCTGCTGAGGACAATCCGTTGGCTCGCATTATGGAGTGGAAGCGTGGTGATACTCACAAGCTAACCGTTACAACAACAACGGAACACCTGGCGCAGCGTCTGGGCCACGCTCTGGAAAAAGCATTTGGAGGCACCGTTCATTACGATTTCTCGCATGAGAACAAACTGGCTCGGGTGAGTTGGCAGCGAGAGTGAATTCGCATCAAGCGCTTTCTTATGACGGCACGGGATGTGACGGCGATGACCAAGAACCATCTGTATGGCAAACGAAGTAAACCAGAAAGAATGCGCACACGTCGCGTGCAGCTGTCCCTCACTGGAGGGGAGTGATTTTTGCAGTGAAGAGTGTGAAAAGGCACGCGCAGAGACCGACTGTGGTTGTGGCCATCCGGAATGCAGAGCACAAGCTTGATGCGAACATCTCGAAATGCAAGGTGGTAAACATGCAATTTGCAAGCAGAATTGAAGGAGGGCGTTCACTCGCAAATAAGCTGCAGGCCTACGGTAACCGGTCCGACGTAATAGTGCTCGCTCTGCCGCGCGGTGGTGTCCCCGTTGCCTATGAAGTTGCCCGCGCACTCGGTGCACCGCTGGACGTGTTTTTGGTTCGCAAACTCGGAGTTCCGGGGCATGAGGAACTGGCGATGGGCGCTATCGCGACAGGTAATGTGCGCGTGCTGAATGAGGGCGTCATCGACATGTTAGGAATCCCTGACGAATGGATTGATCGGGTTGCCGCGCGCGAAGAACGCGAACTCGCGCGAAGAGAGAGTCTGTATCGTGGGACCTCAGAACCGCTCAACCTCAAAGGCCGCACAGTCATCGTTGTTGACGATGGGTTGGCAACCGGATCGACCATGCGGGCAGCCGTGAACGCTCTTAAGCGACTCGAACCAGCCAACATAATTGTGGCAGTTCCAGTGGCGGCGCTGGAGACGTGTGAGTCGTTCAATGATGTGGATTCAACCTGTGTTTGTGTTATGAGTCCGGAACCGTTTGAGGGGGTCGGTCTCTGGTACCAGGATTTTTCGCAAACCACAGATAAAGAAGTTTGCTACCTGCTGAAACACACTCAAGAACCTCCACACAAGCGCGTCGCCTGATGGAATGAAGAGGCAACTAGAAGGAGATCACATCATGAAAACGAGAGAGATTTCACGAAGCGAGTGGCCGGAGTTCTTTGATAGCTTCAACCGCCAACACGAGGGCTGGCTGGTGACGCTGGAAGTCTTGGGCTCCCAGATCGGGGCGCAACTTGAGGGGCGTGAGTTGGCCTTCGAGGGAATCGTCGCTGAATGGGATGAAAAGAAGGGGGATGCGATTGCTATCATGATTGGCGCAGAGCCAGACGATCACATTACGCACAGCATAAGTCGACCAATTAAGGTGAGTTTAGAGCAGACAGATGAAGGTGCCGATGTTGCGCTGGCGATCGAGTCAGCAGATGGTGTCATGGCCCTGATACGATTTCGTTCTGCGGTGTTGCCGGAAATGGTCGATGGCTTAGCTGCGTCAGGAAGGTGAGCATGCGCAGAACTCTGATCATGTTTCTTTTCATTATTTCGTTGACCGTAACGGCGATCGCGCAGATCCAACCGTTTACCAAGGACGAACTCGACTACGCATTAGATTTGCCTTCGCCCTCATGGCGGGCTATTTCACGTCTCGACGTGCATGACCATATGGAATTCGTTTACGGCGATGATTACAGCAATGGATACTTGCGCCTGCGGAAGAAGTTCGTATCCGCTGGTACTGGTGCCGAGGTTCAATTTCGCCATGATGAGCAGTGGGAATTGCGGTCACTGCCTGGCTACGTGGTTTGCAGTGATGGCCGAGGCACCGAGTTTGAAGGGCATCTGCGGGGAACTGTCTTTTCCTACGAGTACATAAACAGAGGGAGAAATATGGACGGTCGCATTTACTATCTACAGCTGGACAACCGCACTTTCTATGTCCTCCACTTCACGGTTGCCAGCGATAAGCTCAGAGGTTTACGCAGTCAGATGGATTCTATCGTCAAGAGTTTTCGCTTGAAGTGAGCGTGTTCTGGCCAGCGAGCGCCCTGACCACCCACGAAACTGAATTAACACACACTGCCTACCGCTGAAGAGGTGAAAAAACTCCTCTCTTGAGCCCGCCCAAAGGGCCACCAGCTTTCTCAATCGGTGGCCCGCGAATATAATGAAATGACCGTGCTTTGGCTCGTGCTGTTTAGGCTAAGTGAAAGTGAGCTGATTTCTGCTGAAAAACACAAAACAGAAGATCCTGGTAGTCGATGACGACCAGGCAATTCGCTGGACTCTAAGCGAAGCATTACGAAGCTGGAGCTTTGTGCCCCTCGAGGCAAGTAGTGTTGCTGAAGCCCTGGCGCAATTCAGCGGAGAACTACCGACCGCAGTGCTACTTGATATTGATCTACCTGACGGCTCGGGGCTCGATGTGTTGCGCCAGATCAAGGACGAGCGTCCTGAAGTAGTAGTCATCATGATTACCGGCAACGTCATGGTCGACAACACGATCTCCGCCCTGCGGGGTGGCGCCTACGATTTCATAGGCAAGCCGATAAATCTTGAAGAACTTCGGGTGACAATTCGCAACGGGATTGAAGCCCACCGGTTACGCCGGGAGGTTGACCAGGTACGCAAAGAGCGCGCGCAGCAATTCGCTTTTGAACAGCTTGTGGGTCAATCGCCGGCCATGAAAAAGATGCTCTCACTGGCGGCAAAGGTAGCTGAGAGTGAGGTGTCCTCCGTCCTTCTGCAAGGAGAATCCGGCACGGGTAAAGACCTCGTCGCCAAAGCAATTCACTACGGCTCGCATAGATCTGAACACCCTTTTGTGGCGATCAATTGCGCAGCACTCCCGGCTACGTTGATCGAATCAGAGCTCTTTGGTTACGAGAAGGGAGCATTCACTGACGCTAAAGCACGCAAGGAGGGTCTGTTCGAACAGGCCGAAGGCGGGACGCTCCTGCTCGACGAAATTGGCGAGCTCGAGCTTTCGTTACAGGCGAAACTGCTGCGCGTGTTGGAAGAGGGGGCCTTCCGGCGTGTCGGAGGTTTGAAGGATATTCCGCTTGACGTGCGCGTTATCGCCGCCTCAAACCGCGACCTGAAAACAGAAAGCGAGGCCGGGCGCTTCCGACTCGATCTCTATTATCGTCTTTCCATTATCCAGATCGACATTCCCCCACTCCGCGAACGGGGAGATGATGTTCTACTGCTGGCGGAACACTACATAAATACGATCGGCTCAAAACTACGGTTGGGGAAGAAGATCACTGGGCTGACGGCTGACGTAGGTGCCAGGTTTCGACTTTATGAATGGCCGGGAAATGTACGAGAGTTACGCAATGTGATCGAGCGGGCCCTGATTCTCGAGGATAGCGATCTCATCACAATGGAGTACCTCCCGACCGCTCTTACGGGAGGTTCCGCTCAGCGAACTGGCGTCTCGTCCGGTACAGCGATTCCGGCTTCTACCGCGCAGTTTTTGCTTCCCACCCAGGGTATTTCACTCGATGAAGTGGAGATGTCTTTTGTCAGCCAGGCGATCGAACGGAGCGAGGGAAATCAAACGCGCGCCGCTGAACTGCTGGGCATTTCCCGCGATCAACTAAGATATCGGCTCAAGAAACTTGAAGATGTTAGGAGCCTGGCGGCTGAGCCTTCGTAACATGACAACCGATACGGACACGCTTACCAGCGAGCTGCTGGATCCTCACGTTACTACCGAGGAGGCGCTGCGACGCTCGCTGAAAGAGCTTGCGGATCTAAAATTTGCCCTCGACGAGTCTGCTATTGTAGCCATCACTGACCAGCGCGGAATTATCAAGTACGTTAACGACAAGTTTTGTCAAATCTCGAAGTACTCAAGGGAAGAGCTGCTGGGCCAGGACCACCGCATCATCAACTCCGCTTATCATCCCAAGGAATATATCAGGACCCTCTGGACCACGATTGCGAGCGGCAAAGTCTGGCGCGGTGAGATCAAGAATCGCGCGCAGGATGGTTCGTTCTACTGGGTCGACACGACGATAGTTCCGTTTCTTGATTCCGACAACAAGCCTTACCAGTACGTGGCAATTCGCTATGACATCACCGAGCGCAAGCTGGCGGAGGAACGCATAAGTCAGCAGGCAGCCCTGCTCGACCAGGCTCAGGACGCAATTCTGGTCAGGGATCTCAACCACAACATTCTCTTCTGGAATAAGGGCGCGGAGCGAATCTACGGTTGGTCAGCGGAAGAGACGATCGGTAAAAACTCCCGCGAAGTGCTCTTTAGAGAGTCCCCACCCTTGTTTGAGATCGCCAGGCAGGAGGTCCTGGTCAAAGGTGAATGGAGCGGTGAACTGAGGCAAGTGCGCAAGGATGGCGAAGAGATAGTAGTGGCGAGCCGCTGGACCCTCGTCCGGGACGAAAAGGGTCAGCCCGCATCCATCCTGGTAATCAACACGGATGTCACCGAGAGGAAAAGAATAGAATCGCAGTTTCTGCGGGCGCAACGCATGGAATCTATTGGTACTCTGGCCGGCGGGATTGCCCACGATCTTAATAACGTGCTGTCACCGATCCTGATGGCCGTACAGATGCTTGAGTTAAAAGCCAAAGACGAAAGCACCAAAAAACTATTGGAAGTTCTAAAAACCAACGCCGAACGGGGCGGCAATATGGTGCGTCAGGTCTTGTCTTTCGCGCGAGGAGTCGAAGGTGAACGCGTAGCACTGCAACCAAAACATCTCATCAAAGAGATAGTGAAGATCATGAGGGAAACGCTCCCTAAGTCGATTGAGATTACATTTCACGTTGCTGATGATCTTTGGATCATTTCGGCCGATGCGACGCAAGTGCACCAGGTCTTGATGAACCTTTGCGTAAACGCCCGCGACGCCATGCCCGGTGGCGGCGTAGTCACTATCAAAGCAGAAAACGTCTTTGTTGATGAGAACTACGCGCGCATGCACCTTGAGGCCAAGACTGGGCGCTTTGTAGTGATTACGGTGGCGGACGATGGAACCGGTATGTCTCCCGAGGTCTTGAGCCGTATCTTCGAACCCTTCTTTACCACTAAAGAGATGAGTAAGGGCACGGGGTTAGGTCTCTCTACCGCGCTAACGATTGTTAAGAGCCACGGCGGCTTCGTGAATGTCTACAGTGAGGTTGGTAAGGGAACTCAGTTTGGCGTCTACTTTCCAGCCTTCGAGACGGACGACGCCACCCGATCCGCAATGCCTCAAACGGATTTACCTTTGGGACACGGCGAGCTCGTGCTGGTGGTCGATGATGAAGAGGCGATTCTGCGGATAACCCGCGCTACCCTGGAGACCTTCGGATACAAGGTATTAACGGCGAGCGATGGTACTGAGGCGGTCGCGCTATACGCAGAACACCGAGACGAGGTTGCCATTGTCTTGACTGACATGTTGATGCCGTTCATGGATGGCCCGGCAACGATTCGAGCGCTGCACAAGATGAATTCTGAGATCAAGATCATCGCAGCCAGCGGACTGACGGCAGGCCATAAAGCCGGCGAAGCTTCACTTGAGGGGGTCAGGATACTTCTCAGCAAACCCTACTCCGCCGAAAGTCTCCTCAAAGCCCTTGCCGACGTCCTGGGATCGACCTAGCTTTGAGACCTGGACTCTTTCTAAAGCTGAAAGGCCACCTTCCGGTGGCCTTTTCTACTTGCAGTGAGACAGATTGCCTATGTGGCGACTTGCTCTCGGGTGACTCTGATGTATTTAGCTGAGGAGAAGCGGGACTGTTGTGGAAAGGAGTAAATCAGGACGTTGCATAAACACGCAGCAGCATTCCTAAAGATGTCCTGTGCCCTGATGAAGTAAGCGATAACGATTGGTGCCTGGCAACAAGACGTCGCGCCTCGAAAGAGAGCACCTATCGTCAACGGACGACGCAACTGAGAGCGCGACTCACAATCACTTCTATGAGGAGAAAATCAAATGTCATTCTTACTGCCGATAGTTCTGGCACTTACCTTTGTGACCAGCTTACCTCTCTCCAACAAGGTCAACCGCGGGCCAGTGTCGATTGATGACCGAGCTTGCTTAGCCCCGTGCCGAATTGATGAGAAGGGCAACCTCTCTTGTCGTTGCGGCGAAGTCAGGCCGAAATCATAAGACGGGGCTTGGAGGCAGCGGCATTTGAGGAAGCTCAGCCCGCCTTGAGTTCCTAAAAGAGAAAGGCCACCTGCTGGTGGCCTTTCTGTTTGCACTGAGACTGATTGCCTATTTGAAATCAAAGTAGATCGTGCCATCGAATGTAGCTGTCCCCTTCTCACCGTAGTTGACAGTGCCGTAGAGAACTGCCGTGCCGCCGACATCAGCCAGTGCCTGAGTGCCGCCCCGAATGAGCAGTTTAAGTTCAACCGTGGCGGTTGTGCCGGCCTTGTCCCAAGTGACCGCACCAGCTTCTACGCTTCCGAAAAGCACCCCCAGGTACGGATCGATTCTGATTGGTCTCATGGTGGAGAGCGCACTCTGCTCGTAAACCGGAAGAGTCCAGGCGCCGCCGGTGACTGTGCTGAAAGTACCCGGCGCTTTAGTCCCTTCATAGTTCATCGACAAAGTGAGGTTACCCGGGAGAGTGCCCGTGGTCTTTGCATAACACATCCAACCATAAGCCTCACCTGTCTCTTCGTGACCGGTCGAAACCTCAATCCCTTTGAACGAAACAAACGCACCCTTCTGTGCCTGTGCTGAACTGGAAAGAAGAACGGTTATTAGGACCGCGATTGCTAACGCCATGAACTTCGTTATCTTCATGATTCACTCCTTTTATCGTGATACCGGCAAAGCACGCCTGCGCGATGAGCTTATCCCGCCTCGTTCATCCTGGCTCATGGCCGTCCAGATTCGGGGAGTTTATGAAATTACTGCGTCATATAAGCTCGGCATCGTAGTGCTCTGACAATGAATTCAAAGATCATGGCGGGAAGCCGTTATGTATGTGCCCCGCCAGCTGCAACAGGCGTGCCGCTAGTTGTAGCCCAATTCGAAAGCCGTTACCCGCTTCCTGCGGAGTTTGGCCCATCGGTTGAGGAAAAGCTCTCACTTCAGATGAGAAGTTCAGAGGGCGCGCAGACCAGACCATGAAAACTCCGATAGCGACAGGGCTGCGTGTTGATCGGAGAGTCAGGCACGCCCGTTGCTCCCTGAAGGGATTTGGAGGTAGCCATCATGTTTGAAAGCGATGATATGGCTGAGGGAGAAGGTCAAGTTGATCAAGATCTGAGACCAGGAAGTGACACTGCGAAACGGATGCATGCGATCCCGAAGTGCGGCTCATTGGAAGGCGTAACCCAGATCAGCGGCTCGCTTCTAGGCGTCGATCTGGCCACACTTGTACCCTTCGATGTTATCGCCGTGCGTACCGTCAACAGTGACTATCGAATCTTCCTACTTGATCCTGAGACCGGACGCGCGTTATTGGAAGGCGGTGGGCGAATTCCTGAACCGGTGGAGGTCAGGGTAGTCGGCTCGAGCTTTGGTGGATCAATCCTTCGAACGGGATGGATTGGCGTTGGCCTCCGAATGGAGGCCTGGGGCACTGCCGGCACGTACATCCGCACATCGCCGGTCCAATCGCTGTGCGTCGCTCACTAAAGCCTCCCGCGAATCAGTATCAAATACCTCGCATCGATGGGAGACTCTCGACCAGGAACATCCAGGCTGTCTTAATCCTCACCCACACCTGTTACTCTATCGATCCGAATTCTGAAAACGATAACTGAAGGCGGCCCGGCGTCCTCGGCGATCGCAGATTCGACAGGTGTGAGCAGGGGAAAACGATTGATAAGTTTGCCCAGAATGTTTTTTCGCTCGCTGGGATTAGTGATCTCTTCGTAATTCCCAAACGCCAAAACGCTGCGCCAACTGGCATCGCTCTCAATTTCGTCAAGCTGCAAACACGCTCTCGGATTCTCTCTGAGTGCCGAGATCTTCAGGCCTGGTAGCGAATGACTATGGGCGCAATCGTCTTCAAAGTAGTAGTTGATCGGGACGATGTAAGGTTCACTCTCGACAATGCACCCCAGACGCGCAATACCTGCCGCACTGAGCATTCGTCGCGATTCTTCTTCACTGAGTCTGACTAGCATCGCGGTCATTGTAACAGAACGCGGATTGCAGGGAGATTATTAAAACCAGTATGGAACACGATCACTCCTCGGAGGCAATTGAAAGACGGCTCGCGGCCGGGCCGCGCCACAATTACCTGCGCGATTGGATCTACGGCGGGATTGACGGCTCGGTAACTACCCTGGCCGTGGTCAGCGGTGTCGTTGGCGCCCAGCTCTCGCCCTGGATAATTCTGGTCATGGGTTTTGCCAATCTGGTGGCTGATGGCTTCTCAATGGCCGCCAGCAATTTTCTAGGCACCAGGGCCGAATACGAAGACCTGAAACGGATCGAAGCGATTGAGAATCGTCACATCGATCTCGCTCCTGAAGGCGAGCGGGAAGAGGTCAGGCAGATATTTCGCAACAAGGGGTTCACCGGCGAGGACCTTACTCGCATTGTTGAGCTGGTCACCGCTGACCGGACCAGGTGGGTCAGAACTATGCTGACGGAGGAGTATGGTTTGCCGCACGACGTTCGATCTCCGTGGATGGCAGCGGTGACAACTTTCAGTGCGTTTATAGCCTGCGGGCTGGTACCTTTGCTTCCTTACGTATTTGGGTTGAGCAATCCAGTCGTACTTTCAATGGTAATGACGGGAGGTGTGTTTTTCGCTATTGGATCGGTTAAGAGTCGATGGTCCACTGCGTCCTGGTGGAGTTCCGGCTTGTCTACTCTGGCGGTCGGCGCAATAGCTGCCGGTCTCGCGTATGGCGCCGGACTGTTGCTCAATCATCTCGCGCGGCATTGAGTCGCGCGTCGCGCGGAGTCTAATACACAATTACGTCGGTTCCCATCGGGACAAGCTCACTGAACTCCTTCGCGGCGAACATAGGAATGCGAATGCATCCGTGGCTGCCCGGGTAGACCGCCATAGCCCAACTCCCGTGAATGGCGATTCCCTCATGTATGTAGTTCGGGTAGTAGAGAAGGCCGAGCGAACTAATGCGAAAGCCGCGTATCTTTCTCAGCACTTTGAATTGACCTCTCGGAGTGTGGGCACGATGTACCTCACCATCGTCAACGTAGAGTTGGTCATTGCCTGTGCAGACGGGAAGGATGCGCACCACCGTACCGCTTTCGTCGATCAGAAAGAGGACTTGTCGCTGGAGATCTATTTCCAGGTGCGCGGAGCCATTGTTTGAGGGAAGCGGCCTAACTGCTATCCGAAGGGCGGCAAGCTCATCGCTGGTCAGTTTACCGGTTCGTTGGCGTCCTTCGACTTTTTGAAAGGCAATTAGGGCATGGCGGGATCCCGAATCAAAATGACCATCGACCGGGCCGGTCCAGTAACCCAGTAATGAAAGACGCTGCTCGGCCTCTAGGATCTCTTGCGTACCGCTAAGGTGTGCCCTGATGGTCTTATCCGTTCCCTTACCGGCGGCTGCGGATAGTAACAGCAAAAGCACTAGAAGCAGGAGCAATGCCCTAATGAGGGACCGGCAGGGCAACCGGGTTAGTCCAGTCACATCTTGTCGAATTCCACTTCTCACGGCGTAGGCGGGCTCACAATTTCTTCACTATCGCGCGCCCGCCAGCTTTCTGGCTAGCTCAAGTGCAGGAGACTGGTAGTCCCGTCGGCCGACCTGATCTGCAGCGCGGAATCGAGGCCCAGGTCTGTTTGCTGGAGCTCAACCCGGATCGGGGCCGTGATCATGTGCGTCAAATGACCGCTTGGTTTTCCGCCCATCATGATCTCGATCTTGTCGCCCCTGTCGACTTTGTCCGACACTTCGGCGGCGACACCGGCAAGGAACATGTGCCGTTCCTCAATCTGATCTCCAATGTCTGGACCAAACACTTCCAGCGTAACCTGCCAGCCTTCCTGTCTCCGGCTCAGGTTATCGAAAAACCTGATCCATTCGTCTCGTGGGATCTCCTGGGTTTTCATTGGTGGCCTCCGTCATCTGCGACCAAATTCGGGTCTAAACCCCTGAGATCACAGGCTGCATTACTCATGCCAACCTCTTTCCTGAGTTAATGATGACTTCCAGAGGCTTCCGTAACATTTTCTGCGGGTTTTCTCTCAGTAATACTGTGTAAGTTTCCGCAATTAGACGCCCGCCAACTCAACATTCCTGACCTTTTCTCTCCGGCCAGCGGGCATGCCCATTGCGTAATCTGGAGTTGAAGAAATTTCGTGAAGAAAGGTGGAGTAAGTTATGAAAGTTGAAGAGATTATGACCCCTAATGCGAAGGCCTGCCTTCCTACGGATAGTCTCGCCGACGCTGCGCGATTCATGTGGGATAACGACTGCGGGATACTGCCGGTGGTGGCAGACGGCGGAAAAGTTGTCGGGCTGATAACCGACCGTGACATCTGTATGGCCGCGGCGATGAACAACCGGCACCTTTCAAACCTTGCGGTCGAGGACGTTATTAGCGGCCAGGTCTATGCAGTAAGTCCCGAAGATGACATTCGCAAGGCGTTGGAGACTATGGGGGAGCGCAGAATCCGCCGCTTGCCGGTTATCGCTGCGGATGGCTCACTCCAGGGCATCCTGTCGATGAATGATGTCGTTCTGAAGGCCGAGCAGGCAAAGGACAAGAAGAACCCGGACGTGGCCTACGCTGACGTAGTCAACGCCTATAAATCGATTTGCGCTCATCCACTTCCGTTGGAACAGGCGCAGGCTCTGGTCGCCGGGCGGTGAACTAGACCCAGGCACCCGGCGGCAACTCCAAAGTCGAATGGAGCGTCGCCGGGGCCAGACCATGCGGCGCTACCGAAACAACGTGATAGCCCCATGGTTGACAGTGATGGAGGATTTATGGAAAAGAGAAAAACCGACAATGAAATCAAACAGCAAGTGCTGCGCGAGTTGAAGTGGGATTCACGGATCAGCTGGGCCCAGATTGGCGTGGAGGTGCACGACGGAGTAGTAGAACTGACGGGCGTTGTCTCAAGCTTTGCCAAGAAGTTGGCAGCTCAACAGGCAGCCCACCGCATCAGAGGCGTCCTCGACTTGGCGAATGAAATTGAGGTGAGGCCAGACGCTTTGATTGTGCGGACCGATGCCGATATCGCCCGTGGAATCCGTCAGGTCCTGGAGTGGGATGCCCTGGTCCCCGACGAACGGATTAAGTCAACGGTCTCGAATGGTTGGGTCACGCTGGAAGGAGATGTTGATTGCTGGCGTGAACGTTCAGACGCCGAGCAAGCGGTGTTGCGACTTGTCGGCGTGGTTGGTATTACTAACCTGCTCACCATCAAACCAAGCCAGATTGCCTCGGAAGACTTGCGCAACGAGATCGAATGCGCACTCGAACGGCGTGCGGATCGCGAGGCTGAACGACTGCGCATTGAATTCCATGACGGCACGGTAGACCTGACTGGGCGAGTCCACTCATGGCAGGAGAAGCGCGCAGTTATCGGTGCGATTAGCCATTCGCCGGGTGTTCAAAGTGTGAAAGACCACGTGCGAATAGATCCGTATTTCTGATTCAGCAATGATGAATATGCTCAGCTGGCGAAAGGACCTACATCTGAGTCGCTCGCGAGAAATCGCCGGCGTCTTAGTGGGTCATGGGTGGGACTCTCTGCTCGAGAATTTCGGACTGTTCCACCCAGCCAAATCACTGAACCAGAAAGCGAGCCACGGAGGTTCACAAACCGGGCCGGAACACCTGCGTTCTGCGCTCGAAGAACTGGGCACCACGTTTATCAAACTCGGTCAGATCCTCTCAACCAGGGCGGACCTCTTACCACCGGACTATCTCACCGAATTAACCAAGCTGCAGGACTCGGCGGCTCCGGTACCGTTTGAAGCTGTGCGAGATACGCTGGTCTCAGAACTAAAGCAACCGCTTGAGTCTGCTTTTCTAAGCTTCGATCCCGAGCCTTTGGCGGCCGCATCGATAGGACTGGCCCATGCGGCCACGCTGCCCGACGGAACTGAGGTAGTGGTCAAAGTCCGCCGCCCGGGAGTGGTGGAACAGGTACACGAGGATTTGGAAATTCTAAAAGAGTTAGCAACTGCGGCTGGTCGTCACTGGGAGTTTGCCGATCGGTACGACCTGGTGGGAATAGTCGAGGAGTTCTCGGAGACTCTGAAGGCAGAACTCGACTACATCCGCGAAGGGCACAACGCCGAACGCTTTGCTGGAGACTTCGCCAATGAGGCAGGAATTCATATCCCAAAGGTATATTGGGAGACCACTACCTCGCGCGTCCTCACCCTGGAGCGGATCCGAGGCACGAAGATAAACGACCTCGTGAGCCTGGATGAACAAGGGATCAATCGGTCAGCACTGGCCGGGTTTGCAACGGGCGTCGTCATGAGAATGGTTTGCGAAAACGGATTTTTTCATGCCGATCCACATCCCGGCAACTTCTTCATCGAGCCGGATGGAACCATAGCTCTGATTGATTTTGGGATGGTGGGTGTTCTAGATGAGCGCGTGCAGGAGCACCTCGCAGATCTGCTCATTAACATAAACCATCAAGACGCTGAGGGTCTCGTGGATGTGTTCCTCTACCTGGGCGTAAGCGGGAAACACGTCGCCCGTGATTTGCTGCGCCGTGATATTGAGCACTTGCTGTCGACCTATTGGGGCCTTCCCTTGAACGAATTACGGATATCCGCTGTGCTCAGCGACGTCTTCGCGGTGATGCGTCGGCATCAGTTGCATCTACCATCAAACCTGGCGCTGCTGCTCAAAACGGTTGTCATGATTGAGGGTTTGGGACTCAATCTCGATCCGGAGTTTCATCTGACTTCAGCGCTGGAGCCTTACGCCGATCGACTTGTAATGCGAAAGTACTCACCAACCAAATTGGTTCGCAATCTGGGCCGAGCCAGCCTGGATTTGGCCCGGTTGGGCGCGGAGATGCCTCAGCATCTGCGTAGAATCGTCAGCGCTGCCGAGAATGGCAACTTGCAAATAGGCATGCGGCCCGAAGGCTTTGATCCGGTGATCCGCCGAGTCGAGAGAATCGCCAACCGAATCGTATTAGGTGTCCTTGCGGCAGCGTTTATCAACGGCCTGGCGGTGCTTGCCTCGGTGTACCGCCCTCCTGGATGGGAGAGCTGGGCGTGGGTAGTGTTTGCTTTCGGATTCATATGCGCGCTTACGCTCGGACTGTATTTAGCCTTGAGCATACTGCGCTCACGCCACGGCTGATTTCTGGGACAGCCGGGAGGCAACATTGTCAAAGCCTGACTTTACAGGCATCTGGAGCTTCAATCGCGCCAGGAGTGTGCTCCACATCTCACCGCCGGATGCCACTACTTTTGTCATCGATCATCGTGAGCCGGTACTGCGCATCACTCGCACCCACGTGGTTGGCGAAGTTAGAGATACGTTTTCACTCGACCTGACGACCGATGGCCAAGTAGTCATGGCAGAGCGTGACGACCTTAGACTAAAAGCGCGGGCATACTGGGATGGCGATACACTTGTATTCGACACGAGGCTCATCCGAGCCGGCGAAGAGGCGACAAACCTTGTCCGGTATACGCTATCTGACAGTCGGGAAACGTTTGTGGCCGAGGAGAGTTTTCGTAGTGGGTCGCTGTATTATGACAACGTTTGGTGGCTCGACAGGTTACCGTCGACTTGACGATGAGGTTGACCCCAACCGATCAGACTGAGAACTAAGTCGAGTTGTCGCGCTCCTTTCCTGAGTCACCCGGGAGCCGTCGATCATGAGATTCACATCCAAGCGAGAGTTTGTGGAGAGTGTAGACAGAGAACACCAGACGTTCGTCGAGCTCGTGAGGTCGGTACCGAAATCGCGCTACAGAGAACCGGGGGTTTGGGGTGATGCCTGGACCATTCGGGATCTGCTCGCTCACCTCAGGGAGTGGGAGCAGATGTGCCTGGGCTGGTACCGAGTAGGCCGAGATGGTGGGCAACCCATCCTACCCGCGCGGGGCTTCAAGTGGAATGAAACGCCCCGGCTGAACCAGGCGATCTGGGCCAAGCATCGTCTTGAGTCGGCCAGGAAGGTAATAGATGACTTCGACATCTCATATCAGGAGATAATTTTTCTGATCAAACAGCTTTCGCAGGAAGAGCTGCTTAACCCGGGATACTTCGCCTGGACGTGAGAATATCCTCTGACCACGTATCTCGCGCCCAACACCTGCAGTCACTATCGATTTGCCACGAAGATCCTCAAACGCTGGCTAAAGTGTGGAGCACGCTCGAAAGGTCAGCCCAAAAGAAGACGATAATTCCAATTAAGGAAAGCTACCTCAGCGCAGTCGTCCAGCTCGAGGATGGCAGCGCTCACAGGACTTCTTCTTTGGGCAAGCGCCGTTTGTCCCAGGGATCGGCGACGTAAGGGTCTTTCGAGTGGTCGTGCCGATCGAGCACAAGTAATTCCTTGATGACCGGCAGATCGCTCTGCTGAAACTCCGCGACTGCGCCGTCGAACACAATTCTTCCTTTATCAAGAACCATCACCCTTGTTCTTGGCAATTTGTCTGGCGGTGCTTCTGTGATGACAACTTCGCCATCGGCGGTCTTTGTCGCATACGAGTTTGCGAGATGAGGAATCTCATGAATCTTCTTGGTGACGTACAGGGACGAGATCTGATTTATGTCTCGAGCTCGTATGACAAGGTCCAATACCTGAATAGCCATGATCGGATCAAGGCTCATTGTAGGCTCGTCGAACAACATGATCCGGGGCCAACCAATTAGCGCTCGGGCTATCTCGAGCCGGCGCTTCATTCCGCCTGAAAGCTCTTCTGGAAGCTTGTTCTCTTCTTGCTCAAGACCAACAAACTGCAGCACTTCGCCTACGGCTTTCTCGATGTTCTCCTCCGTCCAGCCGTGCTCCTCCAAGCGATAGGCAGCGTTCTCGAAGACTGTGAGTCCAGTGAAGAGTGAGTCCTCCTGAAACACGATTCCCATCAACCCGCCGCGTATCGCCAGGAGTTCAGATTCGTCGAGCGTATCGACCTCCCGGCCGTCGATGAAAATCTGGCCCGCCTCTGGTCTGAGCAAACCTATCGCCAGACGCAAGAGTACGGACTTGCCTGAGCCGGAGACACCGGTTAGCAAGATCATCTCGCCCGGTTCAAGTTTGAAGCTGATGTTTGATAGCGCCGGCTGATCATCAAAACTGAGGGACACATTACGAAACTCAACTGCCGGTGATGTATTGATGTCAGTTGGGTTCATGGGTCAATTGTTATAAAGCACCCTTTTCCCAAGCTCAGTTTGAACGCCCGTCGCAACAACTACCGCCAGGGCACTGCCGAAATCAATCGTAGTGCCAAGATAAACCATTGATTGCCGCTGGGCTAGCGGAGCGTCAGTAACCACTTGTGGCACTCCCTTGTCGACAGCGGTGCGGTTTCCAGTAAGAACCGACTCTTCGGCTCTCAGTTGAACGGTTTCAATAAGGCGAGCGTCTGCGGGAACGCAGTCTCCCGGGCCAAGCAGGACTACGTCACCAGGCACAAGGCCTTCAGCCTGGATCCTGGTATCCTGACCTCCTCTTCTCACTCGAACAGTTGTTTGCGTCGCCCGTTGTATTGCATCAAATGCCTGGGCCTCCCTCAACATATGGGCGCAACCGATAATGACTCCGAGTGCCACGGCTACAAGGATTGCAAATGCCTCCACATTGTCTCTAGTGGCGGCGTTCAAGATAGCTGCCGTCAACAATAGGCCGGCAATACTCGAGAACAGCATCAAGAGCATTCCCGTCATGTGCTGGGATCCCAGGGTCTCGGTTTTATTTGGCCCATAGTGAAGGCGACGAGTTGCAGCTTCCGAAGCGGAGAGTCCCTGGGTGGGGTTTACCTCCAACAGCGGAATGACCAGCGATGCCTTAAGAGCGTGCCAGTTCCGGGCACGTTTCACTTGCCGGTTCGGATAACTCGCCCCTGCTTTTTGAGCTTCGCTTCCGGATAGTGTTGTCTGGAAAATCATACTGTCCGAAGCTGCAACGTTTATGCCAGCCGGCAAGCTCGGATATCCCCCAAAAGTCGAGACTTTCAATGAGGGAAAGGCCTCTGTTGGCGTTGAATTGCGAGAAAATCCCGCGGGTTGCGGAATACCTCGCAGCCTTGTGATACGTAAGCCCGTGCGGTCCGCGAATGCTGCTGAAATCTGCAGTGTCCCCAACTGGCACGAATCGTGCACAAAGAAAGCAGGGGGCACCGCCAAAGATCTTTGCGGATTAGCTCACGAGGATGGTGCTGATGAAGATTCTATTAGCTATTGATGGTTCGCCGTGCAGTGATGAGGCAATCGACGAGGTTGGCCGCAGACCCTGGCCGGAGAGTTCGGAAATCAAGGTGTTGACCGCGATTGAACTACCACTTCCGCCAACACCTGAAGCCTGGGCCATCCCCCCAAACTATCTGGAAGAGTTGGACCGCGCGGCATCTGAACATGCCAGGTCAATCGTGGAACGTGGAGTACGACGACTCAAGAAAGGAATGGGTACTGCTACGGTTATCAAGGGAGAGACTTTGCCGGGTCCACCAAGAGTCGTGATTTTGGACGAAGCCGCGAGCTGGGGTGCGGACTTGATCGTTGTTGGCTCACATGGCTACCGCGCCTGGGAACGCTTTCTGCTGGGGTCGATCTCGCAGTCGATAGTTTCGCATGCGAAATGCTCTGTCGAGGTAGTGCGTTGCCAGAAGCGTTCGGGTACTCCAGAGGAAAGAAAACCATGACTCAAAAGATGAGAATCTTAATAGGGTACGACGGCTCAGACTCTGCTGAAGCCGCACTCGACGATTTGCAGCGAGCGGGTTTGCCTACCGAGGCTGAAGCGTTGGTTATGTCGGTGACTGAAATTTGGCTGCCCCAGCCACCACCGTCGAGCTTCGAGATTGTTGAACAGGCGCGCGAAGTGCACGTGCCGGCCGACATGAGACGAGTATATGCGAAGGGCTCCCTGGCGATGGAAGAAGCAGAGTCTCTCGCTGAGCGTGGGGCCGCGCGACTAAGAGTTAATTTCCCCGGTTGGAAAATAGCGGCTACCGCTGTTGTTGGCTCTCCTTCCCGCGAGCTGATCATGCAAGCAGACCAGTGGCATCCGGATTTGATCGTTGTGGGGTCGCATGGACGCTCGAAACTGGGACGGTTGATACTGGGAAGCGTTTCACAGGGCGTCCTGACTTATGCTCGTTGTTCAGTGCGCATCGCCCGCGGTCGGATTGAAGAGCCCGATACGCCTGTACGCATCGTTGTTGGTGTGGACGGCTCACCCGCCAGTACCGCTGGGATAGGGGAAGTTGAATCGCGCATTTGGCCCCTAAAGAGTGAGGTCCGTTTGATCGCGGTGAACAACCCATTGACTCCAACCCTTGTCGGGCATTTGATTCCGCCCGTTGCAAAGACTATCGAGGAGAGTAACCAAGCCGATCGCGAATGGCTGAAAAAGACCCTGGAGATCTCAACCGAGCGGTTACGGCGGTCCGGGCTGAAAGTTCAAACCGAAGTTCGCGATGGCGATCCGAAGCGCGTGTTGGTAGAAGCGGCAACAGAATGGGGCGCAGATTGCATCTTTGTCGGGTCGATCGGGTTCGGCAATCCTTTCGAACGCTTTGTACTTGGCAGCGTATCGGCCGCTGTCGCAGCGCGCGCACACTGCTCGGTTGAAGTCGTCAGACCACGTAATACTACTGGAGGTAATAACCATGAGCGCCAATCCGAATACTCCCGCAACTGACAATCCCGTCGACAGAAAAGGCGGGCATCTCTGGCATCAACTACATTCCGAAAGAGAGGACATTTCCGAGGCTCTCCTCAAAGAGTTTCAACCACGTCTTGAGTCTCAGTCGGGAGGGCAGGAGATGTCGACAGACGAGGCCCTGCGCACCGCAGACTGGCAGCGCCTCACTGAAAAATGGCATCGGACGCTGCTTCAGGAGCGGCTACTCAAGATTGACGACGCTCTCGATCGATTAATGTCGGGGTCGTATGGGAACTGCAGCAGATGTGGCAGATGGATCGAGGATACGAAGCTCGCAGTTGATCCTGCGGCAGCATTCTGCGTCTACTGTTGGCAGCGAATGGAAACCAGGCACTAATGAAAATAGTTATTGCTTACGATGGCTCCGAATCTGCTGATGCAGCACTCGAGGATCTGAAAAGCGCGGGCTTGCCCAAAACAGCTGAGGCATTGGTCCTGTCTCTGGCCGACGTCTTTCTGCCACCACCCAACGAAGAGGTCGATAGCACTGTTCCATCGTACGTGCCGGCAGGCGTGCGGCGTGCCCACGAACGTGCTGAGCACGAAGTAAAAGAAGCAGAGTCATTGGCACTACGGGCGAGTGAACAACTCCACAAGAGTTTCCCGGAGTGGCATGTCCGACACGAGGCTCGCGCTGATTCGCCCGCCTGGGCCCTGATCAAGAGGGCCGACGAGTGGAAGGCCGATCTCATTGTAGTTGGAGCTCAAGGCCATTCCGTTCTGGGCGGCCGGCTCATACTCGGAAGCGTTTCACAGAGAGTTCTCTACGAGGCGCATTGCTCTGTCCGCGTTGCGCGCGGTCGGGGCAGGGACGCGGATTTTCCGCTTCGGTTGATCATAGCTGTAGACAATTCCCTATACTCCCACCACGCAGTGGATGCTGTTTGTCGACGCGAGTGGCCGGGCGGAACTGAAGTGCGCCTGGTAGCAGTGGTCGACACCGTAATGGCAATTACCCCGGATCCGTCTCAACCGTTAGAATTGAAGTGGATCGAGGTAGGAGATGAAGAGAACTTCGATCAAGTCCGCCAGGTCTTCGAACCTGAGGCTGCCAAACTACGCTCTGCTCGACTTAACGCGGCAGTGATGATCAGGAGAGGTAACCCTGCGGATGGGATCATCGCCGAAGCAGAAGGCTGGGGCGCGGATTGCGTTTTTCTCGGCGCGAAGGGCATGCGAGGAGTAGACCGGTTACTCCTTGGCAGCGTCTCCTCAGCAGTCTCAGCGCGCGCGCACTGCTCGGTCGAGGTTGTCAGGCCTAACGCGATGGCTTCGACGAGATCGTAGCACTGACGATCTCGCATCCAGTGTCGCAAGATTTGAACCAGGGTGTACGCGTACTTGCAGTTATGCACAGACTGTCAGACTGAACTCGCCAACGTTCCTCATCTCGGATCACCAAGGTCCAATCCAGAATTTTCTCGAGTGCTCAATCGTTGCCTGTTGTGCCTTCCAGATCTCCCGTCGAATTTATGACTCGTTCCGCGCGGGCGAGAGCAACAAAGATGTCCTCAGCGATGTTTTCTTCGCCCAGCCGGTCAAGGAAACCAGACCGCCGCATCGCCGCGAGCGGCTGGGGGCCGACCGCTGACAGAAGCAGCGTGCCGCTACTCTTGCTCGTGCTCTCAAGCAGGTCTTCGAGTGTCTGAAGCCCAGTCGCGTCTATGGCCATAACGTTGCGCATCCGAAGGATGAGCACCTTGGGACTCTTCTCGACCAGCCGCATGGCATCCCTAAAGCGCTCAATCGCGCCGAAGAACAGCGACCCATAGACCTCAAAAACCTCCACCCCCGGCGGCACCTCCAGCTTAGAGATGTCGCGTGCCTCACCCTCCTCGCGATCTCGCAGGCTGTCGGTTACCAGCGAGACCTGTGTCTCGTTGGCCATCCGCTGCAGGAACAGGAACCCCGCCATGAGCACCCCGACCTGGATGGCGACTGTGAGGTCGATCAGCACCGTCAGCAGGAAGGTTGCAAGGAGTACGGCTATGTCGCTCATGGGGCTGCGGAAGAGACGGACAAACGAGTGCCACTCGCTCATGTTGTACGCAACCACGATCAGGATGGCCGCCAGCGTCGTCATTGGGATGAGCGCTGCCCAGCGCCCGACGAACAGAAGAATCAGCAAGAGCGTCAGGCAATGGATGATAGCCGCAATTGGGGTCCTTCCGCCGCTCTTGATGTTAGTGGCGGTGCGGGCGATGGCGCCCGTTGCCGGGATTCCGCCGAAGATGGCGGAAGTGATATTGCCGGCGCCTTGCGCGATCAGCTCCATATTGGAACGGTGCCTGGTACCGAGCATGCCGTCAGCCACAACCGCTGAAAGCAGCGATTCGAGTGCGGCCAGGAGTGCAATCGTCACCGCGGGAGAGAACATCTGTTGAACGAGCTGCCAGCTCACATGCGGCAAGCGCGGCATTGGCAGGCTGCTGGGAACGCCGCCGAATCGGCTACCGATGGTCTCGACCGGGAGATCAAAGTATTTCACGAGCGCCGTCACGAGCAGGATGGCAACCAGCGGCCCCGGTACCTTGTGAGTGAGCCGGGGCCAGCCGGCGACAATGAGCAGGGACAGCACGCCGACTCCTAGTGCGTAAGGATTCAGAGTCCGGAAGGATGACTCATAGGCGACCAACTTTGCGATGAATTCAGCCGGTACCTTTGGAATATCGAGGCCGAGGAAATCGGGGATTTGTGACGATAAGATTATTAAAGCGATTCCGCTCGTGAACCCGACTGTAACCGGAAGCGGAATGAACTTAAGAAGGGCCCCCATCCTGGCGAGCCCCATCAGGATCAGCAGCACCCCGGCAATGAGTGTGGCAATAACCAGCCCGTCATAACCGTATTGCTGGACCACCCCGTAAATGATGACAATAAATGCACCGGTGGGCCCGCTGATCTGCGCGCGGCTTCCGCCGAGAACCGCAACGACGAGGCCGGCGACAATGGCAGTGTAGAGGCCTTGTTCGGGTTTGACGCCCGAGGCGACCGCGAATGCAATCGCCAGGGGCAAAGCTACGACACCAACCGTCAAGCCGGCGGTAAAGTCCGAGTAGAACTGTCGACGAGTGTATCCCTCGCGCAGGATCGTCAGGAGTTTCGGCTCTAAGAGTCTGTGCATGGAGAACTGGCGTCACATCACATTCTACCCTCGACTGGCGGTCAAATCGTGATCAGACTTTTCGCCGATTCGCACTTGCTAGCGGCCGGTCTCGCCTATTCCAGATGCTTCGAAACCAGCTTGGTCATCTCAAACATGTTCACTGTCGATTTGCCGCCGAACACGAGCTTCAGCGCCGCGTCAGCTTTGATCATCCGTTTGTTCTTCGGATCCTGCAGCTTGTTTTTCTTAATGTAGGCCCATAGCTTCTTGGTGACCTCAGTTCGCGGAATCGGTTTAGATCCGACTACCTCCGCCAACGCCGGGCTCGGCTTCACTGGTTTCATAAATGCGGCGTTGGGTTTGCGCGCCGGTTTCTTCGTCGAACTCTTAGCAATTTTCTTGACTGTTTTCTTAACCATTTAGTCTCCTTGGAAAGTGGTCACGTAGCATACTTGCGATGACACTATACACGGAGTAGACATCCGTGCACGCTGACAAACGCTGAGTTATGGATTTCCAGACGTCCTGACAAAGCCAACTCCGAGCGAGACTCTGTCAAGCGAGCCATAAATGTCATGGGCTCTAGACTTCTTCGCCGATGGTCTCGCGCCCATAGATCGCGCTCGGGCTCACCCGGTACACGACAACGCGATTCGAGCGTGACCAGGCGCCGATCTTCGTCTTGTTGAGGGCTGGTGTTAAGGTTGGGTTGCGTTCAAAGATTAGGTCCAATGCGGTCTCCATCTCCTCAGGCCTGGTGATTTTTTTCGCGTGACCGAACACAATCACGCTGCGCCAATTGTTGGGATTGGTGATCTCCTCAACTTGAAAACAGATTTCGGAGTTGGCCGATATAAAGTCGGTTTTGGTGCCCTCGGTCGTAAAGAAATAGAGGTTTTGTGAATCGTACGTATAATGCATCGGCACGACGTATGGATGGTTGTCTCGCGTGCAACCAAGATGCCCGAATCCTACGCGCAGCAGAAGCGCGATCATCTCCCCCTGCGTCATATCTTTGACATTTATCATAAATCTCAGTTGATCGGACGATACGACGACAGCGTCTTCATGTAGTTTGCGCGCTCAAAAGCTGCCGGTTCAGCACAGTGCTGCTGACTCATACTGCCGATCATCTGCGCGACCGATTCATACTCGTGTTCCTCCATCCAGCTCCTCATCTCCTCAAGAATAACACCGATTCGCCGGATGCCATTCTGTAGCAGC
>JAMQPI010000334.1 GCA_023717565.1 Pyrinomonadaceae bacterium | reverse complement strand
GAGGTGCGATTCTACTCGGCGTTAGTGATCAGGAGCCCATGACCCACCGCTACCGCATTGTGGTACTGACCTCATGACACGCAGCTTGAATGGGTTTCTACTCGAATGAGAAATGACAAACAATGACAATGAGAAATATTTCAGGTCTTTTTCACCTCTCCGTAGTCTGTGTAAGCAGTTGGCACAACCCCGCTGAAATGAGGGACGTAGTTATGAGATTCTTGGGTCTACTCGCTCTGATAACAGCTTGTGCGGTCGTAGCGGTCGCCCAGGAGCTGCCAAAAGAGTGGATTGAGCCGGACACCGGTCATCGGGTGGTTCGTCTGACTGAGGAACCAGGCAGTCAAAGTCCTTACTTCCATCAGAATCCGTACACCGCGACGGGCGACAAGATGGTGTTTACCAGCCCCACCGGTTTGTATGCCTACAATTTCAAGACTGGCAAAGCAGAGTTGCTGACCGACGGACGTGTCGGAAGTTTGGTCGTTGGCCCCAAGACCCGACAAGCCTACTACTTCAAAGACGACTCGGTTTACGCGACCAGCTTAGACACGCACGAGACGCGACTCATTGTAAAAAGAGCTGAACTTAGGACCGGCTCAGGCTTTGGTATCAACGCCGATGAAACAATGCTCGGCGGCAGTTATGTTGAGGGCGGGCATCGGTTCGTTAACCCGACCCCGCCAGCGCCCGGGCAACCCGCCGACAGTTACGCCGGCAAGGAAAACATGATGCGACTGCGCCTGGCGGCGAAATTGCCGATGGCGCTGTACACAATCGATATCAAAACCGGAGACGTGAAGTCTTTCTATCAGAGCACCGACTGGCTCAACCATGTGCAGTTTTCACCAACCGATCCGAAGTTGATGATGTATTGCCACGAGGGCCCCTGGCACCTCATCGATCGCGTTTGGACGATCAAGACCGATGGCACTGAGAAGCGTCTGATGCATAAACGCACGATGGACATGGAGATTGCCGGGCATGAGTTTTTCGGACCCGGCAACATGGTTTGGTATGACCTGCAGACACCCAAGAGCCAGGTGTTTTGGCTGGCCGGGGTAAATGTCGTTACGAACAAGACGATTCGCTACAAAGTGGTCCGGGAAGAGTGGTCGGTGCACTTCAACGTTTCGCCTGACGGCAAACTCTTCGCAGGTGATGGTGGAGGACCAGACAGCGTCGCTGCGCCGGGCAACGGTCAGTGGATATATCTTTTTACCCCTGAGGGCGATCACTTTAAGACTGAGAGGTTGGTAAATCTGGCGAAGCACAATTACGGACTGGAGCCGAATGTAACTTTTACCCCGGATCAGAAGTGGATTGTGTTTCGTTCGAACATGTTAGGGCCAACGCACGTGTTTGCAGTCGAAGTGCAAAAAACAAAATGATGGTCCGCAGATTACGCAGATGGGAAAGGCAGGAGCAGACGGCAGGAGCAGGAGGCAGACGGCAGGAGGAAGCATTTATCATTTGTCATGTGTCAGTTCGCATTGGTCATTTTTCTGATCTCATTTCGCGATGATTCGTGATACTTCGTGGATCGCGTGCTGGTCTGAGAGATGAAGAACGATCCACGAACGAACACGAACGAACACGACAAAGTTCAGAAAAATAACCAATGAGAACTGACACATGACAAATGATAAATACTTCCTCCTGCCGTCTGCCTCCTGCTCCTGCCTCCTTCGTTTGAATCTGCGTAATCTGCGGGTGCTTGTTCTGGCTGGATTGACGATCGCCAGCGGCGGGAATGTTGGATTGACGTCTGTGCATCGGAAACCCGTGGCTGTTCCGGTGCTGAAGTTTGACTTCGGTCCCGGCAAAGTGGCCTCAGGCTACCAGCAGGTTCTGGCAACGAGCATTTACAGCAAAGAGCAGGGTTATGGATTTGAGCCGGGAGCCCTCGTCACCTGCGTTGATCGGGGGGGCAACGATGCTTTGCGGGGCGACCTTTGCACTAGCGATAAAGCTTTCTATTTTTCCGTAGCGCTGCCGGAAGGGAACTACAGCGTGCGGGTGACCTTTGGCGATGCCGAAGCAGCGACCGTAACGACCGTCAAAGCTGAGTTGCGCCGCTTGATGGTTGAGCGGGTCCAGACTGCTCGTGGGAAGTTTGCCTCGCGCACGTTCACCGTCAATGTCCGCCGGCCAGAGATTGCCGGCGGCGGCGAAGTCAAACTCAAGGATCGCGAGAAAGCGACGGAGATGTGGGCCTGGGATGAAAAGCTCACGCTCGAATTCAACAACACTCGTCCCAGCGTCTGCGCCATAGAGATCACGAAGGTGGATCACGCGCCGACAGTTTATCTGCTGGGCGACTCGACCGTGTGCGACCAACCGCTGGAGCCTTACAACAGTTGGGGCCAGATGCTGACTCGTTTTTTCAAGCCTGCGGTCGTGATTGCCAATAACGCTGAGTCGGGCGAGTCGTTGCGCAGTTCTTTGGCTGCCCGTCGCTTGGACAAAGTGTTGAGCACCATGAAAGCGGGCGACTATTTGTTCATTCAATACGGGCACAACGATGAAAAGGAAAGGGGCGAAGGAGTCGGCGCCTTCACGACCTACAAAGCGGATCTTAAGAAGTTCGTTCTGGACACTCGCAAACGTGGCGGAACTCCCGTGCTTGTGACGCCGGTCCATCGTCGCACCTTTGACGAGACCGGCAAGATCAGAAACTCACATGGAGATTACCCGGAGGCAGTTCATCAGGTTGCCCGGGAGGAGAGTGTGCCGCTGATCGATTTGAATGCGATGAGCCAAGTGTTTTACGAGAGCCTGGGGCCAGAGAGATCAAAAGTCGCCTTCAAGGAAGGTGACGGCTCACATCACAACAACTACGGAAGTTACGAGCTGGCCAAGTGCATCGTTGAAGGTATCAAGGCGGCGAAACTCGAGATCGCGAAGTATCTCGTAAACGACACGCCGCCGTTTGATCCGAGTCGTCCCGATCCGTTTGAGAGCTTTAGCGTCCCGGCGAGTCCGATGGGTACGAGTACGAAGCCGTTGGGGAGTTGATTGTATCGGCGACCACTCAATCACAGTCTCTACGCGGAGACTGTGTAAGAACGCAACCGAGTGTCATGAAGTCAGTACCGTAGCGCGGTAGCGTCGGGTCAGCGGTCCCGATCACAAATCTACGGTCAATGTGTTTCCACGGTTGGTGACTTTCTAGCACTGGATTCGAGTTGCGATGGCCGGACCCGACGCTACTGCGTGACGGTACTGACTTCATGACACTCAGTTGAGTCTTCAGCGGCCGGACCCGACGCTACTGCGTGACGGTACTGACTCCGTGACACGCAGTTGAGTCTTGACTGGCCGGACCCGACGCCACTGCGTGACGGTACTGACTCCGTGACACGCAGTTGAGTCTTGAGGGGCCGGACCCGACGCTACGGCGTGACGGTACTGACTCCGTGACACTCAGTTGAGTCTTGACCGGCCGGACCCGACGCTACTGCGTGACGGTACTGACTCCGTGACACTCAGTTGAGTCTTGACCTTAATTAATCACTACGCCATAGCCACGAAGCGGCAAGTTTGTGGCTACGACCCTCCTGGTATTGCTGGTTTCCGAAACTTGAAAGGAGAATGACATGCGACTAGTTCAGACTGTCGTAGTCGTCCTGATCTGCTCCACGGCGATTTTGGCCCAGAGCAACCAAGGCGGCATTAGCGGAACCGTTTCTGATCAGACTGGTGCGGTAGTGCCGGGGGCCACCGTTATCATCACCGATCTAGGCACTCTCAAGACTTCGACTCTGACCACATCCGAGTCAGGCTCTTATTCGGCAAGGTCGCTGGATCCAGTGACCTACAAAGTCATTGTGGAAGCCAAAGGTTTCAAGCGGGCGATATTTGAAACGGTGAAGGTTGATACGGCCACTGTAGCCACAATCAACGTCACACTTGAAACCGGAACAGTCGGCGAGACAGTGACGGTGAGTTCCGAGGCGCCACTGATAAACACGGAATCAGCAACCACCTCGCAGACTATTAGTGAACGCCAGATACGAGACCTCCCGTTGAACAACCGGAGTGTGCTTGACCTGGCCGTAACGGTAGCCAACGTCTCTGGCGACGCGGGTAGCGAGGACCCTGAGGTAACCAGCGGCCAACCAGTGCCCGGGTTCAACCTGAATCTGAACGGCGGAAGGTCAGGCAGCACAGCCATTCTTGCCGACGGCGTAAACAATACCGGAGTAGGAATTGCGCGTGCGGTCGTCAGCTTTACGCCGGAAACGGTTCAAGAGTTTACCGTGCAGACTTCAGCCTATTCCGCCGAGTACGGCAATACCGGTGGCGGCATCATCAACGCCACAACCAAGTCTGGTACCAACGACTTTAACGGCGTGGCGCTCTGGTACCATCGCAATCCGGTGCACAACGCGCGCGCCTATACTATTGGTTCAGGTCCACGGACGCCCAATAATCGTCGTTACAATCAAGTTTCCGTGACCCTCGGAGGTCCAGTTTACCTGCCTCGTTTCGGCGAAGGCGGTAAATCGCTTTACGACGGCCATAACCGCACCTTTTTCTTCTTCGCCTATGAACCTCGCTGGCTCAGAGACTTCCTCGATGTGACTACGCTGTTACCAACTGCAGCAGAGCGCGCGGGCGATTTCAGAGGTCTCATCAGAACGGCCAGCGGCATGCTGCCGGTCGATGTTGCGGCGCGCTTCGGCGCGGCGGGTACGGGTACCCTTGCCAATATTTACCAACAATTCCAACTAGTCAACGGTCGGTTAGTACCGATTGTCCTGGTTAATATTCCGGGCCGGACTCCCGCGACGAGTTACCAGTTCTGTCAGTTTGGTGATTCCAGGGCCACCATAGTGAACGGCCAGCCGATGTGTACTCCCGAAGTTAATGCGGTCGCCAATTCCAGTCTGAATGTTCTTCCCACCGGGTTCCGGGACCCGATCGGTCCGAATATTTTGCAGTTCATGCCACCTCCGAGCAGCAATTACTTTATTGACGGTGCGGGACTGATCAGGAATCACATCGTGAGCCGGTTCGTCCAACAGGATGAGACGCGATACACGCTGCGGCTCGACCACAGCGTCACCCAGGACAACCAGGTGAGCTTCCGCTATTCGAAGACTCCGGCTGTCGGCGTCCGAGGTTTTGGCAGCGACGTAAATGGCAACTCGGCTGCATACAGTGATGCCAAGCAGTACGTAATCTCCGATACCCATCTCTTCGCGCCCACGTTGGTCAACGAGCTTCGGCTTAACTACACTCGCGGCGTTTTCAGCGAGGATTTCTCACCGGAGTTTTCTATCAACGGCGGCCGCAACCTCGCCACCGAATTGGGACTCCCGAGTCTCACTTCAGGCGGACTGCCGCTGTTTCAGATTAGTCAGGATGGTCAGACCAACGCGTTCGGCGACATCGGCTCTTCAGGTTCCACCAACAACTTCAACGTCGAAGAGCGCTTCAACATCAACGATGTCGTTTCCTGGACGCGCGGAAATCAGACCTGGAAGTTTGGCGTCGATCTTAATCATGCGCGGCTGAACGTAGTCCCGTTCTTTGGTGCCTCCGGTGGCAGGTGGGAATTCCGGACGGTGAATACCAGCAACAACCGCTCGACCACTGTAGCCAACGGTGGCAGCAACCTGGCCAGTTTGCTAATGGGAGTGCCCAACACGGTACAGGTGAGGCCGCTCCTCTTAAATTATGACTACCTTTGGAGAAGTGGGGCCGTCTTTGCTCAGAACGACTGGAGAGTGAAGCCGAATCTGACGATTAACCTTGGGTTACGTTACTCGTTGCAGTATCCGCGAGTGGAGAAGAACGATCTTCAGGGTGTGTTCCGTCCTGATTTGGCCCAGACTGTAACCCTAACGCAAGCACAACGCCTCGCAACAGCTATCGGCCTGGGATTGATTCCCGCCACTCCTGTGCCGCCACCGAATACTCCGGTTCCTAATGTCGTGCCGACGAACGTATCGATCCCGCCGTTCGCCTTCTCGGGTCGCGGCGGACGCTCGAGATATTTGACGCCAGTCGATTACATGGGCTTTGAGCCGCGTTTCGGTTTTGCGTGGACTCCGACGTTTTTCAAATGGGGAGAGTCACGAAGTCTGGTCGTGCGCGGCGGTTATGGTATTTCACACGCCACGATCACCGGTAACAATCGGCTCCCGAATCCGGACTTCGGAGCTTTCACCGGAGTATCCACATTAGCCAATGGTTCTACCGTGGGGGGCACATTGGATCCAACCCAGCCAGTGCGGCTGACTGGAAATACGCCTTTTATCGCCGGCGGCTCAATCGATCAGACGCTGGGAACAAATGCCGATGGCCTGGTCTTCATGAATAGCCTGGGTACACCCGGGTTCGCGATCTCGGCGGAGGGCAGCGGCAAGGTCCCCTACAGTCAGAACTGGAACGTGTCGGTTTCTTTCGAACCATTCAAAAACACGGTTGTGGAGGTGGCTTACGTCGGCAACAAGGGGACCCACCTTTACATGCCGCTGGTAAACATCAACCCTAAGGACATAAATTTCGTCGAGTCTTTGGAAGCGCAGAACCTGCCTGCGGAAAACACCTTCGCTGATCCGTTGGGCCGCAGAAATCTGCTCAACTCCGTAGTCACCATCCAACGCAACAGTGTGACCAGTCCGTTCTTTGGTTTTAACAATCTCTTTAGGTTCTTCGACCCCTCGGCAAACAGCATCCGGCACGCGGCATACATTGACGTGCGGCGTCGTTTCAGCCAGGGACTGAGCTTCACCGCGAACTACACCTTCGGCAAGTCAATTGACGATGCCTCCGACGCAAGTCCGGATACCAGGACGCTGTCCACGCCAACCAATCTGGGCCAGCATGTGTCTTATGGAGTGCCCCGCAATGATGATCGCTCCATCTCAACCTTCGACATCAAGCACAACTTCGCTTCCACCTTCATCTATGATCTCCCCGTGGGAAAAGGACGTTGGTTGCTGGGGGATGCAAACGCGCTGGTGAACGGTGTTTTGGGAGGTTGGTCGGTGTCCGGATTGTTCCGGATACAGGGTGGGCAGCCATTCGTTCCGTTCATTACGGATACCAACCGTCTCGGCGGGACCAACCGCGCTATTCGACTGGATATTGTTGAGGGTGTGCCGTTGAAGAATCCGCGCTATTCAGGTTCTTGCTCGATTGGCGGGACGTGCGAGCCATTTATAAACCCGGCGGCATTCATGCGCCCGGCAAAAGGATCGCTCGGGAACGCCCCGCGAACTCTGGACATCCGCGCTCCCATGCAGGAGTTTTTTGATCTCTCGATTCAGAAGGACTTCCCCTTCCCGTTTGGCAGTGACAGCAAACGACGGATCAACTTTAGGGTGGACTTCATTAACGCCTTCAACCATCCTAACTTCCGCTACGGCAATACCGGCAACACGCCGTTGGGCTTTGGCGGACTGCCGAACGAGGCCAACCTGGTACAGGCTGACATTAATGCCTGGCAAGCATTTGCCCCGGGACGCACAGCTTCGTTAACGCAGGTGAATAACCTGATTGCTAGCAGCCGGCTACCCACTGGGGGTTTGCCTCTGGACTTTTTCCACGTTCGGATTCCCGAGGGCTTTGCTATCACCAATCCAAACGCGTTCGATATTCGAACTCTTGATGGACTGAAGCTCTACCGCTTACGCCAGGCGTACGACACGGGCTTTGGAAACCTGGGAGCACCGACGCCCTATCAACCGCGTTACATTCAATTTGGGCTGCGGATCTTTTTCTAACCTGAACGCAGACCAGGCTTCGTAGCAATCGAGGTTTGGTTTCGATTCCAGGGTTTTCACTCCGTTAGGGGTGAGATGTTTATAGACCGCTGTACAACACCATTCATAACTCCGCTAGGAGCGTAATGTGAATTCGACGGTTTAGAATGCCGCCGAAGTAAACATTGCGCTCCTAAAATACTCAATGCAACTCTCTTCTTAAGGAGGCCGATGAGAATCTGTTCAAAGCGGTGTTTGGGCTACCTGATTGCAACCATTGTCCTGGCCCTCGTTGTTTGCGCGCCGCTTAGATCCGTAAATGGGGCGCCAATCGATGACCTGCAGAGTTCGTTCCTCAACCCGCCCGCTGATTCGCGAATAATGATGCGCTGGTGGTGGTTTGGGCCCACGGTGGAAAAAGCGCAACTCGAACGCGAAATGCGTTTGATGAAGGAAGGCGGCATCGGCGGTTTCGAGGTGCAGCCTGTTTATCCTTTGGTGCTCGAGGACTCGAGTGGCAATAGAAAAATCCTGCCCTTTCTTTCCGACGAATTCATTGATGCGTTGCGTTTCACTGCCGCCAAAGCACGGGAGTTGGGGCTGCGGTTTGACCTGACGTTGGGTAGCGGTTGGCCGTTTGGCGGACCAACGGTCGCGATCGACCATGCCGCGGCACGGCTTCGCTATGAACATGTAAAGGTCGATGACAGCACCCGTCAGGTGAAGGTTCCCTCAATTGGGGCTGGCGAGAAGTTGCTGGCCGCCTTTCTCGCTCGCGTCGAAGGCACCTCGTTCGCGCCCGATAGCGTCCGCGAGTTAACGGACATAAGCGCAGGATTAGTCCAGCTTCCCAGTGTTCCCGCCGGTCCTCACGAAGTTCTCTTCTTCATTTCCAGCCGCACCGGCATGCAGGTGAAACGTCCGGCCGTCGGAGCGGAAGGCTTCGTGCTGGATCACATGAACCGCGCGGCCACCGATGCTTATCTAAAAAGCGTTGGCGACCGTTTGATGCAAGCGTTCGGATCGAATCCGCCGTACTCGATCTTCTGCGATAGCCTGGAAGTTTATAACTCTGACTGGAGCAGCGATTTTCTGGAAGAGTTCAAGAA
>JAMQPI010000321.1 GCA_023717565.1 Pyrinomonadaceae bacterium | reverse complement strand
TCATCGGCAGTGGTCCGGGTGGCTATGTGGCGGCGATTCGCGCCGCCCAATTGGGTTTGCAGGTGGCTATCGTCGAGAAAGACAAACGCCTGGGAGGCACCTGCACGCTACGCGGCTGCATTCCCACCAAGCAGCTCTTGATGTCGGCCCACGTTTACGAACAGATGCAACACGCGGCCGATTTTGGCGTTGAGGCAACCGGGATTCAGCTCGCCTTCGCAAATGTGCAGAAGCGTAAAGACAAAGTCGTGATGAAGAACTCAAAGGGTATCGAGTACCTGATGAAGAAGAACAAGATTACGGCTTTTAGTGGCACTGGTAAGCTGTCGCTGCCTGGCAAAATCGAAGTCACTTCGGCAGACGGCAAGAAAGAAACTGTCAGCACGAAGAACATCATCATCGCCACGGGCTCAGTGGTGCGGCCGATTCCCGGATTCGACACCGACGGTCAGCGCGTGGTTAACAGCGATCACATCCTGGAACTGAAAGAAGTCCCCAAATCGCTGATTGTGATGGGCGCTGGCGCCGTGGGTGTAGAGTTCGCTTCGGTCTACTCGCGTTTCGGCGCAGAGACAACGATCGTAGAGTTGCTGCCTCGTCTCGTCCCGCTGGAAGACGAAGAAGTCTCAAAGGAGCTGGAGAAGTCATTCCGCAAACGGGGCCTCAAGTCTCAAGTCGATACGAAGCTGGAGAAACTAGAGCGGAACGACAAGGGTGTGGTGGTAACAGGAAAGACTTCGAAGGGCGAAGCGGTCAAGCTGGAAGCGGAAATGCTACTCGTGGCGGTGGGCCGAATGCCCTACACAGAAGGCCTGGGACTCGAGGGAACAAAGATAAAGGTGGAGAAAGGCTTCATTCAGGTCGACGAGTTTCAACAAACCGGTGAAAAGGGTGTCTATGCGATTGGGGACGTGGTCCCCACCCCGTTGCTGGCACACCTTGCTTCTAAAGAAGGCATAGTTGCTGCCGAGCACATCGCTGGGGATAAGAATGTCAGGCCGATCAATCTGAGACTTGTTCCTAACTGCACGTATTGCGATCCCGAAGTTGCCTCAGTCGGTCTTACTGAGGCGAAAGCGCGAGAGATGGGCTATGAAGTTAAGCTGGGCAAGTTTCCCTTCTCCGCTTCCGGCAAGGCGCGCATCCTGGGCGAGGAAGAAGGGTTCGTCAAGATCGTCAGCGAAGCTAAGTATGACGAGATCCTGGGTGTGCACATCATTGGCCCACATGCTACCGAGTTGATTGCCGAAGCGTGCGTAGCGATGCAGTTGGAGTCGACTGCGGAAGAACTCGGTCGCACCATGCACGCGCATCCGACGGTTTCTGAGGCGATCATGGAAGCGGCCGAAGGCGTGCACGGGTTATCGGTACATATCTAGTGACCAAGGTACGCTTGCCCTTTTGATCCTGAGGATCTGAGATTATCTGAGATCTGAAATTTGAGATCTAGATTCTTGTGGATCGTGCTTTGACTTTGGAATTCTATGGACCAAGAGAAACAAAAAACAACTGACGGCAGTCCGGCGGGCCGGGATCGCCGACGTCGGAGGCCGCGGCCGCCACGCAGCGAACCACGCATCTTTACCAAGTACGCTCCGCGGAAGCTGCAGGACGGCCAACAACTAACCTGCACGAATGACACCAGCCTTAACGCCGAGCAGATGCTGGAGCTGTATCGCTATCTCAAACTCACGCGTTTGGTCGAAGAACGGCTGGTTAATCTTTATCGCCAGACAAAGGTTGTGGGCGGGGTCTTTCGATCACTAGGCCAGGAGGCAACTGCGGTAGGTAGTGCTTATGCGTTGCAACCGCGGGATTTCATTACGCCCCTCATCCGGGATCTGGGCGCCGTCCTGGTAAAAGGAATTCGACCTCGCGAGATATTTGCCCAATACATGGCGAAAGCCTGGGGACCATCTGGGGGGCACGATCTCAATATCCATTTCGGAGATATGGCGAAAGGGTTCATCGGACCGATCTCGCATCTGGGCGACATGATCCCGGTGATGACCGGGGTGTTGCTGGCGGCGCGTATGCAAAAGAAACCAACCGTAGCCATTGCATATATCGGTGACGGTGGTATGAGCACGGGCGCGTTCCATGAAGGATTGAACTTCGCGGCGGTTCAGCGTCTGCCGCTGATTGTCGTTGCTGAGTACAACCACTACGCATATTCCACGCCTACCAGCCTGCAAACCGCGGTCAAGGATCTGGCGGAGAAGGCCGCCGGTTACGGCATTCCCGCACACATCGTTGATGGCAATGATGTGATCGCCTGTTTTGAAGTGACTAAGCGCGCAGCGGAATTCGCGCGGCGGGGCGGTGGGGCGGTTCTAATTGAGGCCAAAACGTATCGCCGCAAGGGACACGCCGAACATGACGATCAGCGCTACGTTCCTTCGGCTGAAATTGAATGGTGGGAAACACACAACGATCCAGTTGATCGCTACGAACGGTTTCTAACGGAATCGGGGGTGGCCGACAAAGCGAAGCTGGAGGAAATCACCGCAGATGTTGTGCGAGAGATTGAAGAAGATTGCGCCTGGGCTGAATCCTCACCAATGCCTGATCCCGAGCAGGCTGCCTATAGAGTTTTCGACAACAGTATCGTGGAGCCGGCATTTCGGCCGGAGATTCTGAAGAGCTAATTATGCTTTCACCCGCAAACAAAAGAAGGTCTGAAGATATTCCTAAGGTTGCCTCACCTGCCGGAGGAAAACAGATGGGACTCGTCTACGCAGAGATTGAGTTAATAAGTGTCGATGATATTGTCTTGAGCCGTCGCGGTTTTTTACAGGAAGACCAAATCAAGCGACTGACTGTAAATGCTTTGGTCGACAGTGGTGCTTACATGTTGGTCATCACTGATCAGATCAGACAAGAACTCGACCTGCCGTTGATTGAAGAACAAATGTTTCGCATGGCTGACGACAGCGAGAGAAGGGGCGAGGTTGTCGGACCAGTTGAGGTACGCTTCGAAAACCGACGAGCTTCGGTCGATGCGGTCGTACTCCCTGGAGCATTAGAAGTGCTTCTTGGTTCGATTCCACTTGAGGATCTGGACGTAGTGATCGATCCAAGGCACCAGCGGCTAATCGTGAACCCGGAGAGCCCGGACATCGCCACCAAGTATTTGAAGTAAAACGCGAGTAAGAGTTCCGTTATGTCCACAGCACTAAAAAAAGAGCACAAATCAGCGCGCCCCGAACGCGGTGGTGTGGTGACCCTGGTGGAAGCCATTCGTCAGGGCCTCTGGGAAGAAATGGAACGCGACCCGACTGTCTTCGTGATCGGGGAGGATGTAGGAGCCTATGGTGGTGCGTTCAAAGTCACCGATGGTCTGATTGATGAGTTTGGCAATGGGAGGGTCATTGATACACCCATTTCTGAAGGCGCCATTGTGGGAGCTGCCTGTGGCGCGGCACTCATGGGGATGCGGCCGGTGGCCGAGTTTCAGTTCATCGATTTCATCTCTGCGGGATTTGATTTGCTGACCAACTACGCTGCCAAATGCCGCTATCGTTGGGGCGCGGGCATCCCGGCAGTCTTTCGCGGTCCATGCGGTTCCGGCTTGCGCACCGGTCCGTTTCACTCGCTCAATCCGGAGTCGTTCTTTCTCAACACGGCGGGACTGAAGATGGTTGAACCTTCCACCGCTTACGATGCGAAGGGTCTGATCAAAGCAGCTATCCGCGATCCCGACCCGGTGCTCTTCTTCGAACACAAGAAACTTTACCGGCTGCCGCGCTTGCGTGAAGAGATTCCTGCTGATGATTACATCGTAGAGATTGGCAAAGCGCGAACAGCCCGTGAAGGTCGGGATCTCACGATCATAACTTTTGGCGCCATGGTGCTGATTGCGCTCGACGCAGCTGAGGAGCTTGAGAAGGAAGGTCTCGATGTTGAGGTAATCGATCTGCGCACCTTGGCACCACTGGACAAAGCGGCGATTCTGGCGAGTGTTAAGAAGACCAGCAGGGCGTTGGTGCTGCACGAGGCTTCGCGCACCGGAGGCATTGGCGGCGAGATAGCGGCGATGATCGGCGAAGAGGCTTTCGAATGGTTGGATGCGCCAGTGTTGCGCCTCGCTTCAATCGATACGCCGGTGCCTTACTCGCCACCGCTGGAGGATTACTACTTGCCGCAGACGAAAGACGTGGTAGATGCGGCGCGGAAATTGGCGGCTTTTTAATAGCAACATCGTCTTCAAAAGGAGAAGCACCATGCCAAAGTTCTTAATCGAACGAGAAATTCCCGGAGCGGGAAATTTGTCGAGAGCGGAATTGCAGGCAGTCTCGCAGACTTCCTGCGGGGTTTTGCAGAAGATGGGGCCTCAGATCCAATGGGTGGAAAGCTACGTCACGGCTGACAAAGTGTATTGCGTTTACATCGCCCCGAATGAAGAGATGATCAGAGAGCACGCGCGGCAAGGCGGATTTCCTGCTAACCGCGTTTCTGAAATTGCCACGATCATCGATCCCGCCACAGCTGAAGTGATGGCCGAAGGAACGAGCGCGTAGATCGCGAATGGTGTCGAGTATTTTTCGATCTTGGGTTTTTGATTTGCGATTGGGCAGTTAGTTCAAATCTAAAATCAGAAATCACAAATCAAAAGTGGAGTATCTATGAGCACAGAGGTAGTAATGCCGCAAATGGGCGAATCCATTGCGGAAGGAACGATCACAAAGTGGTTGAAGCAGGTTGGAGATCGGGTCGAGCGCGATGAGCCACTGTTTGAGATTTCGACAGACAAGGTTGACGCGGAGATTCCCTCGCCCGCCGCGGGAACCTTGACCGAAGTTAGATTCAAAGAGGGCGATACGGTCGAGGTGAATACGGTTGTCGCCGTGCTCGATAGTAGTGTCGCAGGCGCGAGCGCGACGCCGCCGCCTGCAGCGGTCGCGGAACCGCCCAAGAGTGAAACTGCTCCCGCGACTCCCGCGGTAGTAGCGCCGTCACCCACTCCACCTCAGATGAACGCCGCGGCACCAGTTCAGGCGGTGGCCCCAATTGCGGCCGACACCGTGGTCCAAGCTAAACCGGCGACTGCCGGATCAGCGGGAAATGGGAGCAGCACAGCAACCGCGGAAGAGTTACGCAAAACCAAATCGAGTCCTCTCGTCCGGAAGATTGCTCAGGAACATGGCGTCGATATTGCGAAGCTAGATGGCACCGGGATGAGCGGTCGAGTTACCAAGAACGACATCCTGAGTTTTATTGAGTCCTTTGCGCCGGCTGGTGCCGGCCAGGCGAAAGCCGCCGCCCCAGCTCCGACCGCCCAGGCTTCTATTGCTCCTGCTCCCGCTGCTCCAGCTCCAATTGCACCCCGCGAGGTCGCGCCCGCCCCAGTCACTAAGCCGGCCGAGGGCGACCGGGTAGAGCCAATGACGCTGATGCGCAAGAAGATTGCCGAACACATGGTTCAATCTCGGCGCACATCCGCTCATGTCACGACGGTTTACGAGATTGATATGACGGCTGTTGCCAAGTTGCGCGATCAGCACAAAACTTCGTTTCTGGAGCGGACCGGCACCAAGCTTACCTTCATGCCGTTCATCTTCCAGGCGGTCAACAAGGCGTTGCGCAAGTTTCCAGTTTTCAACGCTCAAGTCAGCGCCGATCAAATCATCTACAAGCGGGATATCAACTTGGGCATGGCAGTAGCGCTGGATTGGGGGTTGATCGTGCCGGTGATTAAGCGAGCAGACGATCTCTCGATCTCTGGCCTGGCCCGGGCCGCCAACGACCTGGCCGAGCGTGCTCGCACCAAACAGTTGAAGCCGGATGAAGTGGCCGGGGGTACCTTCACGATCACTAACCCCGGAGTTTTTGGGGGACTCTTTGGGACTCCCATTATCAACCAACCCCAACTCGCAATTCTGGGTGTGGGAAAGATTGAGAAACGGGCCAAGGTAATCACTGCGCCTGACGGAGACGATTACATTGCCATTCGTTGGATGGCCTATTTCGCCCTTAGCTTCGATCATCGCGTGATAGACGGTTCGGACGCAGAGCGTTTCCTGGCCTACGTCAAGGAGGTGTTGGAGTCTGGCGACTTTGCGCTCTAGCGGTCTAGAGACTATCCCTAAAGTGCGGCGGCGAGCCTGGAAATCCAGCCAACAACGTTGGCTCCGCCACCGCACTTTTTGCATGAAAAGTGGCGCTTATTGCGATCAAGTAGCAATTAGATGAAGAATCTTAGTGACTTGGGTAAACCTATTGACTTAGAGTCGTCTTAGGACTAGTAATGTCCGACCGAGTTTGGAACGCAGACAACGGACGGTAAATATTGGTCGTCAGAAACGGACGACTCCTTGGCTCGCACGTTTGTGGGCCTATCAACTTTCGATAGAAGGAGACTAGTTTTATGGTAATCCCGAAGTTCAGAATGTTTTCCTCGTTCGTGCTGGTGCTGGGCCTGTTGGTTTTTTCGGCCCCGCTGGCGCTCTCGCAGGACACGACCGCGACAGTTGGTTCTCGCACTGTGGTCAGCGGCCAGAAACTAAAGATTAAGGGCGTGGTCACCAGACGTGACGCTGACACGTTTACAGTTCGCGACGCCAATGGCGTGGACACCGTTGTGCGTCTGGGCGACAAAACGAGCGTCAAGACCAAGGGTGGGTTTCTACGCGGCGGAACGAACTATGCCCAGACACAAATTCTTCGTGGTTTGAATCTGGAGATTGAAGGACGCGGCAACGCGTCAGGCGAGTTGGCGGCCGACAAAGTCAGATTCAATGAATCAGATTTGAGAGTCGCTCGCGCGGTTGAATCTCGCGCGGCGCCACTTGAGGATCGTGCCAGCACAACTGAATCAAAGCTCAGCCAGGTGGAACAGAACGCCCAGCGCCTTTCAGGCCAGCTCGACGAACTCGCGGCGGTTGCCAATACGGCGAAGGGTGGAGCCAGGGCCGCTCAGGAAACAGCTGATTCAGCCGTGGCCGGCGTCAACGCGACCAACGATCGCATCTCCGCGCTTGATGACTACGAGCCGCAGACCGTACTCGCTGTCAATTTCAAGACCGGCAGTAGCCTGCTTTCGAAGGATTCAAAAGCCCAGCTGGATGAGGTCGCCACCAAAGCCCTGAACTCAAAAGGTTACGTACTCGAGGTTACCGGGTTTGCTGATGCGACCGGAAGCGTCAATCGGAATCGCGCTTTGAGCCAACGCCGGGCCGACACGGTGATTCGCTACTTGATCGAGAACCACAACATCCCGCTGCGCCGGATCGTCACTCCTTATGGATATGGAGAATCGAATCCGGTTGCGGAAAATACTACCCGCGACGGACGGGCCCAGAATCGACGCGTCGAAGTGAAGCTCCTGGTAAACAAGGGCTTGCTTCAGTCGGCGCCCACGATGACCCGCGGCTCGGGTAATTAGTCAGGGGATGCAACCCTTCTTCTTCGGTTAAAGGTCTTTACTAGCCATGGCTCATGCCGCGAGAGAGTATTGAAAAGATGCGGCCGGCAACGGCGGCATGAGACAATGGCTCGATGAAGATTTACGGAAGTTGGAAAAAACAATTGAGGCCAGCGCTGCTCGGTGCAGTGCTGGCTCTCTTTTTCTCTGCCAGTGTTGCGAACAGCCAAACACTACAGGATCTGCCGCCCCCTCCCCCACCGCCAAAGCCCAAGCCAAAACCCACGCCGACGCCTACGCCAGCACCTAAGGACGAAGACTTTGATGTCATCCGTACGACTTCAAACCTGGTAATGGTTCCGGTGTCCGTGGTGGATGCGACAGGGCAACCAGTGCTCGGGCTACCCAAGACCGATTTCCGCCTTGAGGAACAAGGGCGCGAGCAGCAGATAACGGAGTTAGGCAATCCAGATCAGGTGCCTTTGGACATTGTTCTCTTGTTTGATATTTCCAGCAGTGTGAGCCAGAAGGGTTTCTTCGAATTTCAACAGAAGGCGGCAGCGAGTTTCTTACGACAAGTAATGAAGCCGTCGGATCGGGCCGCAGTCTTTACAATTGGTCAGCAACCGGTGCTGGTTTCGCCTTTCACGCCGACGGAAGTTGCAGCAGCGAAGTTGCTAACGATTCCTGCCGCAACGACGCCGGTGCCAACGGCTTTTTATGACACTGTGGTAGCTGCAGCAAAATACCTGATCGAAAGTTCAGATGAACGACATCGTCGCGTGATTCTGGTTATCTCGGATGGTGACGATAACTTCAGCAGCATGATTCGAGAGATGACCATCGCCGAAGTACAGGCCAGCCAACGCGGGGAAACTACTCCGGCGGCTGCAAAACGAAGTTTCGATGCGAGACGCGAGCGCGCCGTGCTTGATGTCCAGAAGGGTGTGCAGCAGGCCGACGCAGCCTTCTACTCCGTTAACCCCGGAGGCAAGTCGGTTTACCTCAATATGATCAGCACCCGCGCACAGAACGCGATGCGCTCGATTGCTGAGTCAACCGGCGGTACTGCCTTCTTACCCGACTCTGAGCTGGATCTCGAAAAAGTGTTCAGTGAGGTAGCGGCAGAACTCCGCGGCCAGTATCTCTTGCAGTACTACTCAGACTCTAAAACGCCATCCGGAGACTTTCGTAGTATTAAGGTCGCAGTGCCCACTCGCCCCGAACTCCGTGTCCGCGCTCGGCAAGGTTACTACCCAAAACAAAAGTAGCGAGGCCGGATCATTTTCCATTTCTCATTTGACATTTTTCATTGGTGATCTACTGAAGCTCATTTCGTCGGTTTTGTTGTCTTTCTTCGATCGTCTCCCTGACGTTGGGTCGAAATCCGAAATCCGAAATTCCTATCGCATTGCCAGGAGCACGTCGGTAAGGCGATTCACGACGTCGAGCAAGCTTCGTCCAGCGCGATCGAATTGATTGGCAGCCGCTTGCTCCTCAGCGACTGAGGCGCCTGACGCCACTCCTGCGAGTTTGATGTAATAGCGTTGCAGTTCCGGCGAGGTGCGGAAATCGATCTCCAGGAGATCCAAACCCTGCCGGACGCTCTGAATACTCGCTCTTACCTTGTCCTTGTCTTTTTTGGCTTGCTCCAGAATTGCGGGAGAGGCTTCGTTGCGGCGGGCGGAATCGTCTACCGCTTCGATTCCCTTGGCAACCCCACCCAACAGGTAGAGAAAGCGCGTCAGGGTTTTGATCTGTTCCGCGACGCGAATTGCTCCTGCTTGCTCAGCGCCAGAGGGTTTCGTGGTTCGGGTTGGCGTTTTGGCACTTCGTTTTCTCGTTTGGGAGAACGCGCTTGCGGGGAAGAGGATGATGCAGGCAATCAACAGAGCTGTTATGCGTTTCAAAATAGTTTTCTCCTGACCAGAGCGCTGGGTTTCCGTGTTGGGGGAAGCAAAGCTATTCTCCGTGTTGCCCTCCAGTCAAGTCCAGGCGGCGACGAAGAAACCGGCCTCTGTTTGAACTTCGACTTCAAATTGAACCACGTTAGAATGCGCGGCAGGTTATGAAAAAAGAATTACTGGTGCAGCGGCTGGGTCGCGTGGACTACGAAACTGCCCTGGAGCTGCAGAAAGAAACGGAACGTGCGGTGCAGACAGGCAAACAACCTGACACGTTATTACTGCTCGAGCATCCTCACACACTCACAATCGGGAGACGCGGTGACAACGCCGGGATTTTGTTACCAACCGAATCTTTGGCGGCCCGTGGCGTAACCGTGTTTGAAACCAATCGGGGCGGGAAGATTACGTATCACGGGCTGGGTCAGATTGTGGGCTATCCAATTATCAACCTTAGTCCTGAACGCGAAGATGTGCATCGTTACGTTCGCGATCTCGAGGAGGTCCTGATCCGCACCATGGCCGACTTTGACGTCGACGCTTTTCCGATAGCAGGTTTGACCGGAGTGCACACTCAACGCGGAAAGGTCGGGGCCATCGGCGTACACATTGCCCGCTGGGTCACTACGCACGGCTTTGCCCTCAATGTGAATACTGATTTGACTTTCTTCGACCTGATCATCGCCTGTGAAGGCGAGCCGGTTACGTCGATTCAACAGTTGTTGGGCCATGAGGTTGAGATGAGTTCTGTCGAGGATTCCATTATTAAGAACTTCGTCGATGTGTTTGAGATGGAAGCGTTGCCACTCCTGGTTAAATAGACCCCTGGAAAATAGACGTTCGTCGAGTCTCTTCGGCGGCCGCGTGCTTGATCGCAGGTTCACTCCGTAGGTTCACTCCGTAGTTAAACATGCGCCTGCGACGCACCACCGAACATGAAAATCTGGTTGTCGGGAATTGTACAGATGATCTACCATTCGTCCGACGATCAACCTGCGTTGAGCCTCGGCAGCCACTGGGTTGATCAGCTGAC
>JAMQPI010000695.1 GCA_023717565.1 Pyrinomonadaceae bacterium | reverse complement strand
CGGAACGAGACTAGATGAGTACCTTTTAGTTGATTCCGCCCTCCGAACGGCGACTGGATACTCATTGTGTCGCGTTCTATAAACATTTGACCACTACGTGGTAAGGAATCGCCGAACACAACAATAGAAGGCAGCGAACCTCACGGTTGGCTGCCTTCTGATTACCGACTCATGCATCTCGGGGCTAACCCTTCGGAGCGTTATAGACTGAGCGCGCCTGAATGACATACTCCTTATCGTCATAGACTCCATCGCCGTTAACGTCCACGCTAACTTTGATCTTGTGCTGCTTGCCGTCGCGAACATCACCAGGATTGAATGCCAAACTATACTGGCTTCGCAGGAGCCCATTGATCGAATTCAGTATGTTGGGAATCTCGCCTTCAAAAGTGTAAGGAAAGTAAGCCCCGCCAGTTTCTTTCGCGAAAGTTTTGAGTGTGTTGTCGGCCTGAATCAGCGTCAGCCTCCCGGGCATGCCGGTAAGGCCATCGGTCGGTGGCAGGTAATCGCCATATTTCTTGTTGAACATGTTTCCGGTCCCAATAATGTAGATTGGGATGCCGGCGTTCTGGGCTATTTTCCGGGCGTCGCCATAGTTGATTTTGCTAAACGTATCCAGCCCCGAGGAAATCAGGATCAACGCTCGCCTTCGGCCCTGGACTGTGACCAGCCCCGAATAGTCTGATTTCTCACTCTTGGAATCTTCCAATACCACTGAGTCGCCGCGTCCTCCGATTAGTACGAACTTCAAAGCGTCGAAAAGATTGCTCTCTCTGAACGCCGGCGTATTACGCAGCAACAGATTGACGACCTCATTGATTCGTCTGGGGTCGTTGGTGAAATCCGTCAAGGGCGTGGGGCGCATGTCGTAGGCAACCACCGAAACGAAATCATCTGGCGGCTTGATAAACTGCGAAAGAAACATTGCGGCCGGACGCAGTACCTCATAAGTCCCCGGATCGAAACCACCGCTGGCGGCATAGCCAAACATCTCTGACCACTTGCTGTACTCCAGGACCATCACCACCGTGATAGGAGCTTCGGGGGTAGAGAAGTTCGTAATGACTTGCGGGGCCCCGTCAGAGAAGAGCGCAAAGTTTCCTTTCTTCAACCCGGTCACAATCTGTCCGCTCTTCTTGTGGTAGACAACGGTGTCGACATTGACGATTTGAGTGCTAATCGTCACCTTGTCAGCTTCTTGTGGCTTGCCCGTCAAATCCGGCGGCAATGGCTCTTCTTGCTTTTCACCAGGTGGGGGAGTTTCACCAGGTCGCTTGTTCTTTTTCTGATCGCCGCCAGGCGGCTGGCGGCGCGACTGCGACAACGCCAGAGGGGCAAACGACCCAAAGAGCAACGCCGCGACCAAACTGATAGCGAAAAGCTGATGGGAAGATTTAAGGTACTTCATAGCGTGATCCTCAGACGAACTTTAAACCCGATGCACAAATCAACACGAACCGGCACAAACCGGAGTTCGCGTTACTTTGTTTAGTTTAGTGGATCGTCGATGTCGGTCGAACAATACACAAATAGCAAAACCAAAAGGAAAACCCGCACGGGAGTCTGATGCCGAGCAATAAACGACGGGTTGCCGTTTAACGCGGCCCGGCGCCTGCCTCAGCCTCGATAACGACGTCATATGTTCCGGTATTGTCGTTTAAATCGCCTTCATTAACGCCCAGAAACAAGACGCCATCTCTTTGCGCGACAAAATCTTTCCGGGTGCCAATTAAGATAAAATCGTCGTTGTCATCTCCAATCACCGCTATCAAGGCGCCCGTGGCTTCGTTGCGCATTAGTTTGTCGTTGTCTGGAATAGTCGACAGGCCGACGGGGGTGGCGTACCTGCCCCTACCCAGGGAGATACGTCCGGAAGAACTGATGCGTAAGCGTTGTCCTCTGCGAACCACCAGGCCGCTGTTGTTCCAACCGTTATTTGTGTTGTCGGCGCGAACGGCAACCTTGATAGTGAAGAATGTAGGTGAAGCACTCGGATTGGTTGTTCTCGGACTGCTGGCACTATCAGGCTGCGGGTTTGATCTCGGAGGTTGGGAGACGGGCTCCGCATTGCCGGTGCTGATATCTCCATTCGCCGGAGAGCCAGCCGCGGTAGCCGAGTCAAACTCAATTGACTCGATGTCCTCAACATAAATTGACGTGCGGCTGCGCCGGCCCTTGGATCCGGCCCCGATCATAATCGTAAACTGTTGGTCTTTGAAGCCAATCACCTGTCCGCGGATGACACTGCCGTCTTTTAAGCGGATGGTATCGGCAACTATCGGAACAACCAGGGAGAGGACAAGGACAACTGCGCTCAAGGCGTAGGAAATCTTCTTCATCGTTCTTCTCCTAGCGAGCATTTCAATCAGGAGGTTTAGCAAGACTCGAATGCTTTTGCAAGCGGGAGAGGCCCGGTGTTGGCTCATGCGATGCGCCCGGCGGACAAAAGGTTCCCTTCCGAGCGACGGCGGCAGCCGCTGAAATCGCCAGGTGTCATTGGGGATGCCGAATCCGAGGCCTCGGAGCAGTCCCCAATTCATGGCGCCAAGTATATCCCGGTTAACATCCCCGGCCTCCGCAATGGTATTATCCGCAGCCAATCCCACCAAATTCACTAAATAGGAGAACCAATTAATGACGACCCAGAGTAGTGCGGCAGCGGAAGCCGCTATTCCCGTGCCGCCGGAAGCCCAATTGATGCAAATTGTCGCGGGTTGCTTTCCGTCGCAAGCTGTTTACGTGGCGGCCAAACTTGGCATCGCGGATCTTTTGAAAAGCGAGCCCTTAACAGTGGCGGAGTTAGCGAGAGAGACTGGCACGCACGAACGAGCGCTCTATCGTGTGCTGCGCTGCCTGGCTAGCCTGGGTGTCTTCCGGGAAACGGAAACAGGAGAGTTTGAATTGACTCCCACGGCAGAGCTGTTGGCATCCGACCACCCGGGCTCGATGCGCGACGCTGCGGTTTTCATGGGTGAGCCCTGGCACTGGTCGGTCTACAGCGACATGCTATACAGCGTTACCACCGGCAAAGTGGCCTGGGAGCGTGTCCACGGTAAAGAGGTGTTTCCTTATTTTCAGGAGCATCCGGAGGAGTATGAAGTCTTCAACCGAGCGATGACGAGCTTTTCCACAAATACGTTGCCGGCGATTGTCGAGGCCTATGAGTTTACCGGAGTGAAAAAGTTGGCGGACATCGCAGGTGGACACGGTATGTTGCTCGGCGGTTTTTTGAAAGCAAACCCGGATCTCAAAGGTCTGTTGTTTGATTTGCCGCAAGTGATTGAGGGTGCTCCAGCGTTGCTTGAGAAGGAAGGTGTGGCTGATCGCGTTGAACTAAAAACGGGCGACTTTTTTGAATCGGTTCCCGCGGGCGCTGACGCGTACATGATGAAGTTCATCATCCATGATTGGGATGACGAGCGGGCGCTTAAGATACTAAGGAACATCCATCGGGTTTTACCCGCTGACGGGCGGCTGCTACTGGTTGAAATGGTGGTTCCCATGGGGAATGAGCCGCACTTCAGCAAGATTCAGGATCTGGAAATGCTTGTTTCACCTGGTGGGGCGGAGCGCACCCCGGATGAGTACCGCGATCTGTTGGCCAAAGCGGGTTTTGCGTTGAGGAGAATTATCCCCACAAAATCACCTTTAAGCATCGTCGAGGCGTTTAAGAACTAACCTAAAGGATGGAGGGTGTGCATGTTACCCATTCGCGGACTCTACGAGGTCGCTATTCGCGTGAAAGATTTGCCGCGTGCAGAAGGCTTTTACAAAGGCGTTCTGGGGCTGGAGGAAGGAATTCGCGACGAGAGGCGAAACTGGCTCTTCCTCCGGGCCGGCGGCGATTCGGGAATGGTTGTGTTGCAGGAAGACAAGGGCGACTGGCCAAAGCAGCACTTCGCTTTTACCGCTGACGAGGCAGACATAGATCGGGCTGCGAGTATGCTGAGAGAGAAGGGGATTGACGTGGAGGGTCCTGTGACTCACGACTGGATGCCGGCGAAGTCGATATACTTTGACGATCCGGATGGGCATGCGCTTGAGCTTTGCGCGCCGCTAACTCGTCGGTAGCCTGTCTGAAGAACGCTAGTCCAATGAGAAAATGTTATCAGGACTAATCATGATGAAAGAGCATTCCACACCGCCATGACAAAAGAGCGTTCCGCGGCGGACTATCTTGATCGTCGTGTCATCAGGGAATACGAGATTGAAGTTGGCCGTTTTTAGGATGGTGCTCAAGGCCCGAAGTTTCTCGTCTCCTCGAATGAACTTCACCTCAGTGACCACTGCGTTTCTTGATGG
>JAMQPI010000660.1 GCA_023717565.1 Pyrinomonadaceae bacterium | reverse complement strand
TGGAACGGCAGTGCGTGGGCCACGGTCACGGGCGGGAGTGTGACGGGCAATAACAAGGTGTGGCGCAGATTCAATTTCTCAGCGATCAGCACGACAAAGATCAGGGTGCTTACGAACGCCGCGCCGGACAACTGGAGCCGGCTAACTGAAGTTGAAGCCTGGAGCGGAACGTCGTCTGCTAACATCAACTGGCTGGTGGCGGACCAACTGGGCACGCCGCGAATGGTGATTGACAAGACGGGCAGTCTGGCAAATGTAAAGCGGCATGATTATCTGCCGTTCGGTGAAGAGTTGGTTGCCCTCCAGGGCGTCCGCACCACCGGGCTCGGCTACATCGCCGACACCATCCGGCAGAAGTTCACCTCATATGAGCGAGACGGTGAGACGCAACTCGACTACGCACAAGCCAGATACTACAGCAGCCAACAAGGACGCTTTACCTCGGTTGATCCACTAATGGCATCGGCCAGCACCGGCGACCCGCAGACGTTTAATCGCTACACCTATGCGCTGAACTCTCCCGCCAACGTTACCGACCCATCGGGGATGCTTTCGATGAACGCGACGAGCGCGTGCGGGAACGGCTGCCCGAACTCAGACAAGAACGACTCCGGAGGCTGGGGCGGCGCTTTCACCGCTGGTGGGATAGAGAAAACACCTGAGACCCAAATCCAGGCGAACATCAGGATTTGGAATGCAATTGTGAGGGCCCTGGAACAAGCGTTTCCGTCCCAGAACTCAACGGCATCTTGCGGATGCACTCTTAAAGTACGGGGAAAAGCTGGTAAACAGTTGTCACCCGGAAACCCATTGAGGTTCCCGGGTCGCAATCAGAAGCTGGGACCGAATGGAAGTTCATTTTACTGGGGATGGCAGATCGAAGAGACTGGAACAGTTTCCGACGATGTTTCTACCTGGACAATTTCTCGAGTGTGGGAAGACCGCTCTACTGTTACATACGAAGATGGAACATCAGAAACCTACACAAAGTCCGGGTTTGAGGATGCCAATCGTGTTTATCAGCCCAAGGGAGGCCACAGGTTTTACTCACTAGATGCACCAGGGTTTAAGAAGCTGCAGCTTCTTTACGCGAACGTTCGCTCAGCATCTAATGTTACCAACTTCACCACTTATCTCCACAAAGGCAATATCGTTCGTGAGGCGAGGTGGTCTATAAGTATGACCTACACTAATGGCAGGTTACCCTTGGCAGATTTTAAACCACATCACGTTCAATTGAAGTGATCTTGTGTAGGAACTACCGCCTTTGATAGGCTGAGCATGTGGATTGATGTCGAAGCACCGTAGGTTCAAACTGCCTAAATCGGCTAGCAAGCAACGAAGCGCCATGTTTGCGAAAGGACTTGGGAAATGAATATTGGAGCCCTTCTAACCATAGTTTTCGTGAGTACCGTTGTGCTTATACCAAGTGGCGAAAATTTCACTGGAGCGGTGATCGACTATCAAAACAATGGGGGGTGTTCGCAAATTCAACCGCGGTTAACTAACTTACGCTCTACCGATAAAGCCCAGCGAGAAGCTGCAAAAAAAGAAATTGTGCTGTTTGCGGGAAAATCGGCTAGTTCTCATGAATGCGTAGTTCAGAGGCTATTGGCAAGTGCCGTCGTGACCAGCAAAGGTGAATTAATGAGATCACCGGAACGTTTCCTCGAGTGGAGGGAGGTGACGGAGTTGATGGTTACCTTGAAAGTGACCGAGGGATTCGACATTCTAATCAGCTGTTTAGACTGTAGCGACGGTACATCCAGTCTATCCTTGGGAAGGTTTCCAGCAGCGAGCGCGATGGCAAGATTTGGCGAGGATGCGGTGCCAAAACTTGACCAAGCGGTGAGGAATAAGAACCCGATGATCAGGTACAAGTCTGCAGAGGTCCTTCACGCGATTGGTGGCCCCAAGGCTAGAGAGGTAGTGAAACAAGCAGTTCGTAGAGAGCAAGTTAAATGGATAGCCGCCCAAATGAGGAACTTGCTGCTAAGCTGGCATGGCCTCAGCTCAACTCTTCCGGAATAACATTTGGCTGAGCGAAGCGCAGCTTCCGCGGGATGTAGCAATCCGAACGCTATCTCAGCATCCGCGCACCTCATCAACAATTCGACCCGGAACCCGTTTCCAATAATCCTAGTACAATAGATAACAAAGACCAACCAATCCAAGCATGCACCATTGAGGTGTCGTTTTCTGGACCAGGTGTGATAAATACCCAAGTCGGTGCTACTCTCGGAATTGGGTTTTCGGTCCAAAATTTCAGGCCTATCTTGAGACGTTGCCGTAAGAAGTGAAAATTCTCATGCAAAACTGACCCCCTAATTCTCATTGAGAATTGACCCCCTGAGACAGGAATCTGTGAGCCGGGCTGAAAAGGCGTCCGCAACCCTGAGGCAGCAGTAGCGCCAAACTGCGGCAGCAATTCCCGTGGGCTAAGCTCTCCCTGCGCCGCCACTGCGGCCGAGGAGAACCGTGCCCCGATGCTCAAGTGGGAGGCCTGGATGAATATCAAGCAGTTACACCAAACGGGTCAGTCACAGGAACTGAAGCGCCTTTTGCTGAAGTGCCAATAGGAGGACAATTTCAAGTAACCGATACATACGTAAACTCAGTTCCTACTGATGATGGATCAAAACCCCAGGATCATGGATTCCTCGCGCCATGAAAACAGCAAGTTACAAACCCCGCATACCCTGAGGGCGCCATCGATGGAGGTCGTCATGTCTCATCTAGCTCGTCTGCAAAAGCCACGTCGACTTTGAAAGAGCGGGACGCCTGCCTCGGGTTAGTGGCTCACCGGTCCTGGCCGTTCACGCCTTCTCGGTGCTGATGATCGCATCGAGAGACTCGATAATGAGCTGCTGCTTTTTGCGCGCAATAACTTCACCTGCTCGATGCGACGCTCCAACTGGGAGACGGGGCCTTGGCTTGGCGCGTTGCGTGTGAGGCTGGCGGCGCAGGAGATCGGCGACAAGTGTTGATGTTTTGCGAGAAAGATACATAAAAAGCGTTATTGAAGCGGCATTAACGAAGGCTTGACCCTTGATGATACGCTAGTACGGAGCGCGCGAAGCCGCGAATAGTGATTGGAGGTCAGGTTCACACAAAATCCGAGGAATCGTCCGTTTTACTTCACCTCGCTCCTCGCGAAAGTTAGAACACAAGCGGGGTGATATCTGATAGCTCTAAATCTTGCTATGAAAGAAGCGGGTGCTCGAAGCTACGGTCCGCAGCCTCGAGCACCCGATTTGTGAAACGCGTTCTGCGTTACCAGGACGCGTCCTTCTGTTCCCGGTGGTTACGGGATAGTGACGCGCTTAGTGGCGCTGAAGGTCCCTCCGGTATAGGTTCCGCCAGCGTTCAGTGTTGAACTGGCTCCCGGCGTCGAGTTGCTAAACTGCACAGTTGCAGTTGCAGAGTCTCCCGGTGCGATGCTGCCCAATGATTGCGGCAACGGTGTACCGTTAGTTGCTCCCAGCCTGGCCGTGGACAGTGTTGTGTTGTCAGCCGGCAAGGTTCCGATGTTCTCCACAGTAATCGTTGCCTCAACTGTCGAAGCGTCGGTCCGCACCAACGAGGATTTCACGACCAGTCGAACACCGCCGCACGGCGCTGACCCGGCGGTGAAGCTGAAGCTAACCGTCCCCAAATTGCTGGCTCCGTCTTGCAGTTGCAGCGTCGCCGTGATTGTCTGACCGGGAGTTAACGTCGGACTGGCGGTAAATGAGAAGTCTCTGCCCACCAGCGGCCCTATGTCAGCAACTACCCCATAGTTTTGCGGACCACTCGGAGCGACCACGCCGCCTGTCGATAGCAACGTTGCGACGAGGTTGGTTGTGCTCACCGCGCTATTGTTCGCGATACTCAGATTCACCGTGACACGCTCGCCCGGATCGATCTGGCTATTTGCCGGAGCGCAGCTTTCAGTGACGAGCGCAGAGGTTGCGGAAGCCAGGCCGCAACAGA
>JAMQPI010000257.1 GCA_023717565.1 Pyrinomonadaceae bacterium | reverse complement strand
AGTGCCGACTTGAAGGCCGAGAACAGTTTAGATAGCCCGATGAAAGTTGCCCCCATCGAAGGGCAACTGGTCGTTCCCTCAAGCGAGTTTATGTACACGCTGGCCCCACAATCGCTCACCGTGCTGCGGGTCCCCTTGAAGTGATCTTGGAGTGCGGCCCCTTTGGAGTGCGGCCTCTTCCAAGGCGAATTCTGCGATATCTGTGAATGAATACCAGTCGATTTAGCCGGGTGTCTACGGCCTTGACCGCATTAGTGTTGTGCGCCGCCGTTTCGCACCTCTTTCCTGTTCGTGCGCAAACAACTCAGGCCGCAACTCTCACGATAGACACGCGCAAAGTCGAGAATCGTATCAGCCCGCTACTCTACGGCCAGTTCCTCGAATTCATGTATGAGGGGATCAAGGGTGGATTGCACGCGGAGTTGATCCGTAACCGCAGCTTCGAAGAGGCGCCGAACGTCATCGGTCTCTCCCGCTATTGGGAACGTTACCCCGACGATCGCAACGACGACTACGGGCTCGTCTTTCATTGGGACGGTGAGGTTGCTTACCCACCACAGCGGAAGCTAAAGGTTGATACAGGTGAACCCGCAACGAAGGAGCATTCTCAGCGCGTCGAGGCCGGTGACGGAGTGATTCCACGCCACGGACTCTACCAGTCTCGTATTCCCATCCGCGCCGGCCTTGAATACCGAGGTCATCTCTGGCTCAAGACCAACGATTACAAAGGCGCAGTCACCGTTGCGCTCGAATCAGACGTCAACGAAGGCAAGGTCTACGCATCGGCGGACATCGATGTTATCGCCGGTGATTGGCGCAAGTACGATTTCACCCTGAGACCAACGCAGAGCGATCCGCTCGCTCGGTTCGCCATCATCTTTCGGGGCCGCGGTCGGGTGTGGGTGGACCAAGTCTCGTTACTGCCTGGCGATGCCATGCCGGGTGAGGTGCGTCGCGATGTGTTTGAAAAGGTCAAGGCCCTCAAACCCGCGTTCATTCGTTGGCCGGGAGGCAACGTGGCGCAGGACTACCGCTGGCTGTGGGCGATAGGACCACGCGACGAGCGAGTAACGTGGGCCAATCTCTCCTGGAAGAACGAGCCGGAGCCGAGTGACTTCGGTACTGACGAGTTCGTCCTCTTTTCTCGGGCCGTCGGTGCTGAGCCTTCGATCACTGTCAATGTGGAGGGACGCGGTGCGACTGTGGATGAGGCCGCAGCCTGGGTCGAATACTGCAACGGACCAGCAACTTCGAAGTACGGAGCGATGCGCGCAGCAAACGGGCATCCGGCGCCGTTCGGAGTGAAGTTCTGGGAGGTGGGCAACGAAATCTGGGGCGACTGGGTGCGCGGCCACTCGGACGCGGACACTTATGCAAGGAACTACAACCGCTACGCCAGGGCCATGCGCGCTGTCGATCCTTCGATCAAGCTGATCGCCGTAGGCGACAACAACATGAACTGGAACCGCACCGTGGTCCGCGTTGCGGGAGAGAGTATTGACTACCTGGCGATTCATCACTACTACGGCCGGAGAGAGATGGCCGGCGATCCCTTGAACTTAATGGCCCGGCCGTTATTCCTCGAGCGCTTCTATGGTGAGGTCGAACAGTTGCTGCGTGAGCTCGTTCCTGGTGGTCGGATTAAACTGGCGATCAATGAGTGGGGTCTGGATTTGCCGGTTGAGCGACAGTATTCGATGGAGTCGGCGCTCTACGGCGCACGACTGATGAACGTCTTCGAGCGGCAGGGAGATTTGGTCGGTATGAGCGCCGTGTCTGATCTGGTTAACGGCTGGCCTGGCGGTATCATCCAGGCCGGGCGACATGGGTCGTTCGTCTCTTCGATCTATCTGGTTAATCAGCTCTACAATGAACATCGCGGCGATGAACGCCTGGCCGCCAGCGTCAGCAGCCCGACCTTTGACACGAGCAAAGAGGGAAGGGACGTGCCATACCTCGATGCGGTAGTGAGCCGCACGGCTGATGGCAGAAAGATCTTTATCAAGGCGGTGAATACCAGCCCGACACACGCGTTGTCGACAACCATAATTGTGCAAGGCGTGAGGACCGGCGCTCGGGCAGAGATGAAGTCTGTCACCGCCCCCTCACTCGCGGCTTCGAACGAGTTCGCGCGACCCAACGCAGTTTTCAATAAGAACGGAACGGTGCGCAGCGGACGGAGTTTCGTCGTGACTCTGCCGAAGCATTCACTGTCTGTTATCACTCTCAAGGTAAGGTAGGAAATACGTACACGCCGCGAACCTACACTATGAGGAACGGCTCAAGCTTCCGAAACGGGACAGGAAAGACGCGCCTGGCGGCAAAGCTTCTTACCATACTTCTTGGCTTAGGAGTCGGTTTATTACTTGCAGAAGTGACCTTACGCCTCATCGGCTTCAGATACCTGAATCTCTACCAGGAAGATCAGTATGTCGGGTTTGCGCTACGACCTGGAGCAGAAGGGTGGTGGACAAAGGAAGGAGAAACCTACGTCAAGATCAGCAGCGACGGAATGCGTGATCGCGAACACTCGAAGGTGAAACCGGCCGATACTCTGCGCATCGCTGTGCTCGGAGACTCGTTTGCAGAGGCGTTGCAAGTGCCGGTGGAAATGGCTTTCTGGGCGGTTGCGGAACAGCGACTACAAGGTTGCAAAGCATTTGCCGGGCAGAAAATAGAGGTCATTAATTTTGGAGTCTCGGGTTTCTCGACTGGGCGTGAGCTACTCACTTTGCGCCAGCGAGTCTGGCAGTATTCTCCAGACGTCGTGGTGCTGGTCGTCACCACCAGCAACGATATCAGAGACAATTCACTTGCTCTTGATCAGGAATACGCTGGTTTAGCTTTACCCTACTTCGTTCATAAAGATGGCGCGCTTGTCTTGGAGGAGTCTCTCTTGAAGGCGCGAAACGAATCATTCAAATCTCATCTAATGAAATCGTTCTTGGGAAGGTCGTTAAACTGGCTGAGGGACCGCATCCGGCTGATTGGTCTGATCGATAGGTCGCGTGAGGCTTTTCATAATTATAGGGAGAGAAAAAACACCCCGCGCAGCATTGGTGACGAACCGGGATTAAGCGCCAAGGTTTACGTCGAACCCGGAGACCCCGTTTGGGCCGAAGCGTGGCGGATAACGGATGGACTAATTCTCCTCATGCGTGACGAAGTTAAAGCGCATGGAGCGCAATTCCTGATTGTAACGGGCAGCAGCAGCATTCAAGCCTATCCCAATCCGGCAGTTCGTTTGGATTTCATGCGCAGCTTAGGGATCGGTGATTTGTTTTACCCCGACCGTCGTATTAAGGCTTTGGGCGAGCGTGAAGGGATCGAAGTCCTAAATGTAGCTCTAATGTTACAAGAGTATGCTGATCAAAATAGAGCTTTCCTGCACGGCACAAACGGCGTTGGACATTGGAATGCGTTGGGACATCGTCTGGTCGGTAACCGGGTTTCTGAAAAGCTGTGTGAGATAGCATCAACAAAGAGATAGCCCAGACTTCAGTTGCCGCTTCAAGAATGCCAGAGGTCGACGCCACTTTGGAGTTGCTTCTCTCCGCCAAACATCCACGGAGCTGGAGATGTGCACCTGGATGTAATTGCGCGGAGCCACAGTTGCGGTGATTGCTGACACAGAATGATATGAACGTGGTGTGCAGGGAAAGGCAACCATCAAATTGTGCCGCGGAGTGATTCGTGTATCAGGTCGCTGAGACGGCTGCGGTCTTTTGGAGCTATGCAGAAACAGCTCGCCGCCTGCCATCTGGTTGTCGGTGTGGTCGCACATGTAGACCAGCATGGACATGACGCGGCGCGCGTGATCGAGGTGGACCCGCCGGTCATATCCCAATTGTCCCTGATGGATGTCCATGCGGACCCACAACTCATTTGGCTCATGTTCAACTCTTCGCAGCGTCGCCCGCTCCTTGTCGATGCGGTCTTCACAATAGGGAACGTAACGAGCGTCGGATAAGTCGATCCGACAGCCCTCTTCGTCCCAAACCGGCGCGAATTGCTGTTTACACCAATCAATAAAATGCTGACTGTGAAATGTATTGAATAAGGCCCGCCAGGCGGGTTGTTGGTCAAGCAAGTGTTCGTAACCCTGATCACCCCAATAGAGTGAAAATCCTGTGGGACCAGTACTGGGCGGGCAAGTTGGAAACGACCGGCACAACTGCCGGTAAAGCTCAAGAGCGATGAACCGATCGTGAATCACATGTGGGAACGGATCCACCAGTAATTTGAAAGGCACCAGATCACAAACGCTCGCTATCGCCGCGGATCTGCTGGTAGTTGCACTCATAGTCACTTTTCAAATTGCAGGTTAGGAAGACCTGCGTACTATCCAACCGCGCCCTTGTCTTCAAAAGTAGTGCTCAATGTTCCGATCACACCGGGTGTCTCGTCTGCAGACTCTCTAGTTTTCTCCCTTGCGAGCACGGTCTCATAAATCGCATCATAACGGGCCGCGACCGATTTAAGCGTGAAGCGCTCGATCACTCTCGTGCGTGCCTCCCGGCCCAGTGCCAGTCGACCTCCCGGACCCAGATCTATCATCTCTCGCCAGGCATCGGCCAGGGCGCCGGAATCACGTGGTGGTACCACCCGTCCGGTGTGACCTAAGATCCATGCTGCATCACCTACATCTGTAACAACGCAAGGCACCCCGCAAGCCATTGCTTCGCCAATCACATTTGGACAGCTTTCGACATAGGAAGAGAGCGAGAAGACATCCAGAGCAGCCGCGAGACGCGGCACGTCATGACGCTCTCCCAGCAGGTGCGTTTGGTGTATGAGTCCCAACTCCTGAATCGACTTACACAAGGTCCGGTTCTCACGATCAACTTTTGGTCCAATCAGAAGAAAATGCACCTCAGGGTGAAGTCTTGATAACAAAGCAGCAGCCCGGAGGAAGTTCGCATGGTCCTTAGTCGGATGATAGCGACCCAGTAGTCCGATAAGAAATGCGTTCTCTGGTAGACCCAGCTCTGATCGCACTGACGATCGGGCCTCGTTCGACGGCACGAATTCTGTTACATCGATGCCGTTGGGAATTACACAACTGCTCTCAAGACTGTAGCCCAACGATTGATGTTGAAGTTGGGCTGCCTGCGAAACAAAAACTATTTTAGCGGGAAGGCTTGAAAGAAACGCGCACACTCTGATGGCTGCGGCGGTTAGCCGCTTCTCTCTGTTCAAGGAGCTGATTGAATAATGAATGCTCCATAAGATCTGGGCCCGATGAGAAGAAAACAAATTGGCCAGCTGCGCCGCGAGACAGCTGTGATACATCCAACCCAGAATTAGATCGGGCTTGAGCCGGCGAATGAGCCGGACCAGACGCCACAATCCCATGGGCGTCGGCCGGCCTGGTCGCATCTTCGTCGTATACACGGCGATCCCCAACGCCTCGATCCGTTGACGCAGCGCCGCGTGGTGCATTAGAGAGATGACCACCGGACAGAAACGCGTGCGATCCGTTTCAGCCAGCAGTTTGTATAGCATCATCTCGGCCCCGCCGATGGAGAGGTCATTGATGATGTACATCACTTTGATAGGCCGAATTGCTGTTTGAGCTGAGGTGCCTTCTATATCTGCTGGCGGGTTCTTGTTCGCCGTGCGAGAGCTGTAAAGCGGTGTCCAGGTCATTAGCTCCACCTGCTGAAACTAATCTGAAACGCACAATACTGGCGGGTGAACGCCTCGCCCGCAAACTTGGTCCAAGGTGCGACGGAGACTAATACGCGAGGCTTTACCGCCTTAGGGAGCGGACGTGTGCGCTATTATAGCCACAACTTTAACATAAGAGCCAACATCAAGTGTTTAGCTTCATTGATGCCAGGGCGCATGCCAGCTGATCCATGGCGGATGTATACATCTGGTCTCTTTTCCCGATGAAACATTTCCACGACTTGGAAGCTTCGTCGCTCAACAAGGTGTCAGTCTGTTCCTGGAGGCGCGCTGCAAAGGTGCGCCAGGCTGGTTTAATGGTCCAAGGTTCGAGTTGATACGTCTGGACAAATCCATGTGTACGTTGGTCGAGGTCCACCAGGATGAAGGGGATCCCAAGAGAGAACGCCACCACCGCCGTGTGCAGGCGACCGGCCACTACCGCGCGCGACTTTGAAAGCAGCGCGAAATACTCCTCAGGTGTTTCCGGACAAAACACTCTCCCTGGTAGCCAAGGTTCAAACAGCGTTTGGGCCAGCGGCAGATCCACCGGATCGTTGCAGGTCACCATAACCTCTTTCCCCTTTTCAAGGAGTGTTCGTGCGAGGGCAACCATTCCGTTGAACATTGATCGGCCGCGCAACTGAACATTCCAGAACTGGTGCTTACTGGTCCAGAAGCGGCGAGCAGGCATGGTAATGAGTATGTGACCGCCTTGATTATTCCGCTGCAGGGGACGATTGAAAACAAAAGTCGCTGGGTCTCCCATCAGTTTTGCCTCCGAGATACCCAGCCGCTGCAACCATTCGAATGTGAGGACATCCCTGGCGCCGGAAAAAGTTGCGTAGTCGTTGAGCAATTTGATTTCGCGTTTCGCGCGGGTAGAGGGTCTATGCACAGGTGAACCAAAAGCTGAGCCAGTACCGATGCCTACCAGGAACAGAGGGACCTGAAGATTCTTAAAAGCGTCAATTTCGAGATGTACTCCCCAGGGCCAACGGAAGCTGCCCTCGTATAGGTTCGAGCCTCCGACGATGATCAAATCAGCTTCCCGGTTGGCGCGCTCCACTGCTGATTGGGTAAGGCCGTATTCTGTTTTGTCCTTACCTCTACTGTTGATATTGAGAAGCTGAAAGGTAGCGCCAGGGACGATCCTCCGAACCATGGCCTCGATGCCCCTTTGAACAAAGTGGTCACCAATGTTGGAGGTCCTGGGATAGAAATGATGAATCTCCATGCTCAGTCTCCGGCCAGGGCGCGCAGTCGCACCCACACCAGCACGCTAAAAAGGGAACGAAGTATCAATGCCTCTGCAAGCTGGATATAAGCCATGGTCATCGCATTGAGATCGCCGGCGATGATTAAACAAATTACGAGAGCAGCGCTTACCAGCAGCGCCATATTGTGCCATCTCAGCAAGTCCAGACTAACCGCGAGTGGACGGAAAACCAGGAAGATCAATAACAGCGAGGCCACCACCACCAGTACGTAATAAACAGGTAGAGCCGGCAGATACACCTGTTGGAACAACCGCAAGAACAATAGACGTCCCAGCAAAAGAGCGCTTACCAACAACAGGCTACCCAGGGCCGCTGCCGACAAGAGGTAGCGGTTAATCAACCTCCTGAGTTGCGCGAATCTTCCCCTGGCTACGAGTGAAGTTATCTCGGGGATAACGGCAGTTTGCAAATTGGTTTGTAAAAGCGCCATGGGAGCGGTGAGTTGTTTAGCAAGTCCATACAGAGCCACTTGCGAGGGTGAGGAGAATAGACCCAGGATGAAAAGGTCACCAGGGTTGATGGCAAACTTCAGATATCCGGAGAGATTGCTATTGAACAGACAGCTAGTCAGTTCACGACGGTGAGCGGCCAAAGAGTGGGCGGCCTCTCGGACTTTAGCGACCGAGAGATACGGGCTCACGACGCGTAAGGCTTGTACGAGCGGCGGTACGCTCTGTACCAAGCCACCAATAGCAAATGCAGCGACGATTGCCTTGAGGTTGTAACCACCCGCGGGGCTCGCGAGGTTAGTCGCGAAGGAGGCGCAAAGAAGTAACAGTGTGACCAGGCTTCCCAGCACCTGCGGTACGACGATGGCGGTGAACCGATCGTAGATTCGCAGGATTGGTTCGTAGACTCCGCTAAACGCAGAGACGAGCACCGTGCAGCCGTAAATATTCAAGAGGGGCGAGAGACCAAGACCTGGATAGACACGATCTGCGAGCCAGGGTGACAAAATCAGAACGCCGCCGTAAATCAGCACACCGGACGCCAGGCTGATCCCCAGACACAAGATCAAAAGTCCATTAAGTGAACGAGCGTCTTCTTGATCTTTGAGTTTCTGGAAAAAACGAAACATCACATCGGCTACGCGCAAGCCGAAGAACGAATCGAGAAAGACGAAGAGATTGAGCACGATAAGCACGCGCCCGTAGTCGTCTATCTTCAAGAGCCTGGTGAGCAGCGCGGTCTGTCCTAGCTTAATCGCGACCGAGACACCTGAGCCAAGAAGAGTAATTGAGACGTTGCGCCGAAAGCGCTGCCATATTGACTTATCGTCTACGCCTATTCTCATACCAGTCAGAAAGATCGGTGAATCCTTTGGCGGCGACAATGATAATAAGGATCAAAAACACATAGCGAAGGCGATAAAGTGTGCCAACATTGATCACTATGAGGCCGAGTGCGATCAGACCGATCGCAGCCGTTGAGACAAGCAGCCAGGCCGAAAACCTGCGTCGTTCCCTCCACAGCCCGACGATCGCCAGACCTTCAATCGCGTACATCGCTAAGGTCTCAATTCCACTGAGCAACCTCCCAGATGAACCGACCTGTCTCCCACTTGCGAACCACATATTAGGAAACGGCGCGAAGAATCCGATTACCGCAGCGCGCGGCAGGTATCGGACTATCTCTGCAATGCTGGTCAACTGAACGTCACTGTCGATATTTGACGTGGAGTCTGGGTACATGAGTACAAACCGGCGTCTCAGTGTATTCACGTGAGTTGCGAAGCCCGGGTTGGAGTTTGGTTGTAGCGTTTCGGAGATTTTGGTGCGCGCTTTTGTTGCTGTCGACGGGCCATCGGGTTTGTTAAATCCTGGTACGAATCTCGTAACACTAGTACTTATTAGTAAGAGGAGCGCCATCCCGGCGACATTTGCCGTATGAATGTGCTTCTCATGAAGCTGTCGCGCGACGAGCATCACTGCTCCGACAATCGCAATCACCATCAGAAGTTGACCCATGCTATCTCGGGCCAGCCAAACAAAGAGAGCAATGAAGCCGCCAGCGAACGCCGCTAGCAGCGCTCCTGGCCATGACAAGGTGCGCGATAACAAGCGCAAAGTGATGAGGATAAACGCCAGCATTCCTACGATGAACATCGGATCCTTCAGCATTTGAGTTGTGTGGAGCAAGAGCGACGGCCAAAGACCGACTATGGCGGAGGCGATTATGGCAGCGTGAGAATTAAAAGCTTCTCGGCCTAGCTGGAAGACCAGAATCAGAATTGCAAGATAGCAGAGTACATTTAGTGGCTCGATGCTGATGATGGTTATTCCTAACCACGGTCCAAACAGAGCAAAGCAAATGGAGTAAAGTTTTAAGTGGAACTCAAGAGGGGCTGTGACCCACTCGCGAAGATGGCCTCGCCTGAGAAGGTCGCTCAATCCGGCGGCATCTGCCCGGTCTCCTATCCCATCCGACGCAAAGGAGACAGCGATTCCATTCGTGTCGAAGGTTCTGGGCAGGACCGCGTAACGACCAAGCGCATAGACGGCACCGGTGACTGCCAGATGGAAGATAGCCGCAACGATTAACAGGCGCCGGGGACCAAGCCAGGTGTTGGCCCTGCGGTTCTGGTTAAGTACGACGACGCTCCTCATTTGCCTTCAGGCCATCTGTCTCATTTCGCCTCGCCTTCATTGATGGCGATATACCGATCGATTCCCGGGTTTGCCAGAGTCTGAATGCGGCCACTGGGCCAGCGTATTTCAACTGAGCGGACTCCGGTAGCTGCACCTAAGCCAACCACAATGCGCGGATCATTCGACGACAAATAACTGCCGGCATTGGTCACATCAAAAGTCTGCTTGCGGCCGCCGGTTTCGGTAACGGTCACCCGGGCCCCGATTCCATTTCGATTTGCTTTGGATCCGGAAAGCGAAACCCCCAGCCAGTGGTTCCTGGTTCCCATGTTGCGCAAGATCAGCGGCGGGCCGTCGAGGACTCCGATTATTACATCAACCTGCCCGTCGTTATTCAGATCGCCAAAAGCCGCGCCTCGCGCAGCAATGGGAATATTTAGCGCGGGCCCGGCGGTCGCGGAAACGTTCACAAATCCCTTCCCCGTGTTGCGCATCAAGAGCGGCGACTGTTGGTATTTCAAATAAGCAGTCGACTTCTCAATTGTGTCGAGCACGTGACCCTGCGCCACAAACAGATCGCGCAGTCCGTCGTTGTCTACGTCAATAAATCGCGTGCCCCAGCCGGAGTAGAGCAGTGTGATCTGTCCCACTGCGGAAGAATCAGTTACGTAGGTGAAACTCAGATCGCCGTTGTTGCGATAAAGGGGATAGGTCTCGTTCGACAGAGTAGTGATGAAGACATCCATGTAGCCATCGTTGTCATAGTCGGCGCAATCAACACCCATTCCGGCGAAACTCTTTCCGTTTTCGTCATAGCCGGCGCCGGCCATCACCGCGATATCGTCAAACGAACCATCGCCTTTGTTCCGGTAAAGAGACTGCCGCACGCCGTCGTTTGCTACAAAGACGTCCATCAATCCGTCGTTGTCAAAATCGGCGAAAGCGACTCCCAGACCTTTGCCGGAGGGATCAGCAATGCCGGCCGTCTTGCTAGCATCTTCGAAGGTCCCGTCGGCGCGCTGGTGGTAGAGAATGTTAGTCGCGCCTTTGAAGTTGTCTGGGTGGCAGTATGCGCGTAGGCCGGCCAAGGCGCCGCCACAGTAGATGGATCCACTTTCAAAATCCCAATCCATGTAGCGCGCTATGAAGAGATCGAGGCGGCCGTCACGGTCGTAATCAAACCAACCGGCGCTGGTGGACCATCCGCTACCACTGATAGCGAATTTCCGGGTCGTATCGGTAAAAGTGCCGTCACCGTTATTGTGATAAAGATGATTCTCGCCATAGCCGGTGACGTAGAGGTCCGAGAAACCATCATTGTCGTAATCGCCGGCCGCCGCGCCCATGCTGTAGCCGTCGCCCTTTAAACCCGCGCGCTCGGTAACGTCCGCAAACGTGCCGTCTGGCTTTTGCCGATAGAGGCGGTTCGAGTATTTTGGTTCGCGCTTGTCGGGTAGTTCTCCCTTTGGCATTGGATCTTTCAATGACGCGCCGTTGGTAAAGAAGAGATCCATGCGCCCGTCGTTGTCGTAATCGAAAAGCGCCACGCCGCCACCCATCGTCTCGAGCAGATACTTCACTGAAGTTTTGGAGGCTGCGTGCCGGAACCCAATGCCGGTTCTGGTGGTTATATCGGTGAACGTTATGGGAGAAGGCGCGGTTGGGCCCGGTGTCGGCGGAGTCTTTGGTAGATCTGGAGTGGTGTAAGATCGGCCAGTACGTTGAGGAACAGGAGTAGGAGACGGTTGTTGCGCGATCGTGCGAGAGTTCGGGCACAGAGCGAATGCCAGGATCACAACCAACCATGAACTCATCATCTATGCGCTTTCGAACAGGAAATCAGAACACCGGGAGTGGTTGAATGTAAGCTTGCTCAAAGAGCAGTGTCAACGCTCCGAGCTGTTCGGCAGGGGAGTGGATGTATGTGCGTGGGTAAAGAACTCGATCTACGAAATCGTGTGATTTCGTGGATCGAGTTTGTTCTTTCCCCAGCCCGCCAGTGTTCGGTCTCCTCAGAGTGCAGGACACTAGCTTCCGATCTGACCGCCGTCGTTCTTGGTGATCACGATGCAGGCTGAGCGAGGTCGACCTCCCTCGGGACCATCGGGCCAGGAGCTATAACGCTTCGGGTTGGCCGGATCGTTAACGCCCGTCGGCGCCTCGCCCGGGTGCTGAATACCAACAAACATGGCTCTCTCGTCGGGTGTCACAACTGCGCCGGTGATCTCACAAACGCTTGGACCTACTAGAAACCTGCGAGTCTCACGAGTCTCCGGATCAGCGCACAACATCTGGTTGTTGCCAAACCCGGCATAGGCGCCCGCGTTGATTGTGCTCCCTGAGACGTCGGTTTGGATCCAAAGTCGCCCACTGGGTGCTACGTAGATTCCGTCAGGTGATCCGTACTTGTCGCCGACAATAGTGGAACCGTGTGCCGGGTTCGCCGGATCACCTCCGAGAGCAAAGATGTCCCAACGGAAGGTCGGTTCCGAAAAGTCGTTACGATAGGACCAGCGAATGATATGGCCGAAGGTATTTATAGCCCTCGGATTTGGAGGATCTGTCGGTGGCAGGCCGGCAGTACCACGCCGTGTGTTGTTGGTTAAGGTGGCGATGGCCGTCAGATCTTCAGGGAAGGTATCGATCCACTCGGGCCGGTCCATCTTGGTAGCACCGGCTAAGTCTGCCGCGCCACGAGTATTGATGAGGATGTCGTTGATTGACCAGGTTGCTAGGGCAGGATTGTCAGGCGTTAATGGCAACCATTGACCTGTGCCATCCGCGTTGAACTTGGCTACGTACAGGATCCCATCGTCGAGTGGATTAATCCCACGGCGGCGGGCTGTGCGCCAGGGCAAGTTTGAGACGTAGCGATAAATATACTCAAATTGCTCGTCGTCGCCCATGTAGACGACGACCTTACCGTGTCTGGTCTCCTGCACCCACGCGCCTTCATGTTTTAGCCGGCCGAGCGCCGTGCGTTTTACCGGTCTCGAGTGGGGTTCGAAGGGGTCGATCTCCACCACCCAGCCAAAGCGGTTCGGCTCGTTGGGCTCATCGGCGACGCGGAAACGGCTGTCCGTCGTATGCAAGAGGTAGCCGGCACCGCCAGTACTGAGTCCATATCTGGCCTCAATCGAACCTGGAACCGGCGCGGCAGGTGTGCGGAAGTACCCGTTGAAATTCTCTTCGCAGGCCAGGTACGTACCCCATGGCGTGAAACCCATCGCGCAGTTGTTCAGTGTTCCAAAGACCAACCTACCGGTGGGATCGGCGGTGGTCCTAAGCCTGGGATCGCCCGCGGCCGGGCCGCCGATCTTGATCGGGGTACTGCCCGTGATGCGTCGCGCGAACCTCGATGGCCGAACCACACGCCATTCACGCCGGTGGCTGTGCGAGCTATGGCCGCCGAAATCATCGTCGTCGTCATCATCGTCGTCGTCATCGTCATCGTCGCCGTTTCCAGGACCTCGGCTCTTCTTGATCTCGATGATCGACACGCCGTGGGCCGCGAGCGCCTTGTCTGTCTTCTCCTGGTTCCAGCCCGCATTACCGTCCGGGAAGAGCAGGACGTCGTCTATGTACTCGTTGTTTTGCACGAGCAACCCTCGTCGCGATCCGCGTATGGGAAAGTAAGCGACGCCATCGTTGTGCATCCCCCACTGCAACGCCTGGTCGGCGGCGCTGTTGCCGGCGTTTGGCAGGAATTCGGGCCCATTCGACACCGGATCACCCCACGCTATAAGCACCTTGGCCGTGTACCCCTCCGGTACGACGACGGTGTCAGCGGAAGAAACCGGAATGCCAGTGAAGCCGAGGAGTGGTCGACGATGACTGGCCGCGGCGGGGACAGCGCTTAGCAGCGAGCCCACGCCCCCAAGAGAGAACGCGGCCGCAGCCGCCATGCTTCCGCCGATAAAGCCGCGTCGTGAAACTCTGGATTCAACCACCTCTTCGAAGGTTTCGTTGTCAGATAAATTGCTTACACTATCCTCATCATGATTAGCCATTGAAGTGTTCCTTTTCGTGAGACGCAGTACGGAGAATAACGGCGAACTGAGTTCTGCCGCTTTCTAAGCGAGTTGATTAATTACCGTTAGCGGAACTGACTTTAGGCTGGAGTAGTTAAATTCATGTTTAGAGAGGGTTAAATAAATGTGAGATCTGTTGATTCGGCAAAGGGATCACATATATAAGGTCAGCCATTATGAAGATTTTGGTTACTACTGCCAACGATGCCGATGCTGCTGAGATCGCTGTCCTCAGAACGTCGGTGGCCGAACACCTGACCAGTCAACATGGGCGTGGCCATTGGTCTTCGTGTGTTACCGAAAAAAGTGTCTTGCGCGCGATCAAAACGTCACGTGTGTTGGTGGCCCGGAACAACAAGGACATTGTCGGTACGCTGAGCTTGCAAACGAAGAAGCCGTGGGCCATCGATGTGGCTTACTTCACCAGCGTTCGTCGAGCTTTATATCTGACTAATATGGCGGTCGCGCCAGATCTGCAGCGGCAAGGAATTGGCCGGCGCCTCATGAAGGCAGCGAGCGCGGTCGCCCGGGAGTGGCCGTCCGAAGCCATCCGGCTCGATGCGTATGATGGAGCTTGCCGGTGCGGGAAGCTTCTACGGCAAATGCGGGCTCCTGGAAGTTGGACGGAAAAGCTATCGGGGCGTTCCGCTTGTCTATTTTGAGTGGATGCTATAACGAGGGCTGGGAGGAGGAAGCGGGTGCTACGCTAAGGTTTCAGCGCGAGAGGGGTGAACAAATATTACAGAGAGTGAGGGTCATTCTGACCGATCAAAGATGTCCTTGCCGGTTCAGATAGATGTTAATTTTGCGGTTATTTTGCTGGCGGTGTTTGATACGGTGGGATTGGGCGGTAATTGGGCGTTTATTTTTCCCGAACCTTTGGCACACGGCGTGATGCTAATTCCGTGGGTCCGAGGTGTTTTATAGCGGGCTGATCCTTATATCTGACGGAATTTTTCACGGGGTTGGGTCAATAAATATGTTTATTACTGGAATCTATGTCGTCTTGAGCCTGGCTATCGCTCTGGTCTTACACGAACTCGGCCACCTTGTTGCTGCTCGCCTCTGCAAGGTTAAGGTGATTGAGGCTGGACTCGGTTGGGGCCCGCCACTTCTGAGTGCTTGCATCCTTGGCGTTCAATATCATCTCCGTCCGATACCCTTTGGTGCTTACGTGAAAATGGACATGGACGCCCTGCAGAAACGACCACTAATCCAGCAGTTGTTTGTGTTGCTCGCCGGCATCGGTGTGAATCTGGTCCTTGCCGCCATGGCCTGGGGCAGTTTCTTCGGTACTCTCAATCTAGTGCTTGCTGTTGCGAATCTGCTGCCCATTTACCAACACGACGGATGGAAGAGCGGAATGGTGTTCTTTCGCCGGGTATTCAAACGACGCAGCCCACTGGTGGAGTGGTCTTTCACCCTCTCCCCGGCGGTCATGGGGTTGGTACTGGTTGCGCACGTCATGTTTGCGTCTTGAGCAAACAACTCCCATTTCACTATTGTTTCCATAACTCATTAGTCGATGCCATGTTTACAGAAACGTGGATCCATCAAGTAACGAAACTTCGGCAGTCCGCGCAGCATTGAAGTCAATAGCCGAGCCAGCCCGGGAGCCGTCACGTTGGTTTCCAGAAAGCGGTAACGGAAGAACATCTCACGGGTATCACCCGGACGAAACAGTAGATCTTGCAAAAAGTTACCCCACCTATCTTCGCCGATCAATTCAACGACGCTTGCCGCATGTGCTGAAGGCAAGATCATGTTTGAACCGTGTACTCCGACCACAATGTGACTCGCCCCGTAGCGAGTGCACCACTGCCGTTCTATATCGGTATTTACTTCTTGCTGGCGCAAGTCTTTGATCCAGTCCGGTAGTTTTTCAGATCGTCCCAATCCAGCAACCGCAAAATCCACATCTTGCCACTCCTGACGCAGCGCCTCGGCCAGCGTAACCAGAAGCTCCGCCTGAATTTTCACCGGACGCGCTTCGAGGGTGAATTGTCGCTTGATCTTTTCTAAACCCCGCGCCTGTGGCTGCCTTACATTGCTCCACAGCCGATCCTCTCGCCAAATAAAGGTTACCGAGGGCCGTCTTATATCGGTTGACCACTCGTCGAGAGCAAATGGTTTGACGCGGGTAAAACGCTCGATATCAAAGTCGTCTGGATGAGGATGAGAGAAGGCTACGCTGAGACTGGAAGTTGTGAACTGTTGCAAGCGGCGCCGGATCTCTCTCGCCAGCCAGTCATTCCATTCCGTTCCGCGTTGCAGCGGCAAATCGACGACCCACGCCTGCGCGACCCCATCCGGGATCATCCATTCCAGCAAGCTCGGCACCATGACGATTAGATCCACGTCTGGACGCCGGTCGATGTAGTGCTGTGCGTTGAGGAGTTTGAGCAGGCAATGGCCGTAAATGGTATCGAGACAATTCAGTAAGACGACGTGTTTCGTGATCGGCAGTCTTTCGTGGGCAGCGAAAGGAATTGGATAGTCTTTGCGGGCGGCGTAAGATCCACTTAGCCACTCGGCAAACCAATCAATGCCGTAGGGATCGTGAACGACGCCGGTCTTCTTTTCCAGTAATAAGGGCGTATATAGCGCTTGCCCTGCCGGCAGGTCACCATAGAATTCGCGCCCACACGTTGAGCAAACGAGATCGGCAAGATTTCGCATTCCCGGGATCTGCCAACCCAGGGGCTTCAACAACGTCTGGCAGAACGGGCAAGTATGCTTAGCTTCCGGGACGGGGTGAAGCGGAATCATCAGTTATCCGGGGTTGCGATGTGCATAGAGAATTGCGCAGTTTGGGCACTGGAACGTCCTGGAAAAACAGGATCGCCAGCCACCAGATTGCGTACTCGGTAGCCCATTCCGGAAAGATAGCCTTCGATATGATCGGGCTCATTCCCCATATCGAAAGTAGTTTGACCAAACTCGAAAGCGACGCAGGCAATTCGCTGGGACTCTAACATGTGCCGCGCACCCAAGAGCACCTGAAACTCTGCTCCTTCTACATCGATCTTTAAGAGGTCAATCTTCGGCACATCGTTTCTCTGGCAGTAAAGATCAACGGTTGAGGCGTTTGGTTCTTCGATCGAGACCGGCCGAACATTGATTCCGTAATTCTCTAAAGGGCGCAAGGCCTGAGTACTCCAAGCAAGATGGTCGTCATCATAAATGTTAAGTCTAATTTGTCCTTCCTTCTCCGCTAATGCGAGATGATTCAGTACAACGTTGCGGAGCCCTGCCTCTAGGCAGGCATTCGTCAAGCGACTGAACGCACCCCGGCCCGCTTCAAAAGCATGAACGCTTCCATGGCCCTCCGCCCGGGTAACTAAGCGAGAGAACATCAAGGTCAACTGTCCGACGTGCGCGCCCACGTCGAATACCGTCATCCCTTCGCGTAGATACTCAAGGTAGAAGCGCTTTTCGGCGCGCTCAACATCGACGTATGACGCCGCGAGCGGAGGCGGGCTCGACGGAACGCGCCGCAGCAGCTGGGAGAGAGTTCTAACAAGATTCATTGATAATCTCGTCAATCCGGGCAGCGCGTGAAAAGAACGTATGCTCACTTAAGGTACGACGCTGACCAGCCGCAGCGATTGCGCACCGCTCACTTTCATGGTCGAGAATGTACTTCACCTTTTCCACACACTCGTCCGGATGGCGGTAGGTCAGAACCTCCATGTCTGGCTCAAACAGTTCCGCGAGATTAGTCTTCCAATCGGTGATCAGACAGGAGCCCACTCCGGTGGCTTCAAAGAGACGCATGTTGGAGGCGCTCAAAGGGGAGATGTCAATATGAGTGTTGAGTGTTACCCGGCTGTCCCGCAGTTTCTGAAACATATCCAACCCGTACAATGCGGGATCTGATCGTCGCACAATACGCGAGTCAACTAATTGAGAGTCGATCGTCGCGGAATCCAGCCTCGCTGCCCGGCCCCCGAACGGTGTGGCTGCTAGTAGACGAGCGGATATGCCGAATGTCTGAGCAGTCTGAAACAGGTTGCGAGCTAAGCTACGTGGGCTGAAATTATTCAGCATCGAGGAAGGAGGAAGTGGGGCGAGTCGGAGATCCGACCAGATTCTCAGATCGGTCTGTTCGATCAGGGACAGCAGGATTTTCTCGCGCTCCAAATGAAATTGATTTTGTTTGAGCACGGAACCGACGAAGGAAAAGTCGACTTTGGGCTCTTGGGCGTCGTTTAGCTTTCTTAAAATGCGCTCGTCGAAGGCGTGATTAAGATGGAAGCTCTTGTGGCCATTGCTCTGGAAGTGTGCAACCAATTCGGGAATGCATGAAAGAACAATATCCCACTCATGGAAGACCTCCCCGTCGCGATAGGGCGCGCCACACCATCCGATAATCAACCGAATCGAGGGGCACTCGCGCCTAAGCCGGCGGAGAAAGGCGGCACTGAAGGTCGAGTAGTCGGCCACTATCAACGCGGCAGGACGGAATGCTTTGATCTGCGCCAGGGCGATTTCAAAAAGCCATTCACCCTCCTGGTAGCTCAGGTCATGTTCGGTCGCCCAACGTTTCTGTAAGGCTTCCGCGTTAGCAATTAAGTCGAGTGTCTCGTACCCGAGCCCACCCAGGGCCTGAGTCCAAAAGTCTGACGACCCGAAACAATCCTCAATCAGCGCGTCAAACTGCCCGGTGTACGGCTCGGAAGCCAGGTGCGGTCGGGCAGCATAGAATTGATCTATGTAGACGCGCGGGTAAATGCCGAGCTTTAGTAAGCGCATGGAACTAGTCAGCTTACAACTCCAAGTGATAGATGATATTTCCGGTCTCTACTTCAACGCCGGTCTGGATAAACCCTAATCTGCGTGCTCCCCTGGCCGAGACGTTATCAGGGTGAATCTTCGCCATCATTCGCGGCGCGCCGCACAACCGGCAGATGAGCTTCGCCACGTCCAGTGAAAGCCTCATGAAAGTGCCGCCACGGTGTTTTTCATCAATCAAGACCCCGAACGACGGTACTTCGTAACCCGCGTCCCACCCGCGAAGCATGAAAACCCCTGCCAACTCGCCTTGCCAGAAGATGCCAGCATAAAAATCGCGCTGCCGTTCCGAGAGGAGCTTCGAAATGGCATCCTCTTCAAAGCCGAACGCATAAAAGAAGCGAGCATAGTCTGGGGGCTGCGAGCGCAACCACAGGGAGAGCGCGGCAGAATCCTCAACGCGAAGTGAACGAATGGCTAGATACTCGGGTTGATTGGACATGGAACACTAAGGGATTGCCGATTTCCGATTGCCAATTGCCAATTGGTGCTGGCGCGGCGTTCAAGACTAATCGGATTCGCTAGTATAAACAATCGTCAATTGGCAATTTGCAATTCTAGACGGCTGGCAACCCAACTGACCCTTGGCTCTCGTATTTATAATGCTAATCCAAAAAATCAAACCGGTCGGTACGTGCTGTAGAAGTTGTGAAAAACTGAAATTGATCAGGATACTACTCATTGCACAGTAATTCGCAGGTTGGGAAGGTGTGGTTTACCCCCGCTCAAGATTCGCAGCCATGAGGTCAGTACCGAAGCGCGGTAGCGTCGGGTGAACGGTGCGACAGACAATGGTGAGAATGACGAAGCG
>JAMQPI010000637.1 GCA_023717565.1 Pyrinomonadaceae bacterium | reverse complement strand
GCGGCGGCATCGTACCCGGAACGCTGGTGTTGATTGGCGGGGATCCGGGAATCGGCAAGAGCACTCTGTTGCTGCAAGTGGCCGACAGGCTGAGCGCCGGTGGCACGGTCGTACTTTATGTTTCAGGAGAGGAGTCTGAGCGACAAATAAAACTGCGTGGCGAGCGACTGAGAATTGAAGCAAACAATCTCTATCTGCTGCCCGAAACCAATCTTGAGAACATCTTCCACGAAGTAGATCGCTTGAACCCCGGCGCGATCATCGTCGATTCCATTCAGACGGTTTTCTCAGCCTTGATAGAATCGGCGCCCGGCTCAGTCTCGCAGGTGAGGGAAGTTGCGCATCAATTCCTGCTGCTGGCTAAGAACCGTACGATCCCGGTTTTCCTGATCGGACACATTACCAAAGACGGTTCGATCGCCGGACCGAAGACGCTGGAACATATTGTCGATACGGTCCTCTATTTCGAAGGCGAACGACATCACAACCATCGCATCGTGCGGGCTACCAAAAACCGCTTTGGAGCCGCGAACGAGGTGGGCATCTTTGCAATGACCGGCGCCGGGCTGATGCCCGTGGCCAATCCTTCGCAGATGTTTCTGCAGGAGCGTCCGCAGAATGTGGCCGGCTCGGTGGTCACCGCTTGTATGGAGGGCACGCGACCTCTGCTGGTGGAAATTCAGGCTCTCGTTTCAGGAACAAAGTACGGTACCGGTCGCCGGATGACGCAGGGTGTCGATCAGAATCGAGTCGCACTGTTGATAGCCATGCTGGAGAAGCGGGTCGGGTTGCAGATGCTCGGCGACGATGTCTTTGTAAATATTGCGGGTGGTTTGGAGGTTGATGAACCCGCAGTCGATCTGGGAGTTGTAGCGGCAATCACCTCGAGTTTTAAGAATGTTCCCATCGATTCTCATACAGCGGTGTTTGGTGAAATTGGATTAACGGGTGAAGTGCGTGGGACGATGCAGGCGGGGGTGCGGGCGCGCGAGGCGCAGGCGCTGGGCTTCGAAAAGATCGTCATTCCGGCATCCAACACGTCCGGGCTGGAGCGAATGTTAGGGGTTAGAGTTGTCGGCGTTCGTTCGGTTGAAGAAGCCTTGCAGGAATTGTTTTAGCAACAAGTAACCTCTGCCGCTATGAAAATGCAACTTACCTTTACTCCGTTCCAGCATCTGTCCACTTCGATTCAAACAACTCAAGATTCGTTCCGGAAAGGGGGAAGATGTGATAGCCACAATGCTCCGAGAACACAGCGACTTCGTTCAACTCTCGATCTAGCAGATAAAAAGCATACTTAATGAAAGCGTAGGAGCCATCCTCGAAACTTATCTTCAAGCTATGATGGAAATCTTCCGCTGAGAGACAGTCTCTATTAACCAGCAGTTCCTCCATCAGATACTTTTTCAGCTTGCGCGCCCATCGCTCAGGTAGATCTTTTTGGTTCATAGGCTCTTCATTGAATCAACAGAAACCACCGATCTGGATTGTTACTCGACTTACGGCGCGACTCCTTTCAAACAAGCCGCAGTTTGTGCCGTGTCAGCTGCCTTGCGCGCTGTTTCATTTGCCTTCGCGCCGGGAGGGATTTTGTGCGTGACGCAGATTTCTTCCGGGGTCACTTTTACCACTGCCAGGTAGGACGTTCGGCGACTTGGGTTCGAGCTGTCCTCGCTGGCGTTGACGCGCACAATCAAGGCCACCGGCAAAAGTTTGCCTTTCCTTTTGGTCACGCGCCACTCAGCTTTGTTCCCCACACTGGAAAACGCGTACGTCACAACCTGCCAAAAATCCAACGGATGTTTCTTGCCACCAGGAGTTACCACGGTAATCGACTGACGGGCGTCGTCATCATGGACCAGAAGTTTATAGCCGCCGATCCCAGGGCATCTCTGAGTTGAGCTCGCAGTTTCCTCGTCAATCTCGATAGTCTTGCATTTCGCCTCAGCGAGATCGCTGTAAACACTCTCCAGCTTCGCCTGAGCCTTGGTTGCCTCGCCGGTTGCAAACAGCAGGGCCAGGAAGATTGCCGCGTTTAATAGGATCTGCCAGGGGGGTGCAGTCATTCTCATTTCTTTTGAGTTCCTCCAGGTGTTAGCATTCCACACCGATCTCAGATCTTTCTTCGCCGCCGATTCGAAAGCCAACTTAAAGGAGTCTGCCCGAATGTACAAGACCGATCGCATACTGGAGGCACGATTGCTGACATGAAGAAGTTGAGAGAACTGTTTGAGAACAACAGGGCCTGGTCTGAGCGTATAAAGGCGAACGACCAGGGATTTTTTCAGACCCTGGCCCAGCAACAGACTCCACACTACCTGTGGATTGGTTGTTCGGACAGTCGCGTGCCGGCAACTCAACTCGTCGGTTTGCCGCCGGGGGAACTTTTCGTCCATCGTAACGTTGCGAATGTGGTTGTCCACACCGACTTCAATTGCCTGTCGGTGCTTCAATTCGCAGTGGACCTGCTGAAGGTCAACCACGTAATTGTCTGTGGTCACGACGGCTGCAGTGGCGTGCAGGCTGCGATGCAGAATCTTAAGCTGGGCCTTGCAGACAACTGGCTCCGCCACGTCCAGGACGTCATGCATCGCAACGAATCTCTACTTACAGAAATCAGGGACGACGTTCAGCGCCTGAATAGACTGTGCGAGTTGAACGTCATCGAACAGGTAATGAATGTCAGCCGCACAACAATTGTGCAGAATGCCTGGGAACGTGGGCAGGAACTAGCAGTGCATGGTTGGATTTACGGAATCGGTGACGGGCTGCTTCGCGACTTAGACATCTGTATTACGAACCAGAGTGAGTTATCCACAGCCTACGAAGACGCGGTTCGGGCGTCGGGTTAGTTCAAAGACCTGTGGACCAGAACCTCATTGTAGGGGCGTCCCTCCGTGGGGCGCCCGAGGTTTCGTGATCACTTTGTCTACGCGACGTTGGGGCGCCCACGGAGGGACCCCTACAATGAGGGCCCGGCGCCCTTCAGATTTTCATTAAGAATCTCCATATGCTTGCTTCCATCGATGAAGTCATCAAAGTGCTGAAGAGTGCGAAGCCCCCTGCTGAAATCTGGCAGGAACCTTACGACCACGACTCCAACGTCTATCGCAGACTGTGTAGCCTTAGCGGCGCTGAGCCAGAAGCGTCGGACCTGAGGGACTATTCCCAGAGTATGTTGTACACGCCGCTTCAGCCTGACCTGTTCAGGCATCTATTACCGATCTGCCTCCAAGCGTGGCGCAAGGACCTCTTCTCCGATGAAGATTCGAACTACGGTGGATTCGCCGAGCACTTCTCGACGGCCCTGGCGACGCGCCGACTCCTCGAAGAGATCCTCACGGCCGATGAATACAGATCCGTTATGGAGTACATACTCAATTCCATTCTCGATCGAATCGACCGGGAGGATGGCCTTCACTTTATCGGCATGGGCGCTCGACCCTACAGATGGTTCCTTGCTCTCGGATCTTTCTCCGTGACCTTTTCCTCCTTGCATCGCCTGTGGGAATCGTGGTGGAGCATGAGCACGACAGGTCATGCCCTGGCAGCCCTTCAGTACTTATCCTGCCTGATGTATGAAGACGACAGGAATCCAATCTTCAGCCCGTGGACACCTGATGGGGGAGGTGGTCCCCCGCCACTGTACGAAACAGACGGGCATATCTACGACCGCGGCTGGCGACCTGAGAATATATCGTTTCTTGAGGCTACTCTTACCCCCGTCTATTTGGAGACGAAGCTACACGAAGCTGCAAAGGTGGTTGAGGATCACGTACACAGTAATGTGCCAGCGAAGATGATTGCGGACTTCGATGCACAAAGGGAGTTGATCGAGTCCCGTATCAATCAGTTGCCAACTCTTCTCTCGACATCAGTATTGGAGGTCTCAGGGTGGCTAGAGTAATGGCCGAATGGATTCCCTCAAGCAAGTGAAATGCCGCGTTCGGAGACTGGTTAACATGTTTATGAAATAGTTGCCGCGTTAGGCGTCTAAATTCCGAGATGGAAAATGTAGGGACGAGGATAGCCCCGGAACAGATCTCGGCCTGGCGTGGCTGGGGACCGATCATCGTCTTCCCGATCGTCGTCCTGATTTTCGCGCCGGCAGAGTGGCCCCGCTGGGCTTTTATGTGGCTTCTCTCGCTCGTGATCTTTGCTGGTTGCAAGTGGTTAACCTGGCGGCGCACCCCAGTGCCGGGCGCGCAATGGTGGCAACACGCCGGATACTTACTTGCCTGGCCAGGTTTGAACGCCGGGGCTTTCCTGAGTCCTGATCGGTTACCTGAGAAGGACCGTCCGCTGCCACGCGAATGGGTCTCTGCTGCCATCAAGCTCCTGGTCGGTATCGCGCTCTTTTGGGTCGTGGCTGGTTGGGTTTCCAGGGAACATAGAATCCTCGCTGGCTGGGTGGGGATGGTCGGCTTAATCCTGATGCTTCACTTCGGCGCCTTCCATCTGCTTAGTTGCGCTTGGAGATCAGTCGGCGTCGACGCGCAACCGCTCATGAAACGTCCGCTGGCCTCCGTCAGCCTTAGTGAATTCTGGGGCCGGAGGTGGAACACAGCATTTCGAGACTTCACGCACCGCTTTCTCTTCCGTCCGCTAAATTCATGGCTTGGACCTAGGCGAGCTATCTTTGCCGGGTTCGTGTTTAGTGGCATCGTTCATGACCTGGTTATTTCAGTTCCGGCGGTCGGGGGATATGGCTGGCCGACCCTCTTTTTCGGAACTCAGGCTGTCGGCATGTTCGCCGAACGGTCTCGCGCTGGCAGGGCCATTGGCCTCGGGCAAGGATGGCGGGGACGGTTGTTCGCATTGCTCACCTTAATTCTGCCCGCATACGGACTATTTCACCCACCGTTTGTTCGGAATATCATAGTGCCGTTCATGCAAGCGCTCGGCGCGCATTGAGCGTTTCGTGGATGCCGAAGGGGAACGCTGGTGCGAGAAATGATGCCAACCTTAATCTTTATGGCGGGTGCGGCGCAGTTGTGCGTGTTGATAGCCTCAGCGCTCGTGCCATTTAGATTGAAATGGAAAGCAGAACTGGCCGTCCTCTCGCGTCTGCATCGGCAGATGTATTGGGTTTACGGTGGTTATGTCGTGCTGGCGATTGTCGCCTTTGGCTTGATCAGCCTTTTCAATGCCCGGGAGTTGGCTCACGGGAGCGGTTTGGCGCGCAGCGTGTGCGGATACATCACAGTGTTTTGGGGAATCCGATTGGCACTTCAGTTGGTTCTCGATGTTAAGGATCATCTTTCTACCTGGTGGCTAAGGCTGGGCTATTATGCCCTGACGATATTGTTCGCTGGCTTCACGCTGTTGTATGGCTTTGCCGCCTTGCGACCATTTGAGTGAAGAATGGTTAGATTGTTAGCGATGTAAGCGCAGAAAAGATTACGGTTGGGGAGATAGCCCAAGATTCATACAATATCCGGCCCAACCTATGAGCTCTGGCAGCGGAGGTAATCAACATGGACTCAAAAAAAAACCCGCCGCGCCAGAATGAAATGCAGGTCTTACTCGAGGCGGGGCGGTCGGCGTCAAAGGAGGTGAAGCAGGTATGATTCGCTACCTCATCCTTAAACAACTTGATAAACAAGAGCGCTCCCTCGGCGAGTCAGTAGATTACGTTCGTCACATTCTTCGCTCTTCATTACCAGCGTTCTTCAAATTCGCGTTGTTCACACCGCTTGCTCAACACCGCCGTAGCCTCCCTCCGACGCCGTATCGCGTCGCGCGAATCGTGGCCACTCAGGATGAGGACTGTGGCACGTGCGTGCAGATTGAGGTGAATCTGGCCCGGAAGGACGGAGTGCCCGGGGATCTCATACTTGCGGTGCTGAGCAATCGCCCCGAGGATCTGACTCCAGAGCTTGCCGAGATATACCGATTTACTAAAGCTGTGGTGGAGGCGCGTGGGGAGGAGGAGGAATTACGGCAGCGGATACGGGAGAGATACGGAGAAGAGGGTCTGGTGGAGTTGGCGCTGGGTATTGCGGCGGTCCGAGTCTTTCCGGTGACTAAGCGAGCGCTTGGTTTCGCTACGAGCTGTGCTTTAGTTGGAATTAAGGTGTGAGGGCGATGAGCAAAGAGCAAACTAAAGACCTGCTAAAATTTCTCAGGCCATTCGACGACGACATCAAAGAGATTGTCTTATGGTTAAGGGAATTCGTTTGGAACTTGTATCCCAACGCAAATGAACTAATCTATGACAACTACAATGCGCTCGCATTTGGATGGTCGCTGACGGATAGACTTGGCCACACATTTTGTTCAGTAGCTGTTGGTAGAAGCAGCAAGAATATTCATTTTGGTTTTTTCTGGGGCTCTCAAATTGCCGACCCTGACAAGATATTGTTAGGCAAGGGCAATCAGTACAGATACATTCTCGTTAAGAACAAAGACGATTTTCCGAAGACATACATAAAGAAACTATTGAAAGACGCCTATGCCAACTCTCTGGCCAAAGTGAAGGACAAGAGCCAACTGATGCAAGGCGCGACAATTACAAAATCGATATCAGCTGCAAAAAGGAAACCCGGAAAAGCCGCGGCTAAAAAGAAGTAGATTTCCTAACTGAGATCAGAGCCGAAATAGAGGAAATCAAGAATCGTCTGAATACCGTCCCTTGAAACCATTGGTTGAAGCAGGAGGACACAAATGCATCGAGAGGATCAGTTCATTCCTCATTTGATCGTCAGCAACGGCCTCGCTGCACTCGACTTCTACAAAGAAGCCTTCGGGGCCGAAGAGGGGGATCGCATGATGGCGACGGATAGTAAGAGGGTCATGCATGGCGAGTTGATTCTGGACGGACACAAGTTCTTCATCTCTGACGAATTTTCCGCGAGCGAAGGCGGGACGTGTAAGACACCGAATACGCTCGGCGGAACCAGCGTACGCGTCACGCTGCAAGTCGATGATGCCGATCGAACTGTCGAGCGAGCCGTGGCCGGCGGCGCGCGCGTACTCATGCCGGTCGAGGATATGTTCTGGGGAGCTCGCTACGGAAAGATTGTCGATCCCTTCGGCCACGAGTGGGGCATCAACCAACAGGTAAAAGAGCAAAGCGAAGAAGAGACGCAGGCTGCGGCCACCGAGTTCTTCGCGAAACGGAAATAAATCACACTAGAGAGGCGCCAATGAGCAAGACTGCACTGTTCATCAAGCACTGGACATTACCCGGGAAGCGCGACGATGTTCGTCGCGTCTGGGAAAAACATCTCCAACCAAGAATCGCAGGTAACATTGCTCACGAAGCTTATATCTATTGCTACGACGACGGCGATCCCGACACGATTTGCATCTTTCAACTGTATG
>JAMQPI010000617.1 GCA_023717565.1 Pyrinomonadaceae bacterium | reverse complement strand
TCCGGATGAATTTCTTCGAGTCTATCGGGCGTGGGTCGATTGTTGACCATCTCAGTCTCGGACCAGGCACTGGTGTTTATGGTGGTGAGGTCGCCGCCGACAGAGCTGGGGACGGAGTGAGCCTCTTGCCTGCCACCACCTGCGATGGCGGCCGTGGCGAGGCCGGGAACTCCTATCTTGGTGAAATAGCGAGCAGCACTCTCTTCCTCCGATTTCCCATAGCCACCTTCAGAAGTCGGTTTTTGCAACAGACTCAGAAACTGATCCTTCAGATCCGGCAGCTCAATGCGATCTTGAGGCCGCTTCGGACCCGCAACGCTCGGACGAATCTCACTGAGGTCCAGTTCCAACAACACACTGTACTGACACTCACCTTTCAGCGGAATTCCAAACATGCCCTGCGCAGTGTAGTAACTTCGCACTGCGTCAACCTGCTCGCGATCACGACCAGTAGCTTCCAGATAGAGGCAAGTCTCTTCATCGACTGGGAAGAACCCCATCGTCGCTCCGTATTCCGGCGCCATGTTCGCGATGGTCGCGCGATCCGTTACTGAAAGACTGGCGGCCCCGGCGCCGTGAAACTCGACGAACTTCCCTACGACCTTGGCCTTGCGCAACATTTCGGTGACACGCAAAACCAGATCAGTCGCTGTCACTCCTTCCCGCAAAGTGCCGCTCAGGCAAACTCCGACCACATCCGGCGTCAGAAAATAAACTGGCTGGCCCAGCATAGCTGCCTCGGCTTCTATACCGCCTACGCCCCAGGCGACTATGCCCAGACCATTGATCATGGTCGTATGCGAGTCAGTGCCAACCAATGTATCCGGGTAATAAATGTCGTGCTTTTCCCAAACGCTCTTGGCTAGAAACTCGAGGTTCACCTGATGACAGATGCCTATGCCAGGCGGAATAACAGCAAAACCGTCGAAGGCTTGCGTGCCCCACTTCAAAAACTGGTAGCGGGAGTTGTTTCGCTTGAACTCCATCGTCATGTTCTTCTCGAATGCGTCTTTGGTGCTCGAGAAGTCCACTTGGACGGAGTGATCGATGACCAGATCGACGGGCACCAGCGGCTCGATTACGCCGGTGTTTTTTCGCAAACGAGCGACCGCGGAACGCATGGCCGCGAGGTCCACCAGCAACGGTACGCCGGTGAAGTCCTGCAGCAGCACTCTGGCCACCACAAACGGTATTTCCTCGGTTCGTTTGCCGTTGGGTTCCCAGTTAGCCAATGCGCGCACGTCGTCTTCGGTAATCCGATTGCCATCCATGTTGCGCAGCACGGATTCCAGGACAACTCGGATGCTCACCGGAAGCTTTGAAATAGGGCCGACGTTCTCTTTTTCGAGTTGCGGCAACGAATAAAACTTGGCAGAGACACCGGCGCGGGGATTGAAGGACTGAAGCGAGTTAAAGGGGCTATTTGGCATAGGACTCTGAGATTTTGTCGTTCATGGGAGAGACATTGTGCCCTTGCCTTGCTAAGCGAGCACTTGGAGTTTTTGTCGATTGTTTTGACAAACTTCAGTGTAAAGTCAGGCCGCTCAATCGTCAAGCAAGGCGATCTTTAGAGTGCGATCCTGGCGTGAACGAGAAGCGCACTGCCCTACACCAACGTCCGATGACACTACTGGGCGGTAACGGAAAGCGAAGCTAATGACATCTTCATCACCCAATCAAAGAGCTGAGTACAGGAAGCCGGATCCCAAGTCCAAACGCATTCGCCCTCACCTGTTTCCAGGCAAGGGCGAATGATTGTTGGTTGACTCGAGTTGTCGTTCAGCCGGACGTTTTTCTCAGCCGTCCCACCAATCCGACCTATTCGGGGTCAGTTGGATCATTGAACAGGCCGACCAACCTTATACCGCCGTGGCCGAACTGTGGATACCCCACGGTAGTGGGAACCGCCGCACCATTGGGAAGGTTCGACGAGGTATCATCCGGCGCGAAGAGTATGAGGGTATTGAGGTACGCGATTACGTTTCGTCGCGTTGTCCGGCTGGCGTTGGCGAAGTTGTCGCGCGCCTCCTGGGCTTCG
>JAMQPI010000253.1 GCA_023717565.1 Pyrinomonadaceae bacterium | reverse complement strand
ACCGCTACCTACCCGCGCTCCCGCACCTTCCACGTAGATCTTGAACGTGAGGCCTGTGTAGTAATCCAGCCGTGAAACATCCCCCAGGTCGATCTCAAACCGGTCTATCAGTCCGAGCGATTCAATTACCGTCCACAAGCTTTCGAGTCGGTCCAGGGCTGCGAGGGATTTTTGGTTGGAGAGTACCCGACGGGCCCAATTCAACGTTTCTCGTTTGCCTGACAGTTGCGCAAGTTGCGCAAATGCTCGCGCCTCTTCGGCGGAGGTGTAAGGCGCGAGAAAAGCCTCGATGTCAGTTGAATTTCGTACGTCGATCAAGCGCCTCATCTCTTCTCGGGCGGTTAGATCCAGGGCCAAACCGTCGGCGACGCCACTAAAGATATCGACGTCGTTGAGGGTGATTGAGTACTCCCCACCAAGTTCCAGACGACGAAGAAAGTCGGAAGCGATAGCCAGAACTTCCCGGTCGGCGGCTATGGTATTGACGCCGATAAGCTCACAGCCGATTTGCGTGGATTCCCTTCTCCATTCCGCGTGCGACTGCGGTTGTTGACGAAATACGGGTGCGGCGTAACAGAACCGCAAAGGTCTCTCACGTTCGGAAAAGAGCGTCGCCGCAGCCCGGGCAACAGCAGAAGTCACATCGGGTCTCAGCGCCAGCAGACTGCCATCAGTATCAGTGAAGCGGAAAGCGCGATGGGCCTCATCCTGGCCCATGCCATGCTCAAACAGCGAGTAGTAATCAACGGTAGGCGTGATGATCTGTTCATAAGACCACTCGTCAAAGACCTTGAGCGCGGTCTCTTCGATGGCGCGGCGCCGGCGTGCTTCTTCGCCAAAATAGTAACGGGTGCCACTGGGAATTCTGGAAAGGGGCTCAGACATAGAAGACCTCATATAACTAAGAAAAACCGCTGCCGGACCTCAGGTCACTGGCAGCGGTTTCTGGAAACTCTGGTTGTGCGTCTTATTACTTTTCGAACTTCACAACCCCCATCGCGCTGCCTCGATGCCCATGATGATAGGCATGATGGTCTGCGTGGTGGTGGTGATGTGTGCTGAAGTTCATCTGTTCTGCTCGATTGTCGCGAGTTTTTATACCCGCTCACGCAACCTGTGTCAACTCATTTCTGCCATGGGAGTGGTTCAAGCCAGGTTTCACCCTGTAAGGGTGAGATGTCTATAGCATGGGACGTCCAACCCAACCCCCGCGCGGTTCGGAGGGGCGGAACACAACTTGGCAGGTACTCATCTACTATCGGTCCGCCCCTCCGAACCGCGCAGAGGTCTTCATTGTCTCTCGGTCTATAAACATCACACTCCTATGGAGTGAAGACCCATCGCACGTTTGCTCAGGCTCCCGATCGCGATCATCAACTCGCAACCGATTCCGCGGTTTCCACGGACTCGAAGCGAGAGGCCCGCCGCTCCAACCCGAACTCGCGATGCAACCACTGGACGGCCTCACCGAGCATTCCCGCTTCAACTACCAGCGAAACGTTGTATTCCGAGGAGCCTTGCGCAATGGCGATGATGTTGATATTCCGCCGCCCCAGGGCGCTGAATGTTCGTCCAGCAATTCCCGGCAGGCCTTTCATCCTGTCCCCGACCACGGCCACGATGCAGATATCAGGATTGACTGTGATGTGTTCCACCTGTTGGTGAGCGAGATCCTGCGCGAAAGCCTGGCGAAGTTTTTCCACAGTCCCGGCCGCATCGGCTGAATTGATGATGAAACAGATATCATTTCCCGACGAGGACTGCGAGATTAGCAACACATTTGCGTTCGCGTTGGCGGCGGCGGTAAACGTCTTGGCCGCCACGCCGGGCAGTCCCACGATGCCGCGCCCCCCTACGGTAATCAAAGTGACTTCGCTGATTGCCGTAATCGCCTTCACTCCGCGAGCTGTGGGGTGACCGAGCTCGGTGATCTTCGTACCAACTCGCTCGGGCGCGAAACTGTTGCGAATCCAAACCGGAATACGCGCCTCCGCCACCGGTCTCAGAGTCTTCGGATGCAAAACTTTCGCCCCGAAGTAGGCGAGCTCAGCAGCTTCGTTGTAAGAGATCTCGCGCAGCGTGCGCGCCTCCGGGACCAGGCGTGGATCGGCCGTCAAGACGCCATCCACATCGGTCCAGATGATCACTTCAGTAGCATCCAGAGCGGCACCGAGAATAGTGGCCGAATAGTCGGAGCCTCCGCGGCCCAGGGTGGTGAGCGTGCCCGTCGCGGTCGCCCCGATGAAGCCAGTGACTACCGGGATCGCGCCTTCGTTAAGCAGAGGTCGCAGGCGCGAGGACGCGCGCTCACGCGTAGCCAGCATCAATGGCTCGGCATGGCCATGCGTTCCGTCCGTCACGATTAGTTCCGTCGCTTCCACGGCCTCCGCCTTGAGTCCCAATTCAGACAGGGCTCCGGCCAGTAAGCGCGCCGACAGACGTTCTCCAACGCTGGAAATGGAATCAAGCGTACGCGGCGTGAGCTCTCGCAGCAGGGAGGTGCCTCTGCACAAACCGCGGACCTCTTCAATGATCTGCTCTGTTTGCTGGGCCAGCCGCCCACGTGCATCGTCGTCGTGAACCAGGAGTTCAATCGCCTGGAAATGCTGTTGGCGCAGAGTGTCTGCCAACTCGTTTCCGGCGTTGGCGTCGCCCTGCTCAGACTTGCGGGCCGCATCAATGAGACGATTGGTCACACCGCTCATCGCGGAGACGACCGCTACCACGCCGCCTTCCCGCGCCGAAGCGGCCAAGATCTCCGCTGCACGCGCGATGCACTCGCCGTTGCCAACCGACGTGCCGCCGAACTTCATCACTTGTAATTTGTTCGTCATTAGACCAGGGCTTCCTGCACGGAATCCGGGCTGGTGCCGGGCTCGTTCTCCGGCTCGGAGCAGATCGAAACCACTCCATCACGCGTTAGCTTGTACTCAACTGAATCTACCAACGCGCGCCAGCTTGCTTCAACGATGTTCGCCGACACACCCACCGTGCCCCACACGATGCGCTCATCGCTTGAGGTGATCAGCACGCGTACCAGGCTCGCCGTTCCCGACAAGGTACTGTTTATAACGCGCACCTTGTAATCCACGAGTCGCATTTCGGTGAGCGATGGGTAAAACCTCTCGAGTGCTCGCCGCAGGGCATTGTCCAAAGCGTTTACCGGACCATTGCCAGTGGCCGCCGTGTGCTCGATGTGACTGCCGACTTTGACTTTGACTGTGGCTTCGCTCATCGGCATCAGTGCGCCCCGATGCTCATCAATCACTCGAAAGCCGACTAACTCGAAGTATGGCTGGTGCGCCCCCCGCAACTTAGCCACCAACAACTCAAAGCTGGCCTCAGCCGCTTCAAACTCATAACCATCGTGTTCCAATCGTTTCAATTCTTCGAGCACCCGCTGTTCGTCGTTCAACTCAAGACCGAGCTCTCGCGCTTTTGCCAGCAGATTGGCACGTCCCGAAAGATCAGAAATGAGAATACGACGCCGGTTACCCACTGCTTCGGGTTCGATGTGTTCGTAGGTAGCGGGATTTCGCTCGACTGCCGAAACGTGTATTCCACCCTTATGAGCAAAGGCACTGTCCCCGATGAACGCAGCCCGCGAGTCCAGCGCGCAATTGGCCATCTCGCTGACGAATCGGGAAACAGTACGCAACTTTTGTAAACGCTCAGGAGCCAGCACCTGGTATCCGAGTTTCAGTTGCAGGTTGGGAATCACCGAGCAGAGGTTTACATTGCCGCATCGCTCACCGTATCCGTTGATCGTTCCCTGCACTTGAATGGCACCGGCGGAGACTGCCGCCAGGGTGTTGGCAACCGCCACGTCACCATCGTTATGGCAATGAATGCCGAGAGGTACATTTATCTCTTGAATCACCTGGCGAGTGGCGTGCGCAACAAAATCCGGCAAACTGCCACCGTTCGTATCGCAAAGCACGATCCGCTGGGCCCCTTCGGCCGCCGCCATGCGGAGCGTTTTAAGGGCATACTCGGGATCAGCTCGGTAACCATCAAAAAAATGTTCGGCGTCATAGATCAGGAAAGGCACCCGAGCCGAAAGGTAACGGACGGTGTCCGCAATGATCTCCAGATTCTCTTCAGGGCTGAGTCGCAACGCCTCGGTCACATGCAGTAACCATGACTTGCCAAAGATCGTGACCACCGGAGTCTCGGCTTTGAGCAGCGCTTGGATACTGGGGTCTGCGTCGCACGTCAATGCGTTGCGGCGAGTCGATCCAAAAGCGGCGATCCGGGCACCGCTCAATTTCAAGGTGCGCACTCTTTCAAAGAACGCGACATCGCGCGGGTTTGAACCGGGCCAGCCACCTTCGATGAAGTCCACTCCCAGCGCGTCGAGCTGTTCTACTACGCGACACTTGTCTTCAACCGAGAAGTTGACGCTTTCGCCCTGCATCCCATCGCGAAGGGTGGTGTCGTAAATTTCTATTCGTTCAGACATGGTTAATTGGTCAGTTGTCAGTGGTCAGTTGTCAGTGGTCATTGTTCTGTGCTTTGTGCTTTGTGCTTTGTCCTTTGTCCTTTGTCCTTTGTATTCTTGGGTTAAGATCTTGGTTCCAATGAAAGCGCCAATGAACCGAAAAGAACAAAGTACAAAGCACTTAGTACAAAGGTCAAATAGATCAACAAACAACTGACTACTGACTACTGACTACGGACAACTGACAACCGACTACTGACCATCCGTAACCGCACCGAGGCTACTGGTCGAAACCAGCTTAGCGTATTTGGCCAACACCCCTCGCGTGTAACGTTTGGCGGGAGGTCGCCACGCCGCCCGGCGGGCTTCCAACTCTTCTGCCGCTACATTGAGCTGCAGCAGTCTCTCCTCGGCATCAATGGTGATCGAGTCTCCTTCGTGCACCAGGGCAATCGTGCCGCCGACCGCGGCTTCCGGCGCCACATGCCCAACGACCAGGCCATAGGTACCGCCGGAGAATCGCCCATCAGTAATCAGCGCCACCGCATCTCCCAATCCCGCGCCGATAATGGCGGAGGTGGGCGCCAGCATCTCGCGCATTCCTGGACCACCTTGGGGCCCTTCGTAACGAATCACAACTACGGCACCGGGCTTGATGCCTCCCGACAAGATCGCCTGCAGGCAACTCTCTTCCGAGTCAAACACGCGCGCCGGACCAGTGAACCGTGAATCCTTCACGCCGGTGATCTTTGCCACGGCGCCTTCCGTGGCCAGGTTCCCTTTCAAGATCGCCAGATGCCCCTGTGCGTAGAGTGGTCTGGACCATGGGTGAATCACGTCCTGATCCGAGCGAGGCTCGTCAGGCACATCCGCCAGCACCTCCGCGAGAGTTTGTCCGGTGATCGTCAGCGCATCGCCGTGTAGCCTCTCATGGACCAGCAGCATCTTCATCACCTGGGGGATACCTCCGGCCCGATGAAGATCCGTAGCAACGTAACGACCGGAAGGTTTCAGATCACAAAGCACTGGAACGCGTCCGCGTAGCTCCTCAAAGTCATCAAGCGTCAGCGACACTCCGGCCGCATGGGCAATCGCCAGCAGATGCAAGACCGCGTTCGTTGAGCCACCCACCGCCATGACCACGTTGATCGCGTTCTCGAAGGCCTTTCTGGTGAGAAGGTCGCGCGGCAGAATGCCTTTGGTGATGGCCCGGGCCAGGACCTGCCCTGATTCCGCCGCACTGTCGGATTTCTCCTGGTCCTCGGCCGCCATTGTGGACGAAAAGGGCAAGCTCAAGCCCATGGCCTCAATCGCTGCTGACATGGTGTTTGCCGTAAACATTCCTCCGCATGATCCGGCGCCGGGACAGGCCAGTCGCTCAACTTGCAGAAGTTCCGCGGCGTCGATGCGCTTGGCCGAATATTGGCCCACGGCTTCAAACGCACTTACGACTGTCAAATCTCGACCTTCGTAGTTACCCGGTTTGATCGTGCCTCCGTAAACGAAGATCGCCGGTATATTCAAACGCGCAATGGCAATCATCGCCCCAGGCATATTCTTATCGCAGCCGCCGATCGCGAGCACTCCATCGACACTCTGCGCCTGGCAAACCGTCTCAATTGAGTCAGCAATAACTTCACGAGAGACGAGACTGTACTTCATGCCTTCGGTGCCCATGGAGATGCCATCGCTAACGGTGATCGTCCCGAATACTTGCGGCATGGCACCGGCCTCGCGCAATGAGTTGACGGCGCGGGTCGCCAGCTCGCCCAAACCAAGATTACAAGGCGTGATCGTGCTGTAACCGTTGGCGACGCCCACGATCGGTTTTTCAAAATCGCCGTCCCCAAAACCCACGGCCCGAAGCATGGCGCGGTTGGGAGTCCGCTCCGCTCCGTGGGTAATAGTTCTGCTGCGATGGTTGTCGCTCACTGGTTCATTTTCCATTTCTCATTTGACATTTCTCAGCGCCCTAGTCACTCAAGCCGCAGTGTCATGAGGTCAGTACCACAGCGCGTGTCATAGTCAGTACCGTAACGCAGTAGCGTCGGGTCCACGTTCCCACCACAAATCTAGGTGTCATTATGTATCTACCGATAGTCGACACTAATATCACTGGCAACTGAGATGCGGATCCCGGACCCGACGCTACTGCGTTACGGTACTGACTTCATGACACTCAGTTGAGTTTCACACGGACTCCACCGCGATTGAAAAATGGATTTCCTCCAAACTCACCTGTCCATTACCTCACTCTCCGATGCTTGAACGACCGCTCACCATCAACGTAGCTGGCGACCGTTTGTCCCTCACCAATAAGCTTGTACTTGTAAGTCGTCAATCCATCCAGTCCTACTGGTCCACGAGCATGAAGCTTACTGGTACTAATCCCTAACTCCGCACCGAAACCGTAGCGGAAGCCGTCAGCGAAGCGCGTTGAGGCGTTCACATAGACACCGGCCGCATCAACTCGCTCAAGGAAATGTGCCGCCGTCGCCTGATCTTCGGTGACGATCGCGTCGGTGTGTCCGGAACCAAACTGGTCGATGTGCGCAATTGCCTCGTCTACACCAGTCACGATCCTGATCGAGACAATCAGATCGGAATACTCGGTTGCCCAATCTTCCTCGCTGGCTGCCACCAAACCTGCTACATCTTTCAACGCCAGCGTGAGAGGACAACCGCGGACCTCTACTCCGGCTACCTGATACCGGGCGATCAGATCCGGCAGAAACTCAGCCGCCACCTCCTTGTGAACCAAAAGCGTTTCCATCGCGTTGCATGCCGCCGGATACTGCACCTTTGAGTCGAAGGCAATGCTCAAGGCTTTCAGTAAGTCCGCAGCCAGATCGACGTAAACGTGACAGATTCCTTCACCATGACCTAACACCGGAATTCGGCTATGCTCAGCCACGTGCTTCACAAATTCCTGCGAGCCCCGCGGAATGATCAAATCGATATCGTCAGCCAGCGAGAGCATTTCGCTAACATCGTCGCGCGTGTAGAGCAGGTTGATAACTTCCAGAGGAATCTCCGCGAATTGCCGGAGCGCTTCCCGCCAGATCGAAAAGAGCACCTGATTGCTTTGGATTGCTTCTGTTCCGCCCTTTAGGATTACCGAATTGCCGGACTTCAACGCGAGCGCGGCAATCTGTGGAACGATCTCCGGTCGGGCTTCAAAAATGATGCCGACCACACCTATCGGGCATGACTCCTTGTAGAGTGTCAGTCCCTCATCCAACTCAGTCACCGCCAAACTGCGGCCTAACGGATCCGGGAGCGCGGCCACTTCACGAACCCCTGCGGCCATTTGTTTGATGCTCTGCTCAGTTATCCGCAAACGCTCAAATAGCGCTGGCTTCATTTGTCCGGCTGCCAGCGCCTGAAGAGCCTGCTCGCAATCACGTTGGTTCGCATTCAGAATCTCTGTCTTGCCGGCCACAATTGCATCGGCTGCCGCTTCCAGCGCCGCGACCCGAAGCTCGTGGGGAACAGTCGCCAGCAAGCGAGACGCAGCCCTGGCGCGACGGGCCACCTCTGCGACGTTCATTTGCGCTACTGCTCCCGACATGCGATCTACCTTTGCTCTGATAGCACCAGATTGTCCCGGGTCACGAGCACCCGAGAGCGTGGTCCATCCGATGGTGTAACTGACATTCCTTCGATCAATGCTTTGGCATCTGCGCTTGCACAATTAATGATTCCCCGTGCAAACTCACGTCCTTCACAGTCGGCAATACTCACGACGTCCTGCGATTCAAACTGCTGTTCTACGCGCACGACTCCCGAAGAGAGGAGACTGGCTTTGCCGCTGATGATGGCTTCGCGGGCGCCTTCATTTACGATGACCCGCCCGCGCACTCCCGCGGCATAGGTAAGCCAGCGGCGCTTCCCCGCCATGCGCGAAGTGGACATAAACGTCGTGCCGATTTGCTTGCCGGCGAAAATGTCAGCGAGTACCCCTGGCTGCATCCCGTTGGCAATGACGGCAACTCCACCGGCTTGCATCGCGATTTGCGCCGCTTCCAATTTCGTCAACATGCCGCCACGTCCTCCTGCGGACGGCCCGGCGGCCAGCGCCTTAACTTCGTCGGTTAGCTCTTCCACAAGGGGAATGAGTTCAGGCTGGTTATCGGAGTCAGCATCGCGATTCACACCTTTGGGATCGCGGCGCAGCAGGCCGTCGACATTGGTCAACAAAACCAGCGCATCCGACTCCATCCTGCTCATCACGAGCGCCGCCAGCCGATCGTTGTCGCCGAAGACCCGCTCCTGGCCCGAGGCATACTCGAGTTCCGCGGTTGAGACGGTATCGTTCTCGTTGATGATGGGGAGTACGTTCAG
>JAMQPI010000240.1 GCA_023717565.1 Pyrinomonadaceae bacterium | reverse complement strand
TCAGCAACCACTTCTGGTCCAATTCCATCGCCTGGAATTACAGCTACTCGTTTCATTTGAACTATCGAACCTTATCCAGGACACGTTGTTCAACGCGAGGCAGGCTTGCGACTAGAACATCGCCGACAACCTTCATGCTGGTCGCCGATACTTTGTCGATCGTGTCCTCCGGGGTGTGCCAGGGTGGATAGCTGTTGAGCTGAATGATATCCACGGAGTCTATACCGGCCCTTAGAAACGGTTCGTGATCATCTCCGCCCACTCCTTCCGGACGATCCACGAAGATCGACCCATATCCTATTTCGCGAGCGGTTTGCCAGATGACGTCCTGCAACCACTTGGTGCTCATCGTATCGCGGCCCAATTCGAGACTCTTGTATCCCATCATGTCCAGAAGAATAAGAGCGCGAACGCGATCTAACTGATTCTTGTTTCTTAACTCTGATACATAGTGCCGGCTGCCATATGTGTTATCTGGCGCACCAGGCTTTGCGCATTCGTCCCAGCCCTCACAGAAGGATTCTTCGCCATCAAAGAATACGAGCCAGTAGGTAAGTCTCGGTTTCCGGCCATTACTCGACAGCACGCGCCCAAGCTCAATCAGGGTCCCCACCGAAGCGCCGGGATCATTCGCGCCGACGAACTGCATGTTCTCGTAGAGCTTTGTATCGTAGTGACTGCTGACAATAACTACGTCCTGGGATTCGCCGGGGATCTCCGCCGTGATGTTGGCCATCTTCTTTTCACCGACGGGGGTAGCGGCCACGAATTCGTCTGTAGAAACGGTTAGACCATAAGACTTCAACTCGTTCACGATGTATTCCCTGGTTTTCGCCAACTCAGGTGAACCGGGAGGGCGTGGTCCAAAGTCTACCTGTTTGCGCACGTGGGCCATGGCACGCTCACCGTTGAAGGCCACTGCGCTGGCTACTACAGCGGGCGCATTGGTATTGGCTGATCGCGTGGAAACACCGATGTTGCCAGTATCGGGCGGAGAGTTCCTGGGACAAGCTATAAAGAAGAGCGGTCCCATCAGGCATAAGGTTGTGGAACCCAGCCGTCCAATTCCGGATTTCATTGTTAGATTGTTCAGGTTTCTAATCCCCTTGGACATGTGGTTGGTTGAAAGTAGTCGATTTTCGCGTTCCCACTACTGTCTGGTTGATCGGGCAGACTCGGACCGGACCCGTTCTGGAGACTTTTCATGCTGTTTTTCCGCCTCGCTTTTGGCTCGGCGACAGTCAGCGCAGATGCCAATGATCCTCAGCAGATGCTGTTCCACCTCAAACTTGTGTTTCGCCGCCATAGCATCCTGAATGGCCTCGAGTTCGGCTGAGTAGAATTCAATGATCTTGCCACAACCGGAACAGATCATGTGGTCGTGGTGTTCGTGCTTGTAGTTGTGTTCGTAGTGAGTCATTCCATCACCGAAACGAACTTCGCGCGCCAGACCGGCTTCGGTCAGTAGCTTTAGAGTGCGGTAGACAGTGGTTTGACCAACGGACGGGTCTTCCTTGTGCACCAGTTGATAAAGATCTTCACTGGACAGGTGTGCTTCAGTACGCAGAAAGACATTCAGGATCAGGTCGCGCTGGGCCGTGCGTTTAAGACCCTTCTTCTGGATGTGTGCCAGGAATACTTCCTGTTCTTCAGTCATGATCCTCGCCGGTGTTCAGGATTGTCTCAGGCTTGCTCTTGAATCTTACCATTCTCGCGATCACTAAACGAAGTGATTGTGACGCCCATATTTGCCATGTTATCTTCTCGCCGAATGCCGGGGTGGCGGAATGGCAGACGCTACGGACTTAAAATCGCCGAAAAGCCTAAAAACGAGATCTCACGACATCAAATGAACCAATATTTACCGACCTAGCAGCCGTCAAAGTTTTGCCTGGTCAGATTCGGTATCACTACAGCATTACATCATCTTTACATCATCGGGTTTTTTGCGCTTTACGGAGTTTTACTCCGTATGTTTATGCGCTTCGAGACCGCATAAATAGCGCGGCAGCGCTGCGCGCTACGGAGTTTTGGTCGGGATCGATGTAATTAGTTTTCTTGGTCCCAATTGAGACACAATTCTTCGTATTGCAAGGCGTCTCCAAAACCTCCTAGTCAAGCGATTCGAGGAGTCTCTTGACTCAACAGACGATGCCTTGACGAGGCTCCGTCATGACCTCAACATCAACCACAGATCATCCCAGTTAGGTTGGGTGGAAGCCCAAACTGCTGGCCCCAGCCTCCTAGTGGGGCTGGGTTTAATTTTGTCCGGTATCTGAGTCTTCCCGCTTTTATGAGCCGAATCATTTACCTGATTGATGGGTTCAACCTCTATCACGCCCTCGACTATCGCAGGGAATATCGCAAATACAAATGGGTCAATCTGGCCAAACTTTCCCAGTGCTTTGTCACCGACAAAAAGGACTCACTTGAAGCAGCCTATTATTTCACG
>JAMQPI010000551.1 GCA_023717565.1 Pyrinomonadaceae bacterium | reverse complement strand
TAAATGGATGACGTTTCTTTTGAATTGCCACTCAGAAAAATGCAGCCATTTCTTAGAGAGCACGCCCGGGTCAATCACGATGACCTTATCGGCAAGGCGCGTACGCACCCCGAATCCCAACCCAAGAAGACACAGGGCCATTGCGGCAGCAAACCACCGTGAAGCGAACGGCACGCCCTTTCCGTTTGCCGCCGCTATTACCGCGATGGTAATAGGTGTTACGAAGGCCAATAGCGTTTGCAACCGCCCTTCCACTACATCTAAGCGCTTTTGGGCTAAATCATAAGAGGCAACCGCCAGCGGATACGCCAACTCCACAGACGGAAAGTCGCGAACAAGATTTTCAGCCATTGCTGGGTTCTCCTAAATCGTATTAGAATACCTGCCAGCAGCAGCCAACCAGATTTGCCATCCAAGAGAGCGGCAACGTGTATCAGACGTTTGCCGCTTTCGCTTTTAAGACACGTGTGATAGCCCGCCATGCGTTTTAGGGATAGGTAAGCTCCCCGTTTTTTACCCTTCTATCTAACTCTATAAGCCCTTCTCTTTCGTGGTAGTTGCTCTCAATAGGAAACGGTAAGCCAAGGAGGTGCAACATTGATTTACGGATCGGACGCCTGACCGATCCCGTAAAGCGATTCTCCATCAGCTTGAATCCCTCATACGCAAGTAGGTCGGCTGATTGCAACTGAACCACGCCTGGGAATAGAACCCCGTCAACCGTTTCATCGTACTTCGGAAAGAACGACAAGCCCCTGTATCTAAAAACTGCCTTAACGGCTTTCCTTTTAGTGATCCTGCTCATTAGTTGGTAAAGCTCCCCGCTGCCCCTTGCTCCATCCTCAAAGAAATAGCTTATAGCCTCATTGTGCGAACTAAACGCTGCCCATACCGCAATTTTTCTCATACAGGCCTGAGCGCAGAAAGTGTAGTAGTGTCGGCCTAGTCTTCGCCTCACGCTATCGTCGGTGATTACCTCGTCGTAGTGAGATTTAATAACCGAATGGACAAACCCGATTTGGACATGTTTGCCAATAATTGTCTGAGCTTCATTTACCACACGATCTCGGCGCGCTTCGTCCCAGCCATTTTCGCGCTTGAACTCTTTTTGAAAGCATTCCAGATCAACCCTATGAAAGACCTTTATCGACTCTCTCTCCAGCAGGGCTTTCCATTCCAAGCTAAAGGCTTCCCACTGCTCGCGCGACGCCAAAAACCCTCCAACACTAACAGCATCAGACCTATCACCGTGGGTGCCGCTTTCATCGAAATACGCTTCAAGCATGACCACTAAGCTCTCATGCCCTAGCCCTAACGCTAGGCATGTCTGAGTGAACACATCCCCCGCTTGCGCGGGCCGTGCCCACAACCCAACTTCTGCTAACATTCGCCCTCCATTTCAAGGGCAATAACATGTTGACTCAATTATCCAAGGTGAGTCAAGTATGTTATTACCGTTTCAACGGTAATAATATACTTGGCGAATCAATGTCCGATATGCTTCAGCTTGTCGTCGAGATTCACAACACTCAAGCAATGCTACACTCGCAACATCGCCAGTTAAGAGTTCCCAATCCAGACGACAAGCTGAAGCATATCGGACATTGATTCGCCAGGTATGTTGATGCCGTTTCAACGGTTTTCTCGGACGTGGTTATAGCAGGCTCTGGCAATCAGCGCCCTTGGATTCTGAAACTTCGGCCCGTTCGAGGCGTATAATCAGGCAGACGACGAACAGTAAGTTGAAAAGAGCATAGGGGTACCGTTCGTCGTGGCCGAAATGGTCACACTTCTCATCACTTCCCTGGTTATCTTAGCTTTTTTAGCTGCCGCAGCTTATTTCTGGCAGAAGCCCGCTTTCCAAACCAAAACAGAAAGGCTGACGGCTCCACCGGGCCGCGGACTGTTCATAGACGGCACTCCTGAGGGCGCCGCTTTGGTTGCCGCGGAGGCCGAATCGGAAGCAATTGCCAGCGCTGAGCGAAAGCGCACAGAGTTGCTTGACCGGGCGAAGGGCGGCGAGAGATCGACCCTGCAAGAAGCGCAAACTACCAATGACGTTGATCTCTACGATGACGTGTTGGATTCCCTTCTGGCCGTTGCCGATTCTGAGCCTGCTCTGCTTTCGCTTGCTTCCTACATAACCCGAAACGATCTTCGTGTGAGCGGTAAACTTGCGGAACGATTCATCGACTCGTGCAAAAGCGTTGGGAACCGAAGTGCAACTGCCAAAATGCTGCATTTGGCTGCTCTTTCTGACGATGCCGCGGTCTATCAGAGGGCCGCAGAAACCGCGCTAGACCTCTGGCGTAGCGGAACTCTCTCGGACGTCTCGCCGGTCGAGTTGCGAGCTATACTCGAAGGTGAATTCTGGCTACTATCGTCACACGCGAGAAGCTCCGGCGCCGGTTTTCTCTTGAAACGTACACTCTCCACGGCCCGCCGCGAACTGGAAGCGGCCGACGGTGATTAACAACTCAACTCCCAAACCTCAGTTAGACTGAAAGAGGCCAAAAACCATGAATGACTTTGACATCGTTTCTATGCTGCCCATGCTCTTCGGCGCACTCGTAATTATGATCGTGCTGCTGATCATCCTCGGCAAGATTTTGGTAAACGTTGGCGCTCGCGAAATTGCGATCAAGGAACGACGTTATTTCGGCGCCAAGATGCCACCAGGAAGAGTGGTGGCCACGGAAGGTGAAGTGGGCATTCAAGCAGATGTGCTCAAGCCAGGACTTCATTTGATCAGGTATCCCTTTGAGCGAGTCGAACGAAAAGTGCCGCTAATTGAGATTGGCGCAGATGAACTTGGGGTGGTCGAAGCAATAGACGGCGAACCGATGCCGCCCGGCAAAATCTT
>JAMQPI010000523.1 GCA_023717565.1 Pyrinomonadaceae bacterium | reverse complement strand
ATACTACGCCGCAATATTTTGCGTGTCAATAGAAAACCTCGGAAATACTTAGGTTTTTTCTACTGCGTGGTTCCCAGGCGACGAAGTTCCTGTTCGCCTCTTGTCTGCCTCCTGCCTCCTGCCGTCTGTCTCCTGCCCCCTGCCTCCTGCCTCCTGCCTCCTGCCGTCTGCCTCCTGCCTCCTGCCGTCTGCCTCCTGCCGTCTGCCTCCTGCCTCCTGCCGTCTGCCTCCTGCCGTCTGCCTCCCGACGACCTCATATGCAGGTGCAGAGCCCATGATGTATATTGGCGCGCCCGTGTTAGAGGTCTAACAATTCCTGACTGAGTGACATCTGGATGGAGTCAACCCTGGGACAACTGCCCGAACTTCTCCTCTTCGGCCTGATTGCCGCGGGAGCGAACATTGTGGGCGGTCTCGTGCTAATCAAAGCCGGTGCTCACCGTTTTGGCGAGCGTTTGCTGAAGTATCTGGTGGCGCTCGGCGCCGGGTTTATGTTGGCCGCCATCTTCATCGAGATCCTCCCCGAGACGGTCAGCCTCTGGACGGGTAGCCGTTCGGGCGAGAGCGCCGCAGAGGCCGTGGCTGGCGCCATGACGCTGCTGCTCGCAGGTTATCTGGTTATTCAACTCTTCGAACACACTATTGCTCCTCACTTTCACTTTGGTGCGGAAACACATCCGGAATCGTTCATGCGACCCTCGGCCGCTTACACAGCAGTCGGCGGACTGTGGATTCATACGTTCTTCGACGGCGTCTCGATCGCGGCCGCTTTCCTGGTTAACTTTAGGGTGGGACTGCTCGTCTTCATCGCGATCCTCTTGCACAAGATGCCCGAAGGGTTCACTGTGGCCTCAATCATGTTGGCCTCGGGAAGGTCTGAGAAGAAAGCCCTGCTGGCGACCGCCGCGATCGGTGCAGCCACGCTCGCGGGTGTAATCGGAGTCGCGCTGCTTCAGGCGAAGGTCCAGTCAGCAGTTGCTTATGCGCTGCCCTTCTCTGCCGGCGTAACCCTGTACGTTGCGGCCAGCGATTTGATTCCGGAGGTGAATCATAACGAAGAACGAAACCCCACGGTGTCGATTGTCGTTTTTGGGGGTGTGGCCTTGTTCTATCTTTTACATAAACTGATTGGACTACTGGACGGACTAACGGCTGTTCGACTTGGTTAGGTAGACATGGTTCTTAGACCCGGGTTGATTCCAAAATTCCGCCTTGCTCGTCTGGCCATTGCGTTCGCGACTCTGGTTTGGTTCTCCGGTCTCAGCGTTCACGCGCAGCCTACGGCCCAATCACCCATTCCGCTTCCTCAGCCTTTCACTCCCGTCGTCGATAACGCCAACGTCATAGATCCCGATACTCGAAGGCGTCTCGAAGCGATCTACAAGAATCTTAAGCAGCGAGCTGATATCGAGTTTGCGGTCGTAACGGTGCCCACGACTGGCGACCGCGACATCTTCGAGTATTCAATGGACGTCGCTCGGGGTTGGGGGATCGGATCAAAGGAAAGTGAGAAGAACGGTTTATTGTTGCTGGTCGCGGTCAACGACCGCAAGTACTTTACCCAAGTCAGCCGTCACCTGGAGGGAGATCTGAATGACGGTTTAGTTGGACAAATCCAACGCGAGCGCCTGGTACCGCAGTTCAAACAGGGAAACTACAGCCAGGGAATCTACGATACGATTCAAACCTACGTCGCCACGCTGGCAGAAAAACGTGGGTTTACCGTTGAAGGTATAGATCAGAGTTACGCTGCTCAAGAGCGGCGAGGACGACCAACTAAGCAACCGACCGCCGAATTACCTTCCTCATGCTGCACGGTCGGTATCATTATCTTCGTCATAATAATCATCATTGTTTCGATGAAGCGGGGTGGAGGCGGAGGCAGCGGTTGTTTGAATATGTTTCTCCTGGGTTCTTTGCTCAACAGCGCTGGCCGTGGAGGTTGGGGTGGTTCGAGCAGCGGCTGGAGTGGAGGTGGATTTGGCGGCGGCGGGGGTGGTGGTGGCTTTGGTGGCGGATTTGGCGGCGGCGGTGATTTTGGCGGCGGCGGTGCCGGCGGCAGTTGGTAGTTGGACTGTCCGTTCCCTATCCGTTATCGCGACTTGAGTCCTGATTCTGATACTATCGACCGCATACTTAAAGATGGTTAAAACACGAGTTAAGGAAGCGCTGGATGGCCTGGTTACCGACTTGCGCGCGACGCATGGAGACAACCTCGCCTCCGTCGTACTTTACGGCTCTGCCGCGGCCGGGGACCAGGTGGAGTTGCGCTCGGATTACAACCTGCTTATCGCCCTGAACCGGATAACTCCTGAAGATCTGCGGCAGGCCCAGGCGCCGATGCGCGAATGGCGCCGGTTGGGACACCCGCTACCCGTCTACTTCACGGTTGAGGAACTATCGGACGCTGCGGACGTATTTCCGATCGAGTTTCATCAGATGGCAAATGCCCGCATTGTACTTTTTGGTCGAGACCCGTTCGAGTTCGTCGAGCTCTCCGACGTCCACTTGCGGCACCAGGCGGAATATGAGCTTCGCAGTAAGTTGATCCAACTCCGACGTCTGTACATTCCCGCGTCGGTCTCACTTGATAAGCTTTGCGATCTAATGACGGACAGTCTCGCGAGTTTCGCATCGCTGTTTCGCGCCGTGTTGATGCTGCACGGTGAGGAGCCACCGGTTGCGAAACACGATACGGTGCGGGCGACGGCCAGACTGCTGAAGCTCGACCCTGAACCCTTTGAAAAAATATTCGCCATGCGGGCCAGGAACGAGCGGCCAGCCACGGACGATGAAGCCAACGAACTTTTCGGAGCCTACTTGCTCCAGATCGAACAGGTAGTTGAGGCGGTCGATGAAACTAAGATCTGAGACGCCCCCTAAGCGGCTCGGCCAGCGTCGATTAATGAATTGAGTATTGAAACCACTGGGAGATCAAAGATGAACTACAAGCGGACAATGTTATTGATTCTAACCATTCTCGTTTCGCTAACCGCGAGTGGTTGCGGCTACAACACGCTCACGACCAAGCAACAAAACGTGAAGGCCAAATGGGCCAACGTTGAAGCTCAACTTCAACGCCGTGCTGACCTCATAAACAACCTGGTCGAATCTGCGAAACTCGCGGGCGTACAGGAACAGGAAGTCTTCGGTAAGATCGCTGAAGCACGATCCCGCCTTTTGAACGCGACCAGCCAGGCGCCTCAGGGCGAGGGTGGCGATAAGTCTCCGGAGCAAAAGCAGGCCGTGATCGATGCGGCTAATAGTTTCGGCGGAACGATTGGCCGGCTGCTGGTGCTCAAGGAGGCTTACCCACAATTGCAGTCCAACCAGAACTTTTTGAAACTGCAAGACGAGGTAGCGGGAACTGAAAACCGGATCGCCACTGCACGCCAGGATTACAACGCGGCAACGCAGGACTACAACACAACCCGCGCTCAGTTCCCTACAGTCATTTCGGCAAAGCTGTTTGGGTTTAAGGAAGAGCCTTACTTCAAAGCTGAAGAAGGTGCTACTCAGGCGCCCAAGATCGACGCTAACACTCTGCGTCCGAACGCCACCCCCACGAAGTAGATTCTGATTTGTCGTTAGAGACTGGCCAGAAAAGCGATCCACGAAAGCACACGAAACCCCACGAAACAAGGCATCCGTTTCGTGGGGTTTCGTGTGTTTTCGTGGATCGCGTTTTCAGTAACTGCTAGACAAGGGCGCTAGAACCCTCTCGAGCTGCACATGGCGCAGTGGTCGCAAGCCTTGCCGCCGGGTTCCACGCTGCAAGTTTTCTCTTTTTCAAAAAAGTCCACGAGTTCCGACACGACCGCCTCTTCGACCCCAAATTTCTCCTGACTGGGATGTGCCACAGAGGCATTGACTCCCGCAAGCCAGGGCGAGTGGGTTAGAGGAACGGGTCTCTCGCTCCGGTCGGGACTCAAGGATATGTATCCAATTTCCGAAGCGGTTGTCTCTCGGGGGTTGGAGCGAACTCTCGATTCAATCTGGTTCAGCCGCTTCTGTAGATCACTGAGCCCCGCGCGCATCGCAGCTAACTCCGCACCCAGATCGGAAGCGGCGCTCGCGACAGCTCCTGTACTCGATTGACTTCCCGAGCCACTGGACATACGTCGAGCGATCCTTTCTGCAATCAACCGGGCCTGTTCAGGTTCCGTGCTCATCTTCCTGCCGCGCGGGAACGCCCCGCCTCTTTGTGCTTATTAGGAAACCGAAGTTTGGGGTTACTCGTCTTCCAACAGATCAACCCGATCGACCACTCCTACAATCGCCGAGTCGATCGCCGCACCGCTCTTTCCGGTTGCTGCGGTCGAAGCGCTCCAGCCTTCCTGCACAATCAACACCGTGTCGCCCACGCCCGCATCGACCGCATTGAGGGCCAGCACCGTGTATGCGGTTTCGTCGCCCTCAGGTGTGATCTGCTGGCAGAGCATCACACTCGCGTTCTCGTAGCGACGGTTCTTTTGCGTAGCGACGATGTTTCCTAAGACTCGAGCCAGTATCATTCAGTCTTACAACCGTGAATTCTCAAGTGAAACCGTCGGCGGTACTGCTAGCCTCGAGTTACATGCGCATTCGAATCAACGATACCGATGATCGTACAGTCAGTCGGAGTATCTTCTCTCTTGAAAGGAAAGCTGGCTTCTTTTCCGCGACACCAGAAGACCAGCTCGCCCACTCCTGCTCCCACAGAGTCGACCGCCACCATCGGCTTGCCTGAAGGTTCAAGATCCTTGTTCAAAGTTTGCACGATGAGCAGCTTGCGCCCTTCGAGAGATTCGTTCTTGATGGTCGCGACGACGGTTCCAATGACACGGGCAAGTTGCATGAGTCGTAAATCGTGAATCGTGAATCGTAAATCGTGATGAATCGTGAATGGTGAATCGTGAATCGAAAGCGGTGAACTGGAAATCTGAATGGTTAAGAAGGCTTCTTAAACGATTTACGATTTACGATTCAAGATTTACGATTCACGACTCACGAGGTGTGATATCCACAGTATCGATAACGCCGACGATGGCCGCATCAACCGGCACATCTTTCATACCCTGCGCCAGACGGGCACTGGAGCCGGCAACTACCAGAACCCGCTCATGAAATCCGGCGCCGACCGTATCGACGGCCACGACGTAGCCCGTCGTGTCGCTTCCATCTACATTGATGGGACGAACGATGAGCAACTTCTTGCCGAGTAGCCGTTCGTCCTTCTGCGTTGAGACGACAGTGCCGAGAATGCGAGCGATGATCATGCCTAGCCGCGGCTCAGACCGATGGGAAGTGTCTCATCGACGCTGCCATGCGGCCGCGGGATCACGTGGACGCTCACTAACTCGCCGACGCGGCGCGCTGCTGCGGCTCCGGCATCCGTCGCCGCTTTGACTGCGGCAACGTCACCACGGACGATGGCGGTCACAAAACCAGCACCGATTTTTTCATAACCGACGAGCGTGACGTTGGCAGCTTTGACCATCGCGTCTGCCGCTTCAATCATGGCTACCAGTCCTTTGGTTTCGACCATCCCTAATGCTTCTTGTGGCATCTGCTATGCTCCTCTAGTCGGGTAAATGGTAAATCGTAAATGGTAAACGGTCTCGACCTTACTACTCATCGCGACCTTTTACCATTTACCATCCACTATTCACCTTTTAGGATTCGCCTCGACTAACTGCTTGCGATAGCAGTTCAACCAACTCATCTCGCGTTAAGGCAATCTTCCCGGCACCGTTTTCCGAAGATCCACGATAACCGGCTGATGGTCGATCTCCCGTCGGGCACGCCAACCTCGTTTCATGAAGATAGCCGCACGCCTGGCAACGCGCTCCTTCACCCAAATAACCTGCGGCTTCCCGCACGTTGATTAATTTCTCGACAGCATCGGTGGACAAGTTCTTCGAGCCGCCGAGTATCCGGGAAAGGATGGCGATTCGTGCCGTGTGCTCGAGCGTCTCCAGGCGATCAAAGGCTTGCCACAAATCCGCACCATAAGCGACGGCGCCATGGTTGGCCATCAACAACGCGTTATGGTGTTTCACCAGCGGCCGCATTGCCTCAGTCAACTCGTCGGTCGAAGGGGTGCCGTAGGCAGCTAGCGGTACACAGCCCAGGGTCAGAATCACCTCGGAGAGTATCGGTTGATCGATGGCCAGTCCGGCAACAGCAAAAGCCGTCCCGTGGGGCGGATGGGCATGGCAGACCGCCTTGACGTCCCTCCGCTCTTGATAAATCAACAGGTGCATTGCCAACTCACTCGATGCCTTCCGATCAGTCAGCGACTTGCCCTCGGCGTCTGTCAGCGCCAGAGAGTCTTCCGTCATTCGCCCTTTGCACGTCATCGTCGGGGTTGCGACAATCCGCCCGTCGTCCAGGCGCACGCTGATATTGCCGTCGGAGGAGACGACGTAACTGCGTTCGTACATTAGTTTGCCGATTTGAACTATTTCGCGTCGTGCTGTCTTCTCATCCATCGATAGGCGTGCTTTGTTAGAGTTTTTGTTCCTGAGGTTCAAATGCCTCTTCAAAATTACTGCTGCGGCGGGCATTGGTGACCACGCTGGCCTGCGGGCGCGCCAGGAAATAAGATAATGATTCCAGCGAAGTTGTTAAGTCAACGGTTTTCACTTTCACACCCAGACGAGCGCTGAGAGACGCGGGAGCGAAATTGAGCACCGCCTTCACACCTGCAGCCATCACCTGATTCAAAACCCGCTGCGCTGCTCGAGCGGGAACGGCAATCACAGCAACGTCGACCCCTTCCTCTCTAACCACTCGCGCAATCTTCTTGACGTCGTGCACCATGACCTCACCGCTACCCAGGAGTTGGCCGATTTTTGAAGCATCATTATCAAACAATGCCACAACCATGAAATTCGACTTTTCGAATCCGTGATAGTTGGCCAGAGCGGTGCCCAGGTTTCCGGCACCTATGATGGCTACGCGATGGGGATTGTCCAGGCCAAGAATCCTGGTAATGTTCGCCTGCAACTCAGCGACAAAGTAGCCGACGCCCCGCACGCCAAACTCACCGAAGTAGCCCAAGTCCTTGCGGATTTGTGCGGAATTGAGATTGAACTGCTCGGCAAGCTCCTGAGATGAAACAGTCTTGATTCCCGCAGCGGAGAGTGTATTTAGACAACGCAAATAAACGCTGAGCCGATTAGTTGTAAGTTCTGAGATTTTCTCTGACTTCATTAAGCGCCTGTGGGTGAGTATATCCCTAATGCGAGATCAATGGTAAGGGGCATCACTTCAAACGTTCGTTGCTCAATCGCCGGAGCATCAACTACAATCTCGACCTTTAACGAAACTTGCCCGCATCGCATTTGTTTTTTGGTCAATGATTGCACATCTCTCCGGCACACTTCTCTCTAAGCAGGCGACTTCTGTAATTCTCGATGTCGCCGGCGTCGGCTATGAAGTTACGATTCCGGTTTCGACTTTTTACGAATTAGAGGAACCGGGCGCAAGTGTCCAGCTCCGCATCTACACCCACGTCCGCGAAGATGCCCTGCAACTCTACGGTTTCAAGACCGCGCGCGAACGGGAACTCTTCCTGCGTCTAATCTCGGTCAGCGGGATCGGGCCGAAACTGGGTATCACTTTGCTTTCAGGCATGAGCGCAGACGAGATGATCGCCTCAATCCGCACCAACAATCTGGCTCGACTGACTTTAATTCCAGGGGTGGGGAGAAAGACTGCGGAGCGGCTGGTGATGGAATTGCGGGATAAGGTCGCCTCGCTTTCGTCGCCGCAACTGGAGGAAGATTTAGGCGCTCAACCCGAAGCTGCAGCGCCACCAACGCAGGACTCAATGCGCTCCGACGCGCTATCGGCCCTGCTAAACCTGGGTTATCAACGCAGCGCGGCTGAGAAGGCCGTCAACGGAGCGCTCAGCGAAGGTGGCGATGTGTCAGTCGAAACGATTCTTCGGCAAAGTCTTCGAAAACTCGCGAAAGGCTGACCGCACTTACTGTTTCGAGCGAACTCTTTGCTTTAGTTCCACCTAAGCCTTACGATTCGAGCGGATCATCTAAACATGTCAACAGAGCAACCAGCCCGAGTGCGTAACGAACCCCCTGACGACGACGAACGACAGTTTGAACTAACAGTACGCCCCACACGACTCTCTGATTACATCGGACAGCGTCAAGTCAAGGAGAACCTCCGTGTTTACATGAAAGCCGCCCTCGGCCGGAAAGAGGCGCTCGACCATGTGCTGTTGACTGGGCCGCCGGGTCTTGGCAAGACCACTCTCGCCAACATCATCGCGAATGAAATGGGCGCTGAACTGCGGTCGACCGCCGGACCGGCTATTGAAAAGGCCGGGGACATTGCCGCCCTCCTAACCAATCTGCAAGAAGGGGACGTGCTTTTCATTGACGAGATTCATCGCCTCCTTCCAGCCCTCGAAGAGAAACTCTACCCGGCCATGGAGGATTACAACCTGGATTTGCTCATCGGCCAGGGTGCTGGAGCCAGGTCAATCAAGCTGGAATTACCAAAGTTTACGCTGGTGGGAGCAACAACTCGCGCGGGATTGCTCACCGCTCCTCTGCGTGGTCGTTTTGGCATCGTATTTCATTTGGACTTCTACCCGCACGAGGACCTGGAAGTGATCTGCAAACGCTCGGCGGAGATTTTAGGGGTGGGAATTGACGAAGAGGGAGCTCGTGAGATATCCAGAAGATCAAGAGGTACGCCGCGTATTGTCAACCGGTTACTGCGACGCGTTCGCGATTATGCCGAGGTTGATTACGAGGGCCACATCACTAAAGACATTGCCCAGGACGCCCTCAACCGCATGGAGGTAGATATCTTCGGTCTCGACGAGATGGACCGCAAGCTGCTCCTGACAATAATTGAGAAGTTTGACGGTGGGCCAGTGGGGCTGGGAACAATTTCCGCTTCTATTCACGAGGAGAAAGACTCGATTGAGGAGATTATTGAACCCTACCTGATTCAAATCGGCTTCCTGGACCGCACTCCTCGCGGGCGAATGGCGACCAGACGAGCTTACGATCATTTCGGCATTAGTCCTTCCTCCCCCTACAAGCCCAGCCTGTTCGATTCTCATTGAAGATTTTGGTAGGGTGTTAAGTCCATTGTTGAAGTAGCAGCGGGATTTAGCTCACATGGGCAGACTTTCTTCGTTCACTCGTCAGTCATTCGGCGTTGTCAATCGGGGGCCTTGGCGCTCAATCTTAAGTCACACGCTCCACCAATTTCACGAGAACGACCTATTCACTTCTGCCGCGGCGATGAGCTATTTCGGTTTGATGGCCCTCTTCCCCGCGCTTTTGTTGCTACTCGCGACCAGCAATCAAATCGCCTCCGCAGCGGACCTCTTGAATCGCGCGGTCGACGTGTATCCCGGGTCGCGGACCTTTCTGCGAGAAACTATCCGCTCACTAAACTCAGTTGGTCCGGGCGTGATCATTACCTGCTTCATCGTTGTTCTGTGGGCCGGTTCCTGGGTGTTTGCTGTGATCGAGCGCGCTCTAAACCGAATATGGAGAGCAACCTCGCGAACTTTCTGGCACGGTCGCGCGATAACCGTGGGGATGATTGGCATCGTCGGACTACTACTAGCGCTGTCAGTCCTGGTAACTTCCGCAGTGGTGGGGCTACGAGAAATAGCCGCCAGCCTTTCCTCCAGGCAAATGGCTAACTATCCGATCCTGGTGTCGGTCGGTAGTGTTTTCTGGCAAGGCATATTCGCGGCGTTGAGCTACCTCGTCACCGTGGTTCTATTCATCGTGGTCTATCGTTTTCTGCCCAAAGCGGAGGTGCGTCTACGCGACACCCTGCCGGGCGCATGTTTTGCCGGACTCCTATGGGAGTTGGCGAAATACGTCTTTGCCTGGAGCGTGAACTACTTTCATTATGATCAGATTTACGGCTCGGTGGGAGCTGTCGTGGCGGTTCTAACCTGGAGTTATGTCTCGAGTTTGATCCTTTTGTTTGGAGCCCAGCTTACCGCGGTGTTCCATAGGGAACACCCTCACTACCCTGATCCCGTTCCTGATCCCTTTGCTGCTCTAACTCCAGACTGAGTCTGCCCCCTGTAACTCTGCCCCATGCATATCTCGGAATTTGATTACGACCTTCCGGACGAACTGATCGCGCAACAACCTCTGCCACAGCGCGACTCTTCGCGGATGCTGGTGGTTGACCGAGAAAAGACCGCCTGGGTTGATGACTCCTTTTCATCCTTCCCTGACTATGTTCGCGAAAACGACATATTGGTGATCAATAACACGCGGGTCTTCCCGGCGCGCCTAGTTGGCCTACGCGACCCGACAGGTGGTCGGGTAGAAGTTCTGCTAGTGCGTCGGTGTAGTCCCTCAGTCTGGGAAGCGCTGTTGAGACCCGGGGCCAGATTGCGGCAAGGTGCACGCCTTGGATTTGGCGATAACCGACTCCGCGCCGAGGTTCTGGATGCACCCGGAGATGGCCTTCGTCAACTTCGCTTTGAGTATGAGGGGCCATGGGAAACAGTTCTGGAAGAAATAGGCGAGACGCCACTTCCACCGTATATCAGCCGCCCGGCCGGAGTCTCGCTGTCAGACCGCGAGCGTTATCAAACTATCTTCGCGCACCAATTAGGTGCCATTGCCGCACCCACGGCTGGCCTGCACTTTACGCCGAGGATTTTTGAACGATTGACGGCCCGCGGCACCAAGGTTACCGAGATCACTCTGCATGTTGGTTATGGGACGTTCGAGCCAGTCCGCGTGAGTGATATCGCGCAGCATCGAGTGGCCCCTGAAGATTTCGAGCTTTGCGAGCAGGCTGCGAGTGCAATAAACACTACTCGAGCCAACGGCGGCCGGGTCATTGCCGTGGGAACCACCACCGCTCGAGCGTTGGAGTCGTCAGTCAATGCCAGGGAACAGCTTGAACCTGGTCGGACCACAGCGAACCTGACAATTGTACCGGGGTACAAGTTTCGCGTTATCGATGCCCTGTTGACCAACTTCCATCTGCCCCGCTCATCATTGCTCCTGCTGGTGTCGGCATTCGCGGGTCGCGATTTTGTGCTGCAATCCTATCGTCATGCTGTGGATCGGGGCTATCGCTTTTACAGTTACGGCGACTGCATGCTACTGATCTAGTGATTCTGAAAACGATGGTGTTAGACTAAGGGCAGCTAACGTCCCCTAACATGGCTGTACTCAAGAAAATCCGTACTCGATGGTGGACCCAGCCGGCGCAGCCGGATAACTATTCTCCGCCTCTGGCCGAGCCGACATTGGTTCCCGGCGTAGGAACGAGGTACGACGTGCGGCCCCTCACCATTTCGCAACTCGACGAATGCTGGCAGCTTGACCAACGATGCTTCGTGGATGGCGAAGCGTATAGTCGCGAAACCTTTGAATATCTGTTGACAGCACCCGAGTCAGTTTCTTACCGCTCCGTAACGACTGGCGGCATTATGGTCGGATTTGTGATTGGACTTGTCGAACCCGACCACACCGGACACGTAACCACCGTCGGAGTCGCCCCCGAACATCGCCGTCGCCACATAGGCAAGCGGCTTATGCTGCAGGTTGAAGAAGGTTTCCGCCGAAGGAATGTGCGGCTGGTGAGACTCGAAGTGCGGTCGTTGAACACCGCTGCCCAGAAAGTCTATGAGAACCTGGGATATGCAGTCACACAGCGACTGCCTAAGTACTACTCGAATGGTGGGGATGGTCTGTTGATGCTGAAGTCGCTCGACTGAGCAGGCAAGGCTACCCTTTCCGCAACTCTGTCAAAACCTGCTTGGCGACCGCCTTCAAGGTATCGAAAACACCGGCACCTGAAGAAGCCACGGCTTCGACAACCGGCTCACCCTTTTTCTGCAACTCGGCGGTAAGATCTTCGGCGGGGAGAATGTTAGGTAGGTCGCGCTTATTTAGTTGGAGCACGTAAGGTAGCTTCATGAGATCGTACCCTTGCGTGCGAAGATTTTCTTCAAGATTGTAGAGCGACTCAATGTTCGCATCCATACGTTCTTCTTGCGAGTCAGCCACAAACACAACCCCGTCCACGCCCTTCAGGATTAGCTTACGAGAGGCGTCATAGAAGACCTGGCCGGGCACGGTGTACAGGTGGAAGCGGGTCTTGAAACCTCGGACGGTTCCTAGTTCGAGGGGCATAAAATCGAAAAACAGAGTTCGGTCCGTTTCGGTGGCGAGACTGATCAGCTTGCCTCGCGCCTGGGGAGCTGTCGAATCGAAGATGTACTGCAGATTTGTCGTCTTACCACACAGTCCGGGGCCGTAGTACACGATCTTGCAGTTGATCTCCCTCGATGCGTAATTAATAAAAGTCATAGTCGTTTTTTCTCTAACTGAAGAGACTGTCGATGTCTTCGTCTGTGATTCCGGCGAACGGGGAGTCGTGGTCGTCGTTGCTAGCTTCAGTGATAGCTGCGAACATCGTGGCAATCTGATTTGAGATCTGCCTGCTACGCAGCTTCACGAGCCCGAGACTGGAACGTTCATCAAAGACGACCATGAGCAAAAGCCGGCCGATGACGCAGATGTGGATGCTCTCTCGTTCTCCTTCGTGCGAAAGGGTTGGAAATTCTTTCTCGCCAATTAGCTGTGCCATGCCGCCCGTCGCAGCGACGTTTCCTGCCGCCAGTGAGGCCAGGCTGGTTGTGTCAAGAGTCCCCACTTCACCCTGCGAGGCTATCTCCTGCCCGTCTTTATCGACGAGGAAGACCACCTTGGCCGAGGAGTCCATGCGCAATCTAGCCAGGACAGCCTTGATCTGGTGGTACTGCTGTTCACGCAACAGGATTGGAGTGTCTGGCATTAATACAGCTTTCTTTGGGATAGTATGAGCAAGCCCATGGCGGGTGCTTTTCTGAATTGAGCTTGCTGTCGCAAGACATTGATGTCTAAGCGCTTCTCTTGTGGGGCTCCTTCGCTTAGACGCTGAAGGTGAGTCGCGCCGCAGAGCCTAAGGCACTCTAGCATAGCCAACAATGACGTTCAAGTGTTTTTCTTTGTTGACCAAAAGGG
>JAMQPI010000483.1 GCA_023717565.1 Pyrinomonadaceae bacterium | reverse complement strand
TTAACCTTACACCCCTCAGGAGAAAACAAAAGAAAATGAGTCAAAATATCCAACCATGCACTGTCAGAGGTTATCTCTACGGCATCATCTGTGCAGAGTTCGGCGTCTATGATCTTATCCCCAACGCTGAAATATTCTTTGTTCGATCAAGTCAAAAGACGCCGACGGCGAATCAGACGGACAGCCTACGGGGCGACGCTAAAACAGTCGTCCGGACCGCGTCCGATGAGGAGCTAAAGCGCTTTAGCGCCGCCGAAGGGATCATGGCCGGCAAGACGGACGAGCATGGCTTCTTCTGCGTCAACGACCGCAGCTACCAGGGTCAATTGCTCGACGCCTATGTCTGCCTGCGTTCAGTGCCAGGCCCGAACCAGAAGTCGCTGCCGCTCGAAAAGCCGATCTGCTTGTTTCTCGGCACGTACGCCCCGGCGCAGGCGAGAATCGGCTGGCACGTCAAGCTGTACATCCCCCAGTCGATCTGGTGCCGACTCAAAAGGCTGGTGGACGTTTGGACGGTGGCTGGCCGCGTCACCGACTGCGAGAGCGGTGCAGCACTAGGCGACGTCACGGTTATCGCGCGCGATGTAGACATCGTCCAGTCGGATTTCCTCGGCCAGGACGTAACTAACAGCTTGGGTATTTTCCGCATTGACTATCTGGGTGACGCCTTCCGCCAGGGCACCATCGTGGACGTGGAACTCTTCGGCGGTCCAGACATCTACTTCGAAGTGAAGGACTCTGGAGGCACGACGCTGTTGGCCGAACCACCGTCCGCCGGGCGCCAGATCGGTCGTTGCGACAGCGGACCTTGCAAATGCGTCAGGCTCTGCGTTGATCTTAAGGGCAAGGAAGATGGCGACGGTCTGCCGAGCGCCTGGATACGCGTCGGCACTGCCTTCAAGATCCCCGACTCACCACTCGCGCTGAACGACTTTGACGCCAACGGCTATGCCGGCGCGGCCAAGTTTGTGCTGACGGAGACGCCGGCAATGCGCGGTGGTGTTCCGCGTAAGACAGCTGGTGGCGATCCGATCGAGTATCGCTTCCTCGTTGGGAACACGACCGCGCCCAACAACGCTGCGCCGCTCGCCCCGGCTGTTTTCACGCGCATCGTCGGTGCTGGACCGGTGGCGGATCAGAACCTGTTCGTAACTACGCAGCTCGGCGAGCTGTGGCGCGTGGTGAGCTACTCTCCGTTCGAGACTGAACTGATCACCATCACCGCCGTGATCACTGATCTGAGCGCGGGCGGCTGGCTCGACGTGAACAAGGTGATCGAGAATCGCTTCATTGAGATGGGACGCAACCCGTTAGACATCCCGCTCTTTAGCTGGATTCCGAACGGCGACATGATGTTGGTGAACACTCACGCGCTGCCTACAGTGGCGGACGTCCCTTCGGCTGTTGCCGCCGCGGGCCAACAAGTGCCACCCGCGGCTCGCCTGCCGATCGAAAAGATGTCGCTGCGTTTCGAGACCCGCAACGCGACCACGCTGGCAGCGCTGCCAGGCAGCGGCAAGGTACTAAACTCGATGATCGTCAGCAACAACCCCGTCTTCGTTAAGTTGGCGATCAAAGAGCACGTGGACAGCGGCGACGTTTGCGGCATCATCAAAGGCGCCCAGCCGCACGTCTCCTACACCATCTACCACGCGCACCTGCAGTCGGCAAACATTCACGTGCGCAGTAACAACTTTAGCTACGACCATAACCTGAACGATCCGGAGCCGGTCGTGCCGCCGCAGCGACTCCCGCTAAGCGGCAATACGAACCCCGCAGTGGTCAATCTCAACAGGATCGACCTGAACCTGCCGGGCACGCTGCACAAGTGTTCGTATCTAGTGACTCTGACAGCCCACTCGCGCCGCCACACGGGCGGGTCTCAGGTGAGTCTCGACGGGTTGGCGCAGACCACGTTCTACTACGAGCCGTAACCTGTTGGCTGAGAGATCTCTCAGGCTACACACGGCGATAACCTGGAGGCCCCTACCATCCCACGCGGGATCGTAGGGGCCTCTTGATCGTCACTCCTGACTCGTTTATGTTAGCATCCCGACGTTGTAATAATTCGGCGCCGTTATCTAATCTGGTTTACGGAATTTTGCGCCCTCGATCTGCGGAGGTTTTCTCCTTCTGAGCATCAGGCTTTTCGTGGCACAGCTACGCTCATCAGTTACGCTGCTCTCACTCGCGCTGCTTTGCCTGATTGGGAGCGCAAGTTATATCTCAGCCCAACAAACCAATCCGGTCGATCGGAAAGTTACGAACCCGATGACCGACACACCGAACGTTAACCCCCTCACTCAGGACCAGCCCGTGCGACCACGCTCTCCCACGCGCCCGGGTGAACCGGCTCAAGCTACCGATCAACTTAAAGTCGACGCCGGTACTCAGACTGTTTCGGGTCCCGAGCAAGCGCGGGTTTTCGTTTACACCGGCAACGTTGATGTCCGCATCGGCACCTATCGATTGCAAGCCGATAAGGTGACGGTGTACGAAGGGACGAACAAGGTAATCGCCGAAGGAAACGTAGTTTTTGATCAGGGAGACCAGCAGAGAATCACCGGCACCCGCGCGGAGTGGAACTACCGGACCAAGACTGGGTTCTTTCTCGACTCTACGGGTTTTACTAATCAGACGCAGGACGGCACCAGGATCTACTTTACGGCCGACCGAGCCGAAAGGGTCAGCCTCGACACCATCGTAGTTACCAACGTTCAGATTACCGCCTGCGACGAAGACGTACCGAAATGGAGCTTCTATGCCAAGCG
>JAMQPI010000479.1 GCA_023717565.1 Pyrinomonadaceae bacterium | reverse complement strand
GGGACCTCTAGGTATTGGTCAACTCGTGATCGTAAACACGGAGCGAAGTGTTGAGCTGGAAACCCTGCTAGATCAAATAGACTTCCTATCGAAATTCGTGTTATAGACCGCTCCATGAAACAATCACTGCCGTTCCTGCTTTCTCTGTTGGCCCTCTTTGCCTTGATGTCTTCAGCGAACCCGGGCCCCACCGCACTCTCAAAGACCGACATGGATGAGAACTTCAAAGGGCGAGTCGGTCTGCAGCTCTACAGTCTGCGCGAGCAGTTCGCTAAGGATGTACCTAAGACGTTGGATCAAGTTCGTAGTTTTGGTATCAAGTACGTTGAGACGCACAGCACCTACGGACTGACACCTGAAAAATTCAGGGCCGAACTTGACAGCCGAGGGCTAAAGGCAGTCGCCGGTCATTTCTCTTTTGAGCGGTTTCGAGACGATGTTGAAGGTGTGGCGCGGGAGGCCAAGATTCTGGGATTGGAGTACGCCGGTTCCGCCTGGATTCCGCATAAAGATAACTTTGACGAAAAGACGTGTCGCGAAGCCATCGCGGTCTTCAATCGCGCCGGTGATGCGCTCGCCAAACACGGGTTGAAGTTCTTCTACCACACGCACGGATATGAGTTTCTGCCGCATGGCAATGGCACGTTCTTTGACCTGATGATGGCTGAGACGAAACCTCACGCTGTCAACTATGAGATTGACGTCTTTTGGGTAGTCCACCCCGGCCACGATCCGGCGAAGCTCATGGAGAAATACGGCAGCCGGTTCGAGCTGATGCACGTCAAAGACATGAAGCGCGGAACTCCCACCGGACTCTTCACCGGACATTCTGACGTCACTAACAACGTGGTGCTGGGAACGGGCGTGATTGATTGGGTTGCGGTCTTTAAAGCAGCCCGCAAAGCCGGTGTGAAATGGTATTTCCTTGAGGATGAATCGCCAACTTCGGTGGAACAAATCCCGCAGAGTCTGAGTTACATGGAGAAGTTGAAACTGTAAAGCCTCAACCCTTGTGCTCAGGGTGGGTACAGCCAACGAAGTCTTTCAAATATGCGTTGCCCTTGTAACGCAGATCCTGGTGAATGCCGATGGGCGACGTGTAATAGCCATCGACGGTCAAACTCTTAATAGCCACAAAGAAACGTTCCTCGATCGTATTCGGCCGCCGCTCGTTCCGGCTGATGGCTTTGAGCAATGAAATCTGTTGCTCCTGACTCGCCTGACTAACGGGCGCCGAAAACTGTGCCACGCTCATCCTGTTAACTGCCGCCAGACCGTCACGCCACAATGCTCTAACTTCGTTTGACGATTCGCTGATCATCAAATCGATAAAGCTGGACACGCCGGCGGACCTGGCGCCTGGTGAATGCTCATCAGTAGGAATGATCAAGTCCGAGATCGTGGCAATTGTTTCCATCTCTTGAGTAGTAAAGAATTTTCCTACTCGCGCGGCCGGTGAGGGCGCACCCGGCGTCTGTCCCGTTTGCATGTCAGCATGTTTATGCTGGCCCAGGACACTGTCTTCCAGAATCGGTAGGGTGCTGGCTGAGCCAACTCCAACAGCAATCACCTTCAGGGCGGCTCTGCGACTGATATTTTTCTCGTTTGACATAATGTTAACCGGTTGTCAGTTGTCAGTGGCCAGTTGTCAGTCGCCAGTTGTCAGGTGTCTTTGGTCTCTGGTTTTTGGTTTTTGGTTTTTGGTTTTGACCCCGCTAGGGGTGAGATGTTTATAGCTTGTGTTCCCCTTCTGTTCGGCGACGATCGGAGGAGCGGAACTCAAGTGGACTGGTACTCATCAAGACATCTTCCGCTCCTCCGAACGTCCTGGGTCTTGTGTAACATTCCAAGCTATAAACATCTCACCCCTAGCGGGGTCAAACCCAAAGACCAAAGGCCAAAGACCAAAGGCCAAAAACCCAAGAGACAACTGACCACTGACTACTGACCAGTACAAAATCTTGCCCAGTGTTTCGGGCCTATGCTATGGTGCGACCGCTCATTAGACAGGTCTTACAACTCTTTCCGCAAACACACGAGGCTACGTTGAAATCAACTAGAGTCTTTGATGCCCTCATCATCGGATCCGGCGCTTCCGGAGGCATGGCTGCTAAAGAGCTAACCGAGCGTGGCTTCAAAGTGTTGGTGCTGGAAGCCGGGCCGCCGGTGAATCCCGCCCGAGACTTTACACATCACGCCTGGCCTTATCAAGCAATGTATCGCGGCTTTGGTCCTCCGGGTTGGAAGCAGCAGGATCAGTGGATGCAGGACACGGCTTCGTACTACAGCCGTCACTTTTATGTCAAGGATTCAGAGCATCCGTACACTACCGATCCAGGCAAGCCTTTCATGTGGGTGCGTGCGCGCATCGTTGGCGGCAAGACGCTGCACTGGGGCCGGCTTAGTTGGCGACTGTCTGACCTGGACTTCAAAGCGGCCAGCCAGGATGGTTTTGGTGACGACTGGCCCGTCAGTTACTCGGAGTTGGCGCCCTACTACGATCGCATTGAAGAGTTCATCGGCGTTGCGGGAAACGCGGACGGGCTGCCACAGGTGCCCGACGGGAAATATATGCCGCCGATGCCCCTGACTTGCGGTGAGCATCTGCTACGAAAAGGCGCCGAGAAGACCGGCCGCCATGCGATCTCCATGCGCGTAGCAATGCTCACCAGCCAACCTAAGTCATTCATGAAGGGACGTCGCAAGTGTCATTACTGTGGTCATTGCGGAGATGGCTGTGATGTAAACGCAATGTTCAGTTCCATCGCCTCCACGCTGCCACTCGCCGCTGCGACCGGCCGCATGACGCTTCGTCCGAATTCGATTGTCCGCCACATCGTCACCGACAAGAACACTGGCAAGGCAAAGGGAGTGGCTTTTGTCGATCGGGTCACCCGCGATGAGTACGAAGTGGATGCGAAAGTGATCGTACTCGCCGCTTCAACTCTGGAGTCGACGCGCATTCTCCTCAATTCCAAATCTGAACATCATCCACAGGGCCTGGGAAACAGTTCGGGAGTGCTCGGGCATTACCTTGTGGACCACTTCGGAGGCATCGGCGCCTCGGGTTTTCTCCCGATGCTCGCCGGACGCGATCCCATCAACGAAGACGGCAAAGCCACTGGTATTTTCATCCCTCGCTTCCGCAATCTTGATGCGAAAACAAAGCATCCGAAATTCCTGCGCGGTTATGGCTTTGAATGTGGCTCGGGCACTTCTATGTTTCCGGGGATGGCCCGACGCCTGATCACCGGCTTTGGATCTGAGTACAAGAAGCAGGTTCGCCGCTACTACACCGCACCGGTCGGCATGACCACCCGCGCCGCGATGCTTTCACGCTTTGAGAATCACGTGGAACTGGATCCTTCAGGCGTCGTCGATGCCTGGGGAATTCCCGTACTCAAGATGCACATTCAGTATTCTGATAATGAACGAGAAATGGCCAAAGACGCGGCCGACACCAGCGAGGAGATTCTACGCGCCGCCGGAGCGGAAATCGTTTCCACCGGAGGCCAGATGACCGCTCCTGGTCGGATCATTCACGAACTGGGCACGGCCCGCATGGGCAATGATCCGAAGACTTCGATGCTCAACAAGTTCAACCAGCTGCATGACGTCAAGAACGTATTCGTCACAGACGGAGCGTGCTTCGTCTCCTCGGCTAATCAGAATCCGACACTGACGATCCTGGCTCTGACTTTGCGGGCTTGCGAGTACCTAACCGAAGAATACAAGCGCGGAGATCTGTAAAGACGTGTCGAGATGCTAACGGAGAATCCCAGCCCAAAAGTTGGCCGCTCAACCGGAAATCAGCGGAAGCTCCATTCAATTCATGGACTCCTTCGCGGCCGCGTTGTCGACGGACAGTTTGATGTGCGAGACCAAAGCTATCGATTCAGCTTCGTGCCGGCATCAGCCTCACTCGTTGAAGGGAAACTCATTCTTAGCGGTCGCATGACGGTGCATACTCCGCAACTCGGTACGCGTTTTGTGGATGGTGTTGAAGCACGCCTCGTCGCAGGTCAGGGAGGTATGGGTGCGGCGCCGGTGCGCCGGCAATTGCTCAGCGGAACAGCGCAGACGAGCCAAACATCTACGTCGAGTCAGAAGATAGAGCAGGAAAAAGGGCCGGAGACTGATCTCCAGCCCGGGCTCCAACCCTTTGGCAGTCCTCGGGTTGATGAATTAGGTAGACCAGTAATCGAGTCAACCGGACCACTGAGCTTCGTAGGTGTCCTTTACTTCAGTCTTTCAACGCTGGATGGATCTACACTCGGCGTTCCATTGGATCTGAGTAAGGTACAGCTCAACTTGAGATTAGCTCCGACCGACGATCTAGCGCGGGATTTGCACTTTATGTTCTCCAATTTGACAGCCGCTCTCTTTCAGACCCCTATAGATGAGCGCGCATCGAATGAGCAGGTACAAGAGCTCAACCGCATGTTCAAATCGTAAGTCAGCGTGGTTGGTGGGGAGCAACCAACGGATTCAAAGCCCCGTAGGACTGCTCAACCACAGAACCATTTGCCGTAGCCAATGGATGCCAAGTTCAACCAGGCCCGGAGCTACTCAGGCTAGTCAACGGCTATTAAAAGCTGGTGCCGCAAATGGTTCTGTGGTTGAGTAGTTGCCGGCCTGTTGAACTAAGGATCCATTGGCTACGGCAAATGGTTCTGTGGTTGAGTAGTTGCAGGCCTGTTGAACTTAGGACCCATTGGCTACGGCAAATGGTTCTGTGGTTGAGCAGTGCTGGGCTGGTTGAACAAAGATGCCAATCAAACCATTCAATCCCCAGTACATGAAGATCGGCATCCTGACGGCCGCCCTGCAAGAGTTAACTCCTCGACAAATCCGAGACGCTGACCCCGATCGCGCTATTGAAGATTGGGTGGCCTTTGCTCGCGAGCTCGGAGCAGACAACATCCAGCTCTCAGCTGCGCTTCATCCGAGCGAAGCGGATGTTCCGGAGGAAGCCATGCTTGATCCGGTGGCCAATACTCTCGATTTGAGGGAGCCTTTCAATCCGACTCGGGCCACTCGTGTCCTTAATGCCCTGTCCGAACATCGAATCGGACTCTCAGACCTCGGCTACTTCGACAATATGCTGCATGACGACGCGGGTATTAGAGAGAAGAAACGGCAGTTCATGCTGCGGGTCTTTGATGCCGCGACAATGCTGGGAGTCGATGCGGTCTGCGGATTCGTGGGCCGGAACCAGACCCGCAGCATGGATCAGAACCTGCTGGACTTCGAAGATCATTTCGTTCCCTTGCTGAAGGAAGCAAAAGCACGGGGACTTACCTTCCGAGTGGAACAGTGTCCAATGCCTGGCTGGACCACCAACGATAACTTTCACAACAACATCGCGTACACCCCGGGCACCTGGATTGCACTGCACCGGATTTGTGAGAAGGCTGGGGTCGGTGATCAATTCCGCATCCACTACGATCCTTCGCATGCAATCTTAATGGGCCAGGACACGCGTTCGATCTTTCAGTACTTGAAGGATGCCGGCTACAACTTTCTCATAGGTGGGTTCCACGTCAAGGGACAGGTTATCAATGCGCAGGGCGTCGCGGCGTGGGGATACGGTGGGCAGACGATCCAGCGTGGCGATTGGAAGGATGGCAAGCCCTCTGAGAACCCGCCGGATCAGGCAAACGCCTGGTTGAAGCAGACGGTTCTCTGCGAGCACGAATTACCGGGAACAGCGAGACATGACCCGCTGGCATACCTGCAAAATCGGACGGTAGACTGGCTCGATCATCAGCTTGCCGCGCGTGAGTTACTGGATTTGGACGTAGCCAACACACAGCTCATCGTGGAACATGAGTACCCGCCCGCCAGAATTCAGGATGCCGTTCGCCTCAAACCAATCCTGCAGGGCTCTATCGCCTTTACCCGTTGCATAGACCAGGCGGCAGCCTGCATGTACGCTCTGCAGCACCAGGTACTCGCGTCTCAGGACATTCCCTCACAAGGAACCGGTAGAGAGCCATTCCGCTCTTAGAGCCCTGATCGACAATCTGAGGAAATCTGTCCGTGAAGTATGTACACAAGTCATTACGTTCAGTGGACTGCTAACATGCAAAACTTCGCGCGTTGGGAAGGGCACAACCAAATGTCCGATATGCTTCAGCTTGTCGTCGAGATGGCCAACACTCAAGCAATGATATTACCCGTAACGTCGCACATTGAGCCTTTCCAATCTCGACGACAAGCTGAAGCATATCGGACATTTGATTGTGCCCTTCCCAACCTGCGAATTACTGTTTCTTGAGTGGTAAATCACTAATCCACTGCTTCCCATCGTTGCGACCCAGAAGCCCTTTCGATAGCATCCAGCACTTTCTGATTGCGCACGCCGTCCTCAAAGTTTGGCGTGGGTATCTTCTGTTCATCGATTGCCTTAATCAGATCCAGCACTGTGTGCGTGAAGCTGTGTTCGTAGCCAATGATGTGTCCCGGTGGCCACCAACCACCGAAGTAGGGATGGGTTGGCTCGGTAGCGAGAATTGTCCTGAACCCGCTGTTGGCTCCCTCCTCGCTGTAGAACTGCAATTCATTCAGACGCTCGAGATTGAAAGCGATGCTGCCGCGACTGCCGTTTATCTCGAATCGGTTGTAATTCTTGCGCCCTGTGGCGAAGCGCGATCCCTCAATGGTACCGACTGCCCCGCTATCAAATTTCACCAGTGAGAGCGCCGCATCGTCTACGTCAACCGGCGCCATCGTCGAGCTTCCTGGTTCCACTGGTCGCTCGCTGATAAAGGTCTTGAGCAGACTTGCAACCTCGGTGATTTCGCCAACCAAATAACGGGAGAGATCGACGGAGTGAGACGCTATATCGCCCAGGGCTCCCGATCCAGCTTTGGCCTTCTCAACTCGCCAGACACGTGGAACGTTTGGATTGACGAGCCAATCTTGCAGGTAGGTACCGCGATAGTGAAAGATCTCGCCGAGACTTCCGTCATCTATTAATTGTCTGGCGAGAGTCACAGCCGGCACGCGCCGATAGTTGTGGCAGATCATGTGTATGACGGCATTCTGCTTGACCGCCGCAAGCATCTGCTCGGCTTCAGTGATGGTGTTTGCCAGAGGCTTTTCACACAAGATGGCTTTCTTGTTTTCGGCAGCCGCCAGGGTGATTGGCAGATGGCTGTCACCCGGAGTGCAGATATCAACAACATCGATGTCCTTTCTTGCAACCACCTCTTCCCACGACGTGGAGTACTCCTGCCAGCCGAATCTCTGTGCAGCCTCCTTTACCTGCTCCTCGTTGCGTCCGCAAACGACCTTCATCACGGGCTCAAGCGGCGTTTCAAAAAACCGGCTCACCTGTTTCCAGGCATTACTGTGCGCCTTGCCCATGAACTTGTAGCCGATCATCGCGATGTTGAGTTTTTTCTTCATAGGCAGTGGGCAAAACTATCCGCAGATTACGCAGATTAAGAAAATGGGCTTTGGCGTTGGGCCTTTGGCCTTGGTTACACTCAGCCGCGTATTGATTTCATAGGCCAAAGACCCAAGGCCCAGGGCCAAATCTTTAATCCACGTAATCTGCGGATACTCTTCGCGGCCTGTATCTAGCATACCGAGAGTATGAAAGGCAAAGAATCGTGTTAACATCCGGTTCCATCGCAGAGTCCGTTGCCTAATGAGGTATCACACAACCTATTGGGCACACCCAAAATATCATGAATGGCCAGATCAGAATTGAGATCGTTGGGCGTGATGCGTTTTGGCGCAATGCGGTTCTTGTCGAGTGGAACCATCAGTATCCGGAGAGAGAGCTCGGGGACGAGTCAATCACCGGTTACTTGATAGAACCCGACTGGCTCGTTGACTTGAAACGAGTCGCCGATGGCTGCTTCTCCAAAGTCGTGGTCGCCCCGGACGATCCCAGCCGGCGTAATTGGCTCCGACAGTTTATCCCGTCCTCAAACAATGATCAGACTTAGCAGGTTGCTGAAACACCGGAAAGCAACAATGGAAACAGGCAAGCGATCCACGACGTCACACGAAACCGCACGAAAGCAGACATCCGTTTCGTGCGGTTTCGTGTGATTTCGTGGATCGTATTTGGTTTTTCAGCCGGCCTCGGTTCCATACCCCTTCGAAGGAGATTGAAGATGATAAATAGGTTCGCAGGGTTACTGCTCATCTTGGCGATCAGTTGCGGCCCGGCGATGGCCAAGAAAGGAAAATGGAAAGTCCTGTTCGATGGAAAATCAACGGATGCCTGGCGCGGGTTCAAACAAGACAGCTTTCCCGACAAGGCGTGGAAGGTAGACGGTGCGACCTTTGCAACCATTGTTGGCGGTGAATCCCGCGACCTTATCACGAGGGAAAAGTATCAAGACTTCGAGTTGCAACTTGAGTGGAAGGTCGCGCCGGGCGGCAACAGCGGAATCATCTATCTTGTCTCTGAGGACTTCGACGAAACATGGAATACCGGGCCCGAGATGCAGGTTCTCGATGACGCCAAACACAATGATGGCAAAGATCCGAAGACTTCTGCTGGCTCTCTCTACGGCTTGATTGCTCCGGTCAACAAGCGTCTTCATCCGGCCGGAGAATGGAATAAGGTTCGGGTCATCGTTCACAACGGTCACGTACAGCACTGGCTCAACGGGAAGAAGGTATTGGAATACGACTTGGGCAGCGACCAATTGAAGCAGTTGATCGCTGAAGCCAAATTCAAAGACTTCCCGCGATTTGCGCAGAATCGGGAAGGCTTCGTCGCCTTGCAGCACCACGGCGAAGAAGCCTGGTACCGCAAGATCAGGATTCGCTCGCTGTCGGAGGATCAATAACCTCACTTAGCAGCGTCAACTTTCAGGAGGAAGATATGGATGAACCCAAAGGAACCTCGCGACGGAATTTCATAAAACTGGCAACAGCGACCACATTAGCAGCCGGGGCTTCTCGAGACGTCCTGGGTTCAATGGGAACATACCTGATAGAGCCCAGGCAGCAGCAAGCGCAAACAGCATCGCCCAACGACCGAATTCAGATCGCTACGATCGGCGTGGGCGGTCAAGGAACAGGTGATACTAATGCGGCTTTGCGACGCTCCGGGCCGGCAACTGACAATCCCACGCCACTCGGACCGGGTGTCGAAGTAGTCGCGGTAGCTGATCTATACGACGGACGACTCGCGCGCGCGCAGGAGTTATGGGGCAAGCAACTTTTTACCACACGCGATTACCGCGAGGTTCTCGCGCGCTCCGACGTCGATGCGGTGATAGTCGCCACGTCTGACCACTGGCACACTAAGATCGCGATCGACGCTATGAAAGCAGGCAAAGACGTCTATCTCGAAAAGCCAATGGTGCAAAACCTGAATGAGGGAAAGGCTCTAATCGAAGCGGCGCGCGACACAAACAAGATTTTGCAAGTGGGAAGTCAGCGCGTCAGTTCGATTGTCTACCAAAAGGCAAAAGACCTTTACAACTCCGGCGCTATTGGAGAACTGAACCTGGTCGAGGCATGGTGGAATCGCAACACTGCCCTCGGGGCCTGGCAGTACACCCTGCCGCCCGACGCCTCCCCGCAAACTGTTGATTGGGAGCGCTTCCTCGGGCGGGCTCCGAAGATGCCTTTCGATGCCGTTCGTTTCTTCCGCTGGCGCAACTATCGCGACTACGGCACCGGTGTTGCGGGCGACTTGTTTGTACACCTCTTCTCCGGCCTGCACTTCGTCCTCAGTTCCAATGGCCCGATCCGCGTCATGTCCACCGGAGGACTGCGCTACTGGAAAGACGGTCGCGACGTGCCGGATGTGATGCTGGGAATTTATGAGTACCCGAAAACGACAGCGCATCCCGCGTTCAACCTCTCGCTCAAGGTCAACTTTGCGGACGGCGGCGGCGGGGAAGAAGGTTTCAGGTTTGTGGGCAGCGAAGGTGTGATGACGATAGGTAGGGGCGTAACTATCACTCGCAAACCGCTCTCTAAGGAGCCAGGTCTCAGCACAAACACCTATCCGAAAACTATGCAGGACGTCATTCAGAAAGAGTATCGCACCAAGTATCCTGAGAACCTGAAAGAATTAAACGCAACCAGAGAGGAAGTTTATGTCGCGCCCCAGGGGTACAACGACCTGGCGGATCACTTGGCCAATTTTCTCGACTCGGTGCGCACTCGCAAACCTGTGGTAGAGGATGCGGTGTTCGGCTTTCGTGCAGCCGGTCCAGCGCTCGCTACTAATCTGAGCTACTTCGAAGGACGTTCACTTGAGTGGGATCCGGAAGGTGTGAAACTCAAAACCTAAAGGGCAGGTTTTCGGGAACCGCGCCCTTGATTGACGCTGGAACAAATTCTAAGGTGCAAATTGGTCACCTTCTATGGCTACTCTTTTTCGTTAGTCTTAAATCCTATCTGCCGGCGGGATGAAGTTGGTTGGGTCGTTAGCTTTTTCAGCTCGTCAAAAACAACCGTAAAGTACTTATCATGCTCACTTAGTTTTCTGATGACGGCAATAAACCTCCGGTTGAGCTGTTCGTTTGATTCGAGCATCTGCCGTAGCTTCATGAAGGCCCGCATGATGGCGATATTGACCTCTATCGCCCGCTTGCTGTTCAACACGCTGGAAAGCATCGCTACGCCCTGCTCCGTGAAAACATACGGAAGATACTTTCTGTGCTTTCCGCGACCAGACGGCATTAAGGTGGCAATTTGGATCCTTAAAGATTCTGCTTCATCTTTCTTTAGCTGGAACATGAAATCTTCGGGGAACCGTTCAAGGTTACGGCGCACGGCGCGATTCAATATCTTTGTCTCAACGCCGTAGAGCTCGGCCAAGTCAGAATCAATCATTACTTTCTGGCCTCGAATTAGATAGATTCTGCGTTCTATGAGCGTAACTGGCACGGCGAGGTTCTTGGATGTGAGTGATTTCTTCGCAGGCATGTCTGTAGCGTAACAGGCTTGGCTGGTGCGTCAAGGTTCTCGTTGAGACGTTTGTGACAATGTGTCGCTAACTAAATGTGGCGAATAACAATGGCTGCCACTGCCTTGAGTTGGGGCCGGTTAATCTGCGAACTGAGGTAAATACTTAGGATGCGTTTCCGAATCAATGCAATCATCGCGATCGTCGCACTCACGGCGCTCGTAACCTTCGGCCAGGACGCCGCTGCCAAAGCCGACAAGAAAGATTGGATCCAACTGTTCAATGGAAAGGATCTGCAGGGTTGGACTGTCAAGATTACAAAACACAAAATAGGCGAGAACTTCGGCGATACGTTTCGCGTGGAGAATGGATTACTAAAGATCTCTTACGATAAGTACGACACACTGAGCGGGCAGTTTGGCCATCTCTTCTACAAAAACAAATTCTCTTACTACCTGGTAGCCGTGGAGTACAGGTTTGTCGGGCAACAAGCGAAAGGCTCTCCGGAGTGGGCGTTGCGAAACAACGGCATCATGGTCCATTCACAGTCTCCTGAGAGCATGGGATTGGACCAGGACTTCCCCACCTCCCTGGAGGTTCAACTCCTCGGCGGCGACGGCGTGCACGAACGTCCGAATGGAAACGTTTGTACCCCGGGCACGAACATCGTCATGGACGGGGCACTCTATACGCCGCATTGCTTCCAGTTGAAAGCCAAAACCTATCACGGCGAGCAGTGGGTAAGAGTGGTGGCGGAGGTACTAGGCTCGGAACGGATCACTCATTTCGTAGAAGGCGTGCCGGTAATCACCTACACAAAGCCGCAATTGGGTGGAGATATAAAGAGCCCTGAATTCGCCAATCGCTCCGGCGAGTTGCTGAGCGAAGGCTTCATCGCACTCCAGGCAGAAAGCCATCCCACGGAGTTTCGGATGGTCGAAGTGCTAAACCTCGTCGGCTGCATGGACAAGAAAGCTACGAACTTCAAGCCTTACTATGTTAAAGCGGACAACACGAAGTGCGCGTACTAGACAGTCACCAGATACGGTTGCGGAGGGGCTCACCCTTTTCAAATCGTAGCAAGTTATCAAGAAAGTGTTTTACCTGTCGTTCCTTTTCTTTATCGTGACCACCCCCGGTGTGCGGCGTGATAAAGCAGTTTGGTGTTTCCCACAATGGATGATCCGGTGGCAGTGGCTCGGGCTGAGTGACATCAATATAAGCGGCGGCGATGCGTCCGCCGCGCAACTCTCTCAACAAGGCATCCTGATCGACGGTTGTACCGCGCCCGATGTTATAGACCACTGCTCCCTGCTTAAGACTCGCCAACCGTTTTGCGTTGAAGAAAAGGTTAGTATCTTCGTTCGCCGGCAAGATGTTGACAATGTGATCCGCCTCGGGCAGCAATTCGTCTACTCGGGAAGTCTCGAACACCGGCACTGATTCGTCCCCTCTGATATCGCGGCGAACGGCGATCAGATTCATTTCGAGCGGGCGTAACAATTCGACCAGGCGGCGGGCAATTGCGCCAAAGCCCAGAATCAGGACTGTTTGTCCGTTGAGGAGCCTGACGCTGGAACGCAGCGCCTGCATGGGCCAGGACTTATCGCCACGCTGCACGTCCAGCGCAGCCGGTAGTCCCCGAGCCAGAGCCAGGATCATTGCCAGGAGATGCTGCGCACAAGGCTCATCGTAGACAGCAGAACTATTGGTCAGAGCTGTGCCTTTTTGAATCAACAACTGTTTGATGTGGGCGCGATCAAAACTTGTGTAGCCCGCGGTATCCAAATGAATCCAAAGCAGGTTTTCACATTGGCTAGCCGTCTCAGCGGCGGGGGATCCAAAAGCAATCTCGGCTAGCTGCAAAGCCTCGCGCGACTTACCAGCGCTGCCATTGTCGCCGCTTTCAAACAGCTCCAACCGATGAGCGCCGACACCCTCTATTAACATGTCGCGCTCGGAAACATGGCCCGGCGCAAAATCGAGGTTGCACCAAATTGTAAATCCTTTATTATTCACCGACTCTTCCTGCAGGCTTCTTTGCGCCCGGTAATCTCTTAGCAGGTTAGGTTGATTTTTTACTCTTCGAGTTCAAAAGCCAAGCTTGTTTTGTTCGCGACCACAACTAAAGTGTGAACGTTCCGCAGACTTGCCACCGGAACCTAAACAGCCGTCTCGTGCTGACCCGCGCTTTCGAATTTGATTCCGAAGGCCGAATTCGAGGCAGCACACTACCAAAGGAACAAAGTGAGACTCAAGATCAAACGACTCAGATGGTGGATGATCGGACTCGTCATGCTCGGCGCCATGATCAACTACCTGACGCGAGCCACACTTGGAGTCGCCGCTCCGACCTTACTCAAGGACCTGCAGATCACAACGCAACAATACTCGTGGATCATAGGAGCTTTCCAGGGCGCGATCATGTTGCAACCCTTGTGCGGCTACGTTCTGGACGTGCTCGGTCTGAAACGAGGTTTCGCCATTTTCGCAACGGCGTGGTCTTTCATAAGTATGGCCCATGGCTTGGCTGGTAGTTGGCAGGCCTTTGCCGTGCTTCGTGGATTGCTGGGACTGGCTGAAGGCTCAGCCAACCCGGCGGGTGTCAAAGCGCTTTCAGAATGGTTTCCCGCAAAGGAGCGCGGGCTCGCCGGCGGTGTTTACAATATCGGAGCTTCGGTGGGCTCAATGCTCGCGCCTCCTCTGGTGGCCTGGGCCATCCTGGTCTACAACTGGCAAATGGCCTTCGTTGCCACCGGCGCGGTGGGCCTGGTTTGGGTTGCGCTTTGGCTTTGGCTTTATGAGTCGCCGAGCAAGCATCCCAAACTTTCAGAGGAAGAGCGCGAATATATTTCCTCAGGGCAGGAGCAGCACCTGCAAGACGATGGGACCCGTCCTTCGATTATCAGGATTCTGAAGCAACGCAACTTTTGGGGGATCGCCTTACCACGTTTTCTCGCGGATCCAACCTGGGGCACGCTGACTTTCTGGCTGCCACTTTATCTGAGCAGCGTTCGAAATTTCGACCTGAAGCAGATCGCGTTGTTCGCCTGGCTTCCCTTCCTGGCCGCCGATCTCGGTTCCATGTTTGGAGGCACGGTCAGCATTGCACTTCAAAAATACGCCAACCTCAGCTTGATCAACGCGCGACGAGGCGCCTTTACCCTGGGCGCGTGCCTGATGGTGTGTATGGGTTTTGTTGGTTTCGTGGAAAGCCCGTACACCGCGATCGCGCTTATCTGCCTGGGCGGCTTCGCCCACCAGACACTTTCTGTAACCGTGATCACAATGTCGTCTGACCTCTTCAAAAGAAACGAGGTCGCCACGGTGGCAGGGATGGCCGGCACTTTCGGCAATGCCGGGGTGCTGATCTTCAATCTTCTGATCGGCGCCCTGGTCGTCACGATCGGCTACACACCATTCTTCATTTGTCTGGGCGTGCTCGATCTGGTTGGCGCGCTCGTTTTGTGGACGGTGGTCCGTGAGCGAAAGGTTGAATCCGTCGCTACATAGAATACGAAAACGCCCGGGAGTGTCATGAAGTCAGTACCGTAGCGCGGTAGCGTCGGGTCAACGGTGCGCCACTACTCATGATTGTGTGTAATGACCGTTGACATTGTGCGTAACCTACCGTTGACCCGACGCTAC